>JBBRCM010000150.1:0-10216 GCA_038204855.1 Chitinophagales bacterium
TCGAAAGCATATAGCTTCCATACACCATTAAGATCTCCGGTAAATGTTGATAATAAAGGATTAAGTCCCTGAACAACCACTCCTGGGCCTGGTGCAGGCCAGTTACGGGTTGTACTGTTATTGGTTGGTTTATAAGTACCATTGGCATTGGTTGGTCCTGCCACAGATAAACCTGTTGGAGCTGCATCGCTGAAAGTATAGGTTTTGTTTAAAATACCAAAACCTCCGTTTTCAGAACCATTAACAGCCGACATCAGAATTACATTGGTGGTACCATTAGGTGCCTGCACTAAAACACTGATATCAGATTCCCAGGTATGGGTAATTCCTGTAAGTTTTACTGATTGAACGGTAACACCTGTAGTTGGTAAACCAGACACTGTAATAGGTGATGGATAAGGTGACGCAGGGCCACTTGTTCCTGTACCCGGTACTAAAATGGTTGCCGGATTAGTAAACGTTACAGGGCCTCCAGGGTTTGATGTACCAGAAGCAGTTTGAGGTGTAACAGTAATAGTTCCCACAATTGCAGCATTCGTTGTATTTGTTGCAATAAATGAAGGGATATTACCTGTACCACTTGCTCCCAGGCCAATGGCTATATTATTGTTTGTCCAGTTAAAAGTAACATTTGCCGGCGTACCTGTAAAGTTTACAGGTGCTGTTGGTAACCCTGCACAAAGTGTTTGATTAGGTACAGCATTTACAGTTGGTGTTGGGTTAACTGTAATGGTAAAGGTCATTGTAGGGCCGGTACAGGCACCAACAGTAGGTGTTACTGTAATTGTTCCCACAATTGGGGCAGCTGTAGCATTGGTGGCAGTAAATGCCGGTATGTTACCTGCACCACTTGCACCTAAACCTATAGCTGTGTTATTGTTTGTCCAGGTGAATGTGGTACCTGCAGTTGGACTGCTGAATGTTATAGCAGGATGCGTTGATCCGGAACAAACTGTATCGCTTGGTACCGGGTTAACACTGGTGCAACCTGCAGGAGCATTATAAGTAACTGTATTATCAGTACTGGTTGAAGCAGTATTAGGTGCTACATTTATTGTTCCCGTAGCAACGTTGGCAGGTATTGTTGCAATAACAGTTCCGCTTCCGGTCATGCCCGATACCGCAATATTATAAATAGCAGGGCCACCCGTTACAACTTTTGTATTTGCACCCGCTGTACCTGATAGCGTTACACCAGAAGCTGTAAAGCCGGTTACCGGCTCGCTAAATACTGCTGTAAAATTAATAGGTGATGTTGAAGTAGGATCTGGCTGAGCCGTTGCCTGGTTAATAACTACACTTGGTCCTCCTGCCGCTGCACAAATAGGAGCAGTAACCGTTATGTTATAATCTGCAGTTTGCCCATTGGTGATATTTGTTACCAAAAATGAAATAGTTGCATTCCCAGGTACATTAAATGAAAAAGTACTGGGTAAAACTGTAGTAGGACTAAGGCCGCCATCTGAAACCCAATTTGTACAAAGATTAGCCAGGTTTATTGCGCCATTAAAAGCACTAAGAAATGACTGGTTAGCAGTTGGTGTTGAGTGTGTAACAATAACACATTGAGATGATGCAATTGGGTTAGTCCAGGTAAGAATTTTATATTGGAAAGTGCCTGCAAAACCAGCAGTACAAGTACCGGGTGCTGCACAGGTTTTAATAACCCCATCTCTAAATGAACGAAGGGATGTATTTGGATCTGCTGCACTTACCGTACCTACAAAAGTGGTACAAACTGCTGCCGCTAAATTATAAGTAACCGTATTATCGGTACTTGTAGATGCGCTGTTGGTTTGTGCCGAAGCATTTTGGGCAACACCTGCAGGAACAGTTGCAATAACGGTTCCGCTTGAAGACATACCAGACACTGCAACATTATAAGTACTTGGTCCACCAGTTACAACTTTAGTAAGTGGGCCTCCCGCCGTACCTGTTAGAGTAACACCAGCCGCCGTAAATCCTGTTACCGTCTGATCAAATACCACCGTAAAATTAATTGGTGATACTGATGTAGGATCGGGCTGAGCCGCTGCCTGGATAATGGTTACAAGCGGAGCCGCTGCCGCACCTGTTATATTAAAGTTGGCATTTGAAATGTCAAAGAAAACATTACCTACTGCTTCTACTTTAACTCTGGCGGTTGTGGTTGTTACGTTTGGAATTGTAACAGCTTCCGAACCATCATTTGGAGTACTTGCAAGTATGGTAGTTGGATAAGTAAGGCCACCATCTGTTGATAATGAGATCTTAACGTTTGCACAGTTTATAGGTGCACCGTTCGATCCTACCACATTCCAGGTAACAGTTTGTGTTGAACCTCCAGAATAGCTTTCGCCGCCATTTGGGATGGTTACAGCAAAAGGCCCTGCAGTAGCAATTGTACTTATCTGATATATTGCTGTAAAACCAGCCTGGCAACCATCTCCACCGGTAACCACTCCACCGCCACCTGCACGGTTATCTCTTACTGTTAGTCTGAATTTTATTGCACGTGCAACTTGTGGAAGAGATTCTCCCTTTAAACCATCCATAGCTGAAGGTGGTGCCGCAGGGTAACCTGCCAATATCACGGCTATATCCGGAAAAGTTCTGCTGCCGCTTGTTTTTGGCACCCTCGATTTAAAAAGAGGAGCAGTAGTGCTGTTGATTCCATTGTTCCAGGCACCACCAGTACCAAGATCCCATTCTTCCCAACAATAAGTTATAGGGTCATTATTGGCATCCGTAGCTGTACCTGTAAGGGTAAATGGTGTACCAATGGGAATATTTGCCCCATTGTTATTCATAGCTGTTATAACCGGAAGCGTATTTCCTGTTGCCGTAATTGCCGCACAGGTACCACCGGCTCCTGCGGCATAATTACCTATTTCATCAAAACTAACCGTATGGAAAAAAGGATCACTATGTGGCTGTATATCATCACTGCCACAAATACCTGCATAACATTGTATTGATGTACCACTTCCTACTTCATAAGCTGTACCGGCATTTCTGTTGCCACCACCGCAGTTCGATGTGGTACTGTTAAAAGCATGGTTGCCACCGTATTGATGGCCCATTTCGTGTGCTACATAATCAATGTAAAAAGCATCGCCAACAGGATTAGGTAAGCCGGTAACTCCACCTGCTTTATTTCCTGTACAAATACAACCTAAAAAGGCAACTCCACCGCCACCTGTGCTGAACACATGGCCAATATCATAATTGGCCGAGCCGATTACAGCATTACAATTAGTTATATTTTCACCAAGCATGGTACCACCATTATTATTGGTGTAGGGATCGGTGGCACCGTTAAGATAAATGAGATTATTGTTATTGGCTACCAGTACCATTCTGATAGAAGCTTCGGTTTCATAAACACCAACAACACGGTTAACTGCTGTTAACATTGCTGCAGCAGTTGCAGCAACTGTAGCAGCAGATGGAGAACAAACAGCAACAGCATACTCGCCTGTACAGGCTAATGCAAGGCGGTAAGTGTAAAGTTGGGTGCCGCGACAAGGTCCTGCCGCAACAAAAGACGCCAAATTAGAATTAGCATTATTCTTTGCTTCGCAAACAAAACGATCGGAACTTTGGAAGTCACGGCTGTAATAGCTGATGTAATTGTTCACGTCCCATCTTGCGTAAGCATCAATAAAAACTCTGCCCGTTTTGGCAGATAAAATCTGGGCACTAAACCCAAAGTATGGGTTATAGTCAAAACGGATTGTTGCATAAGGATCCGTAATACCTTGACCGCTAAAGGTTTTCATTTCGGGGAATTTTGCTTCTAACCCCGCTTCCATAATACTGCTTTCCCAAACATGGAATTTTGCCGTAGAGCCATCAGGCATAGGCAATTCTAGAATTGGTGAAGCATTACGGTTTCCGACATTTTTTTCTGCCGGAAGAGACCATAAAAAATTTTTTAGCTGAGCAATGTCAGCCTTCACTGTTTTGTACTTTGTAGGTATCACAACCCTTTTACTGCCCGATAATGAAAGAGCAGATTCACTGACCGGTGCAAAAAAAGATTGCTGTGCAGTTAGTGAAAATGAAGAGAATAATAACAACAAAATGAACAATGAAAATTGGTAGATTTTTTTCATAATGTATAATTTTGTTAAATGAAACATAAAATTATCGAAAACAATCTGTATCACCAAAGTAAAAACCTGATAAAGAATTTATTCTGCAACACATAACAGATAAAGGCCTGATAAGGGATTCAGATGATTCAGATGTACGAAAAATATATTTATTAGAAATACAAAAATTAAGTGCATAAAATTTAAGATGCCCTGTTTTTCAGGGCATCTTAAATAAATTATATAGACAGGCAGATTATTAAAACTTCGGACAGGGAATTCCCTGGTAATCTGGTGGCCTTTTAATGAAGATAATAGAGAATTCTGAACCACCACGGGACGCAGTTGCCGCTTTTAAATTTGAGATATTAAAATCGTAACTGGCACCAATGCGTAACCCACCAAATTCAAGCCCGATGTAGGGGATAATGGCATCATTTAAACGTATCCAGCTTCCAATGTAAATAGCACTTGGTTTTTCTGCATCCTCACTCAGGTTGGCAGCAAGAGCCGCACCCAGTGTTGTTTCGCTGGCTTTGTTCTGTACCTGGTAAATAGCAGATGCATGTACGGTTAACAGATCAGACAGCGGGAATGAACCACCGGCGTGCGCTGATATACGACCGCTTAAATACCAGTTTTTATCCTGGAAACCAACCTTCGGGCGATTGATATGATACATGCTGGCACCTAAGTAAAAATTGTTTTGCCCGTTGGTAGAACCTGAGTACAGCAAACCAGCGTTTATATCAAAATAGCTTTGTGCGTTTCCCTGTATTACTTCGGCAGTAGGGCCAGTAAAACCATTCTGGGTCAGCATGTCAGAAAAAGTAAGTTTGTCTCTAGCCAGAGCAAGGCTGCTGTAAGTTCCCTGAAAACCTGCCCCAATAGTACTGTAGCCATTTTCGTCCAGTGCCTTGTGGTACGACATAGATACTGAACCGTAATTTAACTTAAGAAGTCCGTTGGCACTTGCGTCTGTTAAACCCGAAATGCCCACACCAAAAACATCCTTTTCCGGAATCCTGCCTTTTAAGATAGGGAAATCTAAAGAAGCACTGGTTGTTACATATGCCTTGGGTATAGATGGCCACTGATCCCGATGATTGGCTGCCAAACGCCAGGTGCCGCTGAATTTACCCGTAAAGGCCGGGTTCAGCGTTAAAGGTGATGCAAAAAATTGTGAAAAGTGCGGGTCCTGAGCCTTTAGCATCTGGCTCGCCAGCAGGGCACAAATACAAACAAATAGTTTTCTCATTTTCATTAACTGTTCAGAACCTTAAAGATAGGGATTTGCAGCAAAATGCTGCACGGAAATGTTTTGGGAGAAGGAATTGGTAATTAGTAATTTGTAATTAGGTTTTCAGCAAGCGATTTTTTTACTACTTAAATCCTTGAATTTGTAAGTCCAATTCCCAATCCACAATTCCCAATTCCTAATTACGGCTAACCTTGCATTTTTGCTCCAAAAGCCAGGTCGCCTGCATCGCCCAAACCCGGTACAATGTAACCTTTTGCGGTAATTTCATCATCAATATCGCCACACCAGATGTTGGCTTTGGGAAACGCCCTCTTTACATATTCTATACCAACTGTGCAGGCAATAGCACAAACAATATGCATCTCTTTTATATTTCCTTCTGCTTTTAAAAATTCAATTGATTTTACCAGAGAAGAGCCTGTCGCAATCATAGGATCGCTGATTATGATAATGCGGCCTTCAACCTCCGGACAACTCATATATTCCATGTGAATATCAAAACTGCCATCGGGATTGTGCTTGCGGTAAGCACTGATGAAGGCATTATCGCCCTTATCAAAATAATTAAGTAAACCGGTATGCATGCCCAGGCCGGCCCGTAAAATGGTAGCCAGTACTGGTTGTTCGGCCAGCACCTTGCTGTTACTTATGCCGAGTGGAGTGGTAATTTCTTTTTCGTGCCAGGGCATTTTTTTGCTGATCTCGTAGCCAATAACTTCGGCAATACGCTCCAGGTTACGGCGAAAGCGCATACGGTCCTGCTGCACATCCATATCCCTTAACTCACTCACCCAATTACTAATCAAAGAATGTTGTTCGCTTAAATTGATGACCATGGGAGTTGTGATTTTGGTGTTTTGAGTTTTTTGTTACGGGCTTAAGTTCTTTTATTTAGCTTCATCGGCGTCGCACTCGTATACATTATTTCTTTGCTGAACTTTAAACTAAGCGATGGGAAACAAAACTAAAATAAAAAAAGGTATATCTGTTTTTTTTCTGGGTTATCTGCGAAATCAGCGGGCAAAATAAAAATCCTTGTCAATCTGTGTAATCCGTGGCACCCCAAAATTTTTAACATTCTGTGTCACAAAAATGTATTTTTATTGCATTCAAATTAGTAACAAATGAAAAAGATAATACCGGCTTTAATTATAGTAAGTTTTGTTTTTGCAGCCTGCAGCGGCGATGAAAAGGTAAAGGATGAAAAAGCAAAAGACAAATACGAACAAACGAAAGAGACCCTCGGAGAAACTGAAAAGAAAAACCCCAAACGCTTTTTAAGTGTGGAAGGCAGCGACCGGAAAAACCTGATTGGCCAGCGGGTAATAAAAGGAACGATAAGCAACAAAGCATCGGTTGCCAGTTATAAGGATGTTGATGTTGAACTTTCGTTTTACAGCTCAACCGGTGCCCTGCTTGAAAAAGACCATGAAGTGATTTATGAAACTATTACAGCAGGCAACAGCAAAAACTTTAAAACAAAATATTTTGCACCAAAAGGAACAGATAGTGTTGTTATGAAGATTGCGGGAGCAAAAACTGAATAAGCTTTACAGCACAAACTTAAACCCATCCCCGTCAAACAATCCCAAATCACTCAGTTTTAAATGTGGTATTACCAGCAGCGCCATAAAAGATAAAGTCATAAAAGGTGCGGTTAAAGTGGAGCCCATTTCTTCCTTAACCATTTTATCAATAGCTGTATAAGCTGCTGCTACCTTGTAGCCATCATCATTACTCATTAAACCGGCAACAGGTAATGGTAATACAATTGATTTAAACATTCCAGTTCCCTCTCCTTTGGAGAGGGGTTGGGGTGAGGTTGCACTAACACCACCTCTTTCTTTAATAACCAGGTTCACCGCTTTCATTAAACTTTCGTCATCAACACCTACCGCAACAATGTTGTGGCTGTCGTGTGCAACCGATGAGGCAATGGCGCCGTTTCTTATTCCAAAATTTTTAATAAAGCCTTTTGCAACAGGGGCATTTTTATACCGGTTAACAACAACAATTTTTAAAATGTCGTTTTCAACATTGCTTTCATAAAACTCATCTTTTACAATTGGATTGCAAATAATTTTATTGGTTATCAGTTGTCCATCCAACGCCTCAATGGCATAAACTGTATCTCCAAAATCTGAAACGTTGAATTGAAAATCAGCAACACGTTTTTCATTACAATCAAAATTATTCAAAAGGCCACACTCACGAGTCACCACTCTCGACTCACCCTCATCCGCAACCAGTTCCCCATCAATATAAGTTTGCACAACTTTAAAATTTACCAGGTCTTCCACCAAAATAAAATCAGCAGCGTCGCCTTCTTTTAATAAGCCAATATTCATGTTGTAGTGCAATACTGGGTTTATGCAAGCTGCCTGTAAAACCTTAAACACATCAATGCCTTTGGCAACAGCCCTTTGGCAGAGTTGGTTTATATGTCCGGCGGCTAAACTATCTGGGTGTTTATCATCACTGCAAAACATCATCATGGCAAAATGTTCATGCATCAATTCAATCAGGGCTTCAAAATTTTTGGCTGCACTTCCCTCACGAATTAAAATTTTCATGCCGTATTTTAATTTGTCCAGTGCTTCTTCTGCAGTAAAACATTCATGATCTGTAGAAATCACAATCTCCGCTTTGTTCAGTTCCCCTCCCTGGGAGGGGTTAGGGGAGGCCGCTTCAATATATTTCCTTGCATCATCGCCTCTCAATCCCGGCGCATGGCCATCAACCGGTTTGCCGTATTTTTTTGCCGCTGCAATTTTTTTATACACTTCCTCATCGCCGTGCAATACGCCCGGGAAATTCATCATCTCACTTAAATAAAAAATGTCTTCATTTTGCAGCAAAGCATCTACATCATCCGAATTTAGCGCAGCGCCAGCCGTTTCAAAAATAGTTGCAGGTACGCAACTCGGTGCGCCAAAATGAAATTTAAAAGGAACAGTTTTTCCATTGGTAATCATAAAATCAACGCCTTCCATTCCGCACACATTGGCAATTTCATGCGGATCGCTGATGGTGCCAACCGTGCCATGCACCACAGCCAGTTTTGCAAATTCTGATGGTACCAGCATGGAGCTTTCTATGTGAACATGGCTATCAATGAAGCCCGGTAAAATGTAATTGGTAATTGGTAATTGGGAACCAGAAATGTTAAGTTTTTGGATAGAAATAATCTTTCCTTCATCAACAGAAACCTCTCCATAAAAAACTTCCCTGGCTATTATATCTACAATATTCCCCTGTATTTTAAATGTGCTCATTTGCAGTAAATTGATTTTATTTTGAACGGCTTAAACTACAAGATAAGCGGAAAAGTTAAAATAGACTTAGAGCAATTTTTTATTCTATATTTACAACTTAAAAATATAAAAATGAAAAATTTAGTCATCTTCGGATTATTTATTCTAGTACTGGTTTGTGCACAGTTTGCACAGGCACAAACAGTTGATGAAGTCATCAACAAACACGTTACCGCTTTAGGAGGTAAAGAAAAGTTAGGTAAAATTCAAAATGTGATAATGGAAGGCAGCCTTTCTATACAGGGAACCGAAATTGCATTAACCATAACACAGGTAAATAACAAATTAAACCGGCAGGATATTATAGCCATGGGAATGCATGGTTTTGATATGATGACTGATAAAGACGGATGGCAGTACATGCCTTTTCAGGGCATGCAAAAGCCAGAACCAAAAACCGAAGATGAAGTAAAGAAAAGCCAGAGCGACCTGGATATTGCCGGTCCATTGGTTGATTATGCGGCAAAAGGACATAAGGTGGAGTTGATAGGAAAAGAAGACGTTGAAGGAACGGAGTGTTACAAAATAAAAGCTACACTCGCTGGCGGAAAAGAAGTAACATTTTTTATTGATCCCGCTTCAAGCATGATCATCAGGGCAAAAGAAATCAGGAAGTTTAATGGACAGGAGACAGAAATGACTACAGATCTTTCAGATTATAAAGACGTGGAAGGTGTAAAAATGCCATTCAGCATTACACAGCAGTTTGGTACAGTTTTAATTTCAAGTATTAAAGTAAACCAGGCAATATCTGAATCGGTTTTTAAACACGATATGTAAAAGATATTTTTTGAAAGTAGCCCGGTTTGAAAAAGCCGGGTTATTTTTTTTGAGACAATAAATATTGCAACTTTAGTTGTAATTTACTGTTCACTTTCTGCTTAATTAAATCATCATCTTTTTATGAAATCAGCATTTATTTTTTTAGCCGGGTTGTTTTTTGCATTGCCGGCCGACGCCCAAATTACCTCTGCTACTTTTGGTATGATGGAAGCCCGCCAGATAGGGCCTGCAACCATGGGTGGCCGCTTAACAGCCATTGAAGGGGTTAACAATGAACCACGTATTATATATGTGGGCTCGGCGGGTGGCGGCGTTTGGAAAACAACCAATGCCGGTGTAAGTTTCAAATCAATTTTTGATAAATACTGCCAAAGTATTGGTGCATTGGCTGTTGATCAGAGAAATCCGAAAGTGATTTTTGTTGGCACCGGCGAAAGTAATATGCGAAACACGGTTTCTGTTGGCGATGGTTTATACAAATCGAATGATGAAGGAGAAAACTGGACAAAAATAAACGGCTTCGATAGTACAGAACATATCAGCCGCATCATCATCGATCCGCAAAATTCAAACAATGTGTATGTTGCTGTGCCCGGTCCTTTATGGAGCGATAGTAAGCACCGTGGTTTATATAAATCAACTGATGGAGGAAAAACTTTTGAAAAAATTCTTTTCATCAATGATAAAACCGGTGTTGCAGATATTGCAGTAAACACAACCAACCCATCTATTGTTTATGCAACTACCTGGGAGTTCAGGCGCAAACCATATTCCTTTAATTC
>JBBRCM010000151.1:0-10169 GCA_038204855.1 Chitinophagales bacterium
CAGATTTTCAATTTCTGGTTTGTAAATAATATCAACGAATTGACTGCTTTTGGCAATTTTTGTAATTCATTAAAAATATGTTCATACTCCGTTTCAGTAACTAATTTCCTGTATTTGGCCTTTTGATTCCAGTCTAAACACCCCATCAGGGAACCCTGGCTATATCTCCAGAATTTAATTTTATCTTTTTTATGATACCTGCCAAAACCTTCGGCTATATTAGCTGAAATAGAATCTACTGCATCAACAAATTGTTCGCCAATTGTTTTTTTGATAACATTTCCCATTTGATAACTATATCCCAAACATAATTACTCAAATGAAATACTATCCTGTAACATTCAATATCTGCAAGTTTTAGAAATCGCTTCTGTTCCAATGTCTTTTAACAATTTAACAATAAAACAATTTAACTATTAAATACGTTTATAATTGCTGTATTCAAATGGCCGCCATCCAAATGTGCGCCATAAAAAATATAAAAACCTATGTTTTGTATTTTTAAAATTTTTCTTTTTTACATCCACATCAAAAGTCCAGTCCTCCTTACTAATCAGATGCTGCATCACTTCGGGATGTGTTCCTTCAAAAACCGTTACCGAATCAATATTTGAATAATCAAACTGAGCAGATTTCTTTTTTAAATCCTCAGCCCAGTTTTCATAGGCAGCATCAGCATTCCAGAGCTTCCCAAAATCTGCATATTTATTCTGCATTTCAATCGGGTTACGCACCCAACCGTAATGATATATCCAGGCGTCAATCAGTTTTACACGTAGCTTTTTTTCGTCCTTCCTGAAACCCTGTGCATCCCGGTAACTTCTTATGTTCTTATCATTCCTGATAACACGTATTTCTTTCGAATACCAGCTTCTGCCGTCGCCAATGAATTTATAGCTACCGTAAAAATGATGGTAGTTGAACAATAACCCCTCCACACTTTTATCATCCCGGTATTTTTTCATCGCATCCGCAATCGCCGGATAATCCTGCTGGTGGAGTACTTCATCTGCCTGTATGTAAAAGAGCCAATCACTATCAGATGCTGTTGCATCCATCGCTTTATCGGTTTCCACTGCCAACACTTTTCCACCTTCCCGTAAACTGTTATCCCAAACAGAATGAATAACTTTTATTTTATCAGAATCAATTGATGCAACCAGTTTATCAGTTTCATCTTCCGAGTCTCCGAGGCAAACAATCATTTCATCTACAACCGGTAAAACCGACATGATTGATTCAACCACCGGGTACCCATATTTCACTGCATTTTTTACAAAAGTGAACCCGCTTACTTTCATCTTATTTGTATGAACGTTGCGTTGGTTTAACAATCTCAAAATTCAAAGGTTCTTTATTCAACGCCCAATCACTTTCGCCTTTGTATTCCCATGCCGCTACGTAACTGTAATTTTCATCATCGCGTTTTGCTTCGCCATCATCTGTTTGCGATTCTTCCCTGAAATGCCCTCCACAACTCTCGTTCCTGTCCAGTGCATCTTTACACATCAGTTCTCCCAACTCAATAAAATCTGCAACACGGCCCGCTTTATCCAGTTCAGGGTTCATCTCATTAATTTCACCCGGTATCCGTACATCGCTCCAGAATTCTTTTTTAAGTGCCTGCACTTCTGCAATGGCCTCTTTTAAGCCTGCTTCGTTACGGGCCATACCGCATTTGTCCCAGATAATTTTGCCTAACCGTTTGTGAAAACTTTCTACTGTTTTCGTTCCTTTTATATTGATCAACGTGTTAATGCGGTCGCTTACTTTTTTCTCTGCTTCCTCAAACGCAGGGTGATCGGTTGGGATCGAAGCTGTGCGTATATCATCCGCTAAGTAGTTACCCAAAGTGTATGGTATAACAAAATAACCATCGGCCAGGCCCTGCATTAAAGCACTGGCACCAAGTCTATTTGCTCCATGATCGCTGAAGTTGGCTTCACCCAGTGCATATAAACCATCAACTGTAGTTTTCAATTCATAATCAACCCACAAACCACCCATGGTATAATGTACCGCAGGATAAATCCTCATGGGCATTTCGTAAGGGTTTTCTCCGGTTATCTTTTCGTACATGTCAAAAAGATTTCCGTATTTTTCTTTTACAACATCTTTACCCATCTGAACAATTGAATTGTGTTCAGCATTTTCATTTCCTGTTTTACCAGCTTCAATTTTACCATAGCGAACAATGGCATCTTTAAAATCAAGATAAACAGCCAGTTTGGTTGTACCTACACCATAACCATCATCACACCTTTCTTTAGCAGCCCTAGATGCCACATCACGGGGCACCAGGTTTCCAAATGCAGGATATCGGCGTTCTAAATAATAATCTCTTTCTTCTTCCGGTATATCAACAGCCTTGCGGTTATCATCTTTTGCTTTCGGTACCCAGATCCTGCCATCGTTTCGCAGACTTTCGCTCATCAACGTTAATTTACTTTGGTAATCGCCACTTACCGGTATACAGGTTGGATGTATTTGTGTAAAACATGGGTTACCAAAAAAAGCACCTTGCTTATGCGCTTTCCATGCAGCAGTTACATTGCTGCCCATCGCATTGGTACTTAAATAAAATACATTGCCATATCCGCCGGTGCATAATAAAACAGCATGTCCAAAATGCCTTTCCAAATTTCCGTTCACAAGATCTCTTGCTATAATTCCTCTTGCTTTACCTTCAACTTTTACAATGTCAAGCATTTCATGCCGGTTATACATGGTTACATTACCCAACGCAACCTGCCTTTCTAAAGCACTGTAAGCACCGAGTAATAATTGCTGGCCTGTTTGTCCGGCTGCATAAAAAGTTCGTTGCACCTGTGTGCCACCAAAACTACGGTTGCTTAATAAACCTCCATATTCCCTTGCAAAAGGAACTCCCTGTGCCACACATTGATCAATAATTGATGTACTAACCTCGGCCAGGCGATGCACATTTGCTTCTCTTGAACGGTAATCCCCGCCTTTAACTGTATCATAAAATAAACGGAAAACAGAGTCTCCATCGTTCTGGTAATTTTTTGCGGCATTAATACCACCCTGTGCAGCAATACTGTGTGCACGGCGTGGACTATCCTGAAAACAAAATGCTTTTACCTTATAACCCATTTCGCCCAAAGACGCTGCTGCAGAGGCTCCGGCAAGTCCGGTACCTACAACAATTATTTCCAGTTTACGCTTGTTGGCAGGATTTACTAGTTTTACATGGCCCTTATAATCAGTCCACTTTTTATCCATTTCGCCTGCTGGTATTTTTGAATCTAAAGACATTTTGTATCGGTTATTTGTTATCGGTTATTTGGTGGTTGCAACTTTTCAATCGTTATTTCTTATTTTATATTTCTGACTTCCTGCCCTTAACTAATCCATCCCATATAAAAAGAGATGGGCATTAACGCAAATAGTAAGCAAACAATAATAGTGTATCCAACGCCAATTGATTTAATGATTGGGGTATATCTTTTATGGTTTATTCCCAATGTTTGAAAGGCGCTTTGGAAACCGTGCAGTAAATGCCAGAATAATGATACAACACCTAAAACATAAATTACTACTACCCACCATGTCTGAAACTCCTCTTTCATGTCTTCAAATAAGTTATGACTGCCATCATTTGCTCCGCCATCTGCATAAAGAGCGATCTTGGTATCTACAAAAAATTTAGAAACATGAATTACTAAAAAGAAAAGCAGCAACGTACCCAACAGGCCCATAGAACGGCTGTACCACTTGCTGTTTTTATTTGCATCATTAACCGAATACTTTACCGGCCTGGCTGCGCTGTTTTGCTTCCATAGTAAAAGGCCTTGTATTATATGCAGTATCAAACCGGCAAAAAGCCCTACTTCCATTATACGCAGTATCCAGTTATGGCTCATGAAATGAGCTGCAGTATTGAAAGTTTCGCCATTGTCGTTTACAAAAATGCAGGAGTTTACGCCTACATGCACAATCAAAAATGTTATTAAAAAAAGCCCCGTAAGGCCCATTGTCAATTTCTTACCAATCGCAGATGTGAAAAAATGTTTCCAGGTCATATTGAATAGTTAGAGTTTGATTTTGTCCCGATAGCTATCGGAAACAAAAATACGACAGGATGGGGCAAAAAAAATAAATAAGTGAAATTTTTATGGCAAAGTGGGTTTATGAAAAATCAGGCGTTCAACCTTTTGATGATCAAATCATCAATCTGCTCAAACACAAGCTCCGGTTTTAAGGTGCGCCATTGCGGAAAATCAAGCAAGGTTATATAATTCGTAAGCCTGGCATTCTTAAAATCGTATTGACTTTGCGATGGCATACCCAAAATTACAACCCAACCACCAACATCTTCCAGTTCCTCACGCCAGTCTTCATAGTAACTATCATCGCTGCTATGAAAGTTCAGTACATTTTCTGCAATCAATATAAATTTATGAATGCCCTTTGCAAACATTTTATCGGTCATATCTCTTCTTAGAGTCATGATATCGTTCTCAATCGCATCATTCCATTCGCCCAGCAGTTCAATGATGGCATAATTTTGTTCATAATCTGCAAACAGAACTTTCATGTATAATGTACGGGAACCAAAATCATCCCACTGCGGATGAATGTAATAATTATATACCGTATTGGAGAATTCAAATTCGCTGTAAGTGCGCCCGTAAAACGGTGATAGCGGATCTTCTTCCGCTGCGTATAAATGCCGCCAGTTGTAATATGGTTCTATATCCTGCATAAATCAATCGCAGATTAAATGATTTTTTGATTGCGCTGATAATGCAAAGTTAATCGCAGATCAACAAAGATTAAAATTGATTTCGCTGATTTTATAAATGATAATTTGGATGATTATAAAGAAAACATTTTAACCTGCGAAATACATCTGCAAAATCCAAATAATCATTTAAATCTGCGATAAAAAAAAGGGTTGCCAAAAATGGCAACCCATGAACTTAATAACCATAAATATTTTACTGTACCACTATTCTTTCGGTAAAAATAAATTTGTTATTGGCGTCAGTAATCTTAACCATATACATTCCTTTTGCAAAAGACCTGTTTAAAGTTATAGTTTCAACCTGTGTTTTTGATGAACCAACATTTACAATGCTATTCATAACAGGTTTACCGCTAAGATCAGTAATAGCAACATTGTATTTTCCTGCCTGCTGTCCTTCAAAATAAATTTTAAATTCGCCGTTGGTAACAGGGTTAGGGAAGATATGTGCTTCATTGGTTAAAACAGGAACTACCGGTTTAAAATCAGCAAATGTTCTTGCAGCATCTGCTTCTTTTTGATATAAAAGATTACCGTTGGCCAGGTCAGAAGCGTTGTAAACCATATCAGAACCTTCTATTGGTGTAGCAACAAAATCTTTTAAAGAAAATTTGTAATAGCCGGCAAAAGTGTTTGCACTTGCTACAACTACATTACCATCTTTATCAACAGCAGCGCCGTTGGTGCTAAAAGCTGCAGGTAAACCAGTAATGTATCCAACTTGCTTTGCAACTCTGGTATCTAAATCCAGTACAAAAACATAATGGTTTGCAGAGATGATGTATAATTTATTGTATGCATCAGCAATCATATCGCCACCCCAGCTTGTACATTTGTTTTTAACAGAAATTGTTTTGTTTGATTCATCATCTACAACCGGTCCCAGATCAGTAATAGTAACTTTTTTACCGGTGGTGAATTTTATAAGACGGCTGGCATCGTTATTTAAAGCATAGCCATTGCCGTCTGCACCAATCACCATACGTGAAAACTGGTTGGCTTCATCACCAAGCGCTTCCTGCGTATTTAAAAGGCTAGATGTAACTGAATAATATTTCTGTGCATCACCTTTTGCATTCAGATCAAGCCAACGCAGTTCTCCAACACGCATCGGTGTAAAGAAAAGTTTGTTTTGATTTTTGTCGTAAGCTGCGGCTGCTACCATGGTCTCGGTAGGCGTTCTGTAAGCAGGCATAGCAGTTTTGGAATCTGCTTCAGCCATTACAAATGTAGTTTTGTCTCTTTGATAAATGTTTTGAAGAACTTTGCCAGATCCAATATCCACCTGGCGAATGTTCATCCACATAAAATCATGATTACCATCGCCGGTTATTGCAAAGGTTTTGTTTGCATCCTGGGCGGAAACAGCAAGTGTTGCTGCGATAAATGATGTTGAAAGTAAAAGTTTAATGTTCATAAGTCGAGTTTTTAATTAGTTAATTGATACGTAAATTAGTAAAATTCCATAAATCTTCCAAGGATTTTTTATGAATGGTTATTTTCTAATGATTTTTTAACGCTACCCGACTGTAGCAGTAAGGTTTTTGCGGCATCATAATCATCCGTCGGCATTTTTTCCATCAGCATCTTTACGCCCCTTTCAATAAGCTTATCGTTGGTAAGCTGCATATTCACCATTTTATTATCTTCTACCCTTCCTAACTGTATCATAACCGATGTAGATATCATGTTCAAAATAAGTTTTTGAGCAGTGCCGCTTTTCATACGGGTGCTGCCGGTAACAATTTCAGGGCCTACCACCGCCTCAATGGGATAATCGGCCGCTGCGCTGATGGGGGCATCCGGGTTACAACAAATGCTACCGGTTACAATGTTATGATGCCGGCATTTATTAAGCGCTGCAATTACATAGGGTGTGGTACCGCTGGCGGCAATACCAATTACCACATCTTTTTCATTTACTGCATGGTCCTGCAAATCAAGCCAGCCCTGCTCCTGATCGTCTTCTGCAAATTCAACAGCTTCTGTAATGGCTTTGTTGCCACCGGCAATAACAGCAATTACCAGACCGTATGGCACGCCATAAGTAGGCGGACACTCGCTTGCATCCACAACACCCAGGCGACCGCTGGTGCCGGCGCCAATGTAAAAAAGGCGCCCTCCGGCCAGCATCTTATCTGAAATCACCTGAACCAATTGTTCAATTTGGGGTATTGCTTTTTCAGTAGCTTCGGCAACTGATTTATCTTCTTTGTTGATGTTGACTAATAATTCCTTTACCGACATCTTCTCCAGATGGCGGTAATTTGATTCGGATTCTGTTATACTATTAAACGACATAAGTTTACTGATGAAATTTGATCAATCCTTCCATTGGTTTCTTAATTACTTTTCCCAACTGCAGTTCAAATGAACTGCACATTTCTTTCAGCACATCCCGGAAGCCGTAGGCCACACCACCGGTAAAATTGATGGGCATCGTCCAGCTCTCCCGATATTTATATACATGGTTAAAAAAGAAATCGTTGAAACTATCTTCAATAATATTCTCAATCATATAATGTCCCCGGTTTTCAACCAAAAAATCGGTAAATGCCGCCAGGTAACGGTTTGGCAGGGGTTTTTTATAAACTGCACTTAATATTTCGTCGCTGCTGGTATTATATTTTGCATTAAAGCGGTCCATCAGGTCCTCGTCAAATGTTTTGTAAAGAAAGTGCTGAATTACTTTACGCCCCAAATAAGCGCCGCTTCCCTCATCGCCAAGTACATAGCCAAGTCCCGGACTGTTTTTCACAATTTTTTTACCATTATAATAACAGGAGTTTGAACCCGTACCTAATATGCAGGCTATCCCCTTTTCATGACCACAAAGGGCCTTAGCCGCTCCCATCAGATCGTGATCTACAATTATTTTCGCATCGTTGAATACTTTCTGAACAGCTTTTTTTACCAGTTTCACATTATCTGCATTGCTGCAGCCAGTGCCATAAAAGTAAATTTCATCGGGCTCAATATTTTTTAGTTTATGTTTTAGCTCTTCATTAATGATGTATTCTATTTGCTCTGCCGAAAGAAAATATGGGCTTAAACCCTGCGTGTAGAAGGTTTTATTTGATTTTCCGTTCATTAAACACCATTCCGTTTTTGTAGAACCGCTATCTGCTATCAGTTTAATTGCCATTATTTTATTTTGATATTATGGTTTGAAGTTAGTACATTTTTTATATTGATGTTTAAAACGAAATAAGTAATTGTTAATTGGCAATCAGTTTGTGTAAATGAGCGTTCGCTTTAATTCCAAAAAGTATACAGCGCCAATTTCTTATTCCAAATTGCTAACTTCCTATCTTCGCAAAATGAATAATAAAAAAGTACAGGTCTGGTTACCCCTTCTGTTTAGCGTTACAATGATCATTGGTATGTTTTTCGGTTACAAAATGCGGGACAATATGCCCGGCAAAAGTTTCTTTTTTGCCGAAAAACGCAGGCCCGTTCAGGAAATAATGGACCTGATAAAAAACCGTTATGTAGATGATGTACAAATGGATAAGCTTGCTGACACTGCCATACAGGCTATGTTGGCCAAACTGGACCCCCACTCTGTTTATATACCTGCACAGGAACTGCAGCAGGTTAACGAAGACCTGGCCGGCAAGTTTTTTGGAATAGGCATTGAGTTCAATATTTTTAATGATACCCTCAACGTAATAACCGTTTTAAAAGATGGCCCAGGTTATAAAGCAGGTTTACAAACAGGCGATAAATTTTTAAAAGTTGACGACAGCCTTGTAGCCGGTAATAAAACAGGATCTGATGCATTCAGAAAAATATTACGGGGCGACAGGGGCACAAAAGTTACGATATCTTATTTAAGGAATAAAGAAAGAAAGCTGACTACCATTACCCGGGATGCAATTCCCCTGAGCAGTGTTGACGCAAGCTATATGATTACAAAAGAAACCGGTTACATTAAACTGAATAAATTTTCTTCAGTTACCTACCGCGAGTTCATGGAATCGCTGGAACGTTTAAAAAAAGCCGGCTTACAAAAACTAATACTTGACCTGAGAAGCAATGGCGGCGGAATTTTGGACCAGGCAGTTGAAATTGCCGACGAGTTTCTGGAAGGTGATAAATTAATTACTTATACCGAGGGGAAACATATTAGTAAGCAGGAATACCGCTGCAGGCGCAACGGCCTGTTTGAAAAAGGAACGCTGGTTGTTTTGGCTGATGAAGGAACCGCAAGCGCCAGTGAAATTTTGATTGGCGCCCTGCAGGACTGGGACCGTGCAACCATCATTGGAAGACGCACATTTGGTAAGGGGCTTGTGCAGGAGCAATTTGACCTCAGCGACAGAAGTGCTTTAAGATTAACTATTGCCAGGTATTACACGCCCATTGGCAGAAGTATTCAAAGACCCTACGCCAATGGTGAAAAAGCATACTATGATGAAATTGCAAACCGGTATCATGACGGAGAAACACAGTTTGCCGATTCGGTGAAAAATGATACCGGTAAAATATATAAAACCCACGCCGGTAAAATTGTTTATGGGAAAGGAGGAATTACGCCTGATTATTTTGTAGCCATTGATACCAGTATTTACAGTAAAAGCGCTGCTTCCATTTACAGCAAGGGCACCATCAGCAGTTTTGCCTATAATTTCTATCTACAAAACCAGGCCTCATTAAAAACATTTAAAACACCCCAGGATTTTAATAATGGGTTTGCGGTAACCGAAGAATACTGGAAACAGTTTTTGGCTGCTGCTGATAAAGATTCGGTAAACGTTGTTGCTGTTTCCTCAAAAGAGAAATCGGGGCTTTCAACGCAGATTAAATCATCTATTGCCCGGCTAATATGGCGCAATGAAGGGTATTTTGAAATTATGAATACCAATGATGAAGCCATAAAAAAGGCGTTGGAAATTATTGAAAAAAATAAATAATAAGCCACGTTCTGCCTCGATACAAAAAATAATCATTATTTTACAGCTTGTGGTTAACTTAAACATCCTGTTTGCATTACCTAAGCCAAAGTAAATAGGGCGTGTGTAAAAAGACGCACGGATAAAAAAATAAATATTTAGTGTAAAAAATAGAAATTACTGCTTACTTTTGTTCGAAATACCAAATGGCCCATTTAAAAAGCAAAATAATTGGCAGGCAGGTTAACTAATATAAAACTTCAATTAAAAGACCATTAAAAAACTACATTATGAAATTTCTCAAAATCTACCTTATTGCATCTGTTTTATTAGTAGCCTTTAGTGCTAAGGCCCAAAAATCACCCAAAAGTATGGAGGGAGATTACTCAAAATTCAGTGTTTCTGTCGGTGCAGGCATATCCAATTATTATGGCGACCTGATAAAGAAGAGAAAATTTTTCGCACAGCCAAGCTATGCATTTAGCGCCGGAGCACAATACGCT
>JBBRCM010000152.1:0-10157 GCA_038204855.1 Chitinophagales bacterium
TTACAAACGCCAGTTTGGTTGCATCGGCATTCCACTCATTATCATCATAACCGCCGCTCGATGCTACATCATCACTAAGCGTTCCCCTGTGTTCATCAGCAGGTATTTTTAAGCGGATCACTTTTGGATTATCTACTTCTATTATTACACGGTGAATTTTTACAATGGCTGTATCCTGCGGCAGCGGGTATTTCCATTCCTCCAACCTCGGTGCTCCTACATTGGTTGAAACTAAATACATGGTGCTTACGCTGCGCTGATCCTGCTGAAAGGTTGCTATCTTTTTTGAGTCAGGGCTCCAGAGCATGATGGGCCGGTCGCTATGTGTCCAGCCGGCATTGTCGGTGGCGTAACCAAAATCTTTTATGCCGTCAAAGGTTAACTGGGTTTCTTTTTTGGTATCCATATCCTTCATCCAAAGGTTCCAGTCTTTTATATACGCTGCTTTTTTTCCGTCTGGCGACAGGCTTTCATTGCCTCCGCCTCCTCTTCTGCGACCGCCACCTGCTGCAGCAGCACCACCAGCAGCATCTGGCAGAATTGATTTTTTATCAGCACCTGTTTTGCGGCTGCCATCAGCAGGATCAATTAACACATATTCCACCCCACCCGGTACCGAAACCGAATACCATAGTTTACCATTGGGCAGCCAGTTTGGGTTTACATTATTGCGGAAAACAAGTTTGCTGGTATTGAAGCCAAGTGATTTGACAGCACCCTCATAATCGCTTGTACTTAAAATTTTTTTATCTGATTGTGCGGTTGCAGCAAAACCTGCAAGCGTGATAAAAGCCAGTGCGGCAATTTGTTTTTTCATATTTAAGTTTGTTTCGGGCGTTAATTTAGGAAAAGTTAGGGATTTGGGGAGGGATAAATGTTAAGTGGCAAAATAATCCTTTTATATTCTTCAAGATCAATCCTTCTACATTCAAAAGCTTTTTGTAAATTAGGGTATGCAAAAGGCCTTACTTCTTTTCCTTTTTATTTTTCAGTTTGTCGCAGCGGCATTTTCTCAGCAGTCGTATATTGATAGTCTGCAGACAATTGTAGCATTAGAAAAACATGATAACAATGAAATGTGGGCTTACAATTTACTGGCGAATAATTGTTTGAGAAATAATACCGAAAAAGCAAAAACCTACCTGGGCTCAAGTTTAAGTTTAGCAATCCCGGCCAATAATTTTGACAAACAATGTGTTGCTTACAGTATGCTGCTCTCCCTATCTCAGAATAGTGGAAATATGGATAGTGCCTTATATTATGTAAACAAATTAAAAGCAGTAGCAGCCCATGCATCCGAAAATAACAGGGTGATGGCTAATTATAATCAGGCATTAGGGCTGTTTTACAAAAAAAGCGACGACTTTAATAATGCATTACCCTATTCACTAGCAACGGCAAAATATTCAGAAGTTATTACTTTAAATAAAGCCGATATAGGTGGTCAGTGGCTCAACACTGCCAATGTTTACACCGAATTAGGAGAATATAACAAAGCTATGGAGTGTCATCTGAAAGCACTACGTCTTTTTGAAGAGGCCGGTAACCAGTTAGGCGAATCATTTTGTTATAATGGTATTGCTGTTAGCTATTTAAAACTTAATCAATTTACCAGGGCATTGGAATATGCACAAAAATCCCTTACCCTTAAAAAAGCGATAAAAGATAAAAAAGGGATTTGCGCTTCTTTGTGAGCAATGGGCGAAGCTTACGCAGGTATCGGAAATATACCACAGGCTTTCATCAGTTTTGAAGAGGCATTAAAAATTTCACAAGATGAAAAAATTCCAAAACTGGAGGCAAATATTTATTTCAATATGGCTAAAATATTTGTTGAACAAAATAAAGACAGTATTGCTACAGTTTATTTTAAAAAATCAAAAGAACTGGCACTGCAACTAAATAATAAACAGTTAGCGGCCTATGCCGATAATGAAATGGCAGTTTTATATAAAAATGAAAGCAACAGGAAACAAACAGAAAAAGTATTGAGAACAGGTTTGAGTACATTTAAAGAAACGGGGAGCATAGATAAAGAAACAGATAATTACAAAAAGCTTTCAGAATTTTATGCCGCTGGTAAAGAATATGATAAAGCATTGGAGAACATCAATAAATATCATGCTGTAAAAGACAGCATGACGGGTTTGAATGTGCAGGTACAGTTAAAAAATCTGGAAGAACAATACAATTCTGCAAAAAAAGAAAAAGAGATTTCCCTGCTTAAAAAAGACAGCGAACTGCAGCAGCAAAAACTTCAACAACAAAAGCTCCTTATGATTGGTGCTGCTGTACTTGCGCTCCTTGCTGTATGCGCTATATGGCTGATGATGAACAGGAATAAATTAAAGCAACGCATGAAAGAACTGGAATTAAGAAATCAGATTGCTGCTGATCTGCATGATGAAGTAGACAGCTCACTCAGCAGCATACACCTGCTTAGCCAGATGGCAGCACAGCCGGGCAATGAAGCAACACATAAAGACATCCTTAGCAGAATGAGTACCAAAGCCAAAGAAACGATGGACAAAATGGGTGATATTGTGTGGATGATAAAACCAGATGAAACTGAAGCTGCCAGCCTGAAGCAACGGATGGAACGTTTTGCCTACGAAATATGCAGCAGTAAAAATATTGCGGTAAACATGCAATTAGATGAACTGGAAAAAGCGAAACTCAGCATGGAGCAACGGAAAAATATCTACCTTATTTTTAAAGAGGCGTTGAATAATGCAGTTAAATATGCCGATACAGAAAGTATAACAGTATCAGCCTCGATACAGAATAAAGAATTACTGTTATTAATAAAAGATAAAGGCAAAGGGTTTGATAGCAACCTGGTAAAAAAAGGAAACGGACTGGATAATATTAAGAACCGGGCCGCAGAAATGGCTGGCACGCTTACTATTGATACAGCAGCAGGGAAAGGAACTGCTGTAACACTTACTATACCGGTGCAGGTGTAAGTTGGTCACCCTATTTCGCTATTTTTTACTGGTTTATTTTTGCCACCTTTACAATAAATTAATTCCATTGATACAGGTAAGTATTTTTGAAGACAACAAACATTTGAGAGAAACTTTTCAGTTATTGCTGGATACTGCTGAAGGTTTTATCTGTACCGGTGCTTACCCCGATTGCCGGGATCTGGTGCCACAATTAGAAGTTAATCCATGCGATATTGTGTTGATGGATATTGAAATGCCCGGCATGAATGGTATTGAAGCTACCAAACTCATAAAAGAAAATTTTCCGGAAACCTTGGTATTGATACAAACTGTTTTTTTTGAGGATGAATATATTTTCGATGCCATTTGCGCCGGAGCTTCCGGTTATATTTTAAAAAGCACCACACCGGTTGGCTATCTGGAGGCAATAGCCAATGCAAATGCCGGGGGCTCCCCCATGACACCCGGTATTGCAAGAAGGGTTTTTGAATTATTTAAAAACAACCTGCAACCCCAACTTGCAAATGACACGTACAATCTTACCAACCAGGAAAAAAAAGTATTGCAGCAATTGGTTGATGGTAAAAGTTATAAATTAATTGCAGCAGAATTATTTGTTGCTATAGATACCATAAAATCCCATGTACGTAATATCTACGCCAAACTGCATGTACACTCGGGTACCGAAGCTGTTTCAAAAGCTATCAGGGATAAGATTGTATAGCCTGAATATTATTTTTCCGCTACTCACTATTCACCACTCACTAATTCACCCTATTTCGCTATTGTTTCCTCTTCTTTAAATTTTCATCTTTGAGTTGTAATAAAAATCAATCAAAATGAAAAAAATATTTATCATTTTATTTGCTGTAATAAGCTGCAAATATATTCAGGCACAAAGTGTAGGTATTGGTACCAGCACCCCAAATGCAAGTGCTCAGTTGGATATTGTAAGTCCCCTTAATAATAAAGGTTTGCTTATTCCCAGGATGACATCAGCTCAGCGATTGATGATACCCAGCCCCATTGCCCCGGGATTAATGGTTTACGAAACCACTACCAATAGTTTTTGGTTTTATAATGGTTCAAGCTGGGTGCAGCAGGCGTCTGGCGGCACATCTCCATGGATAGTTAACGGATCTGATATTTATAACAGTAATGCCGGTAATGTGGGTATTGGTGTTAGTGCCCCAACAGCTAAACTTCACCTCAATGGGCTTATGAAAATAGAGAGTGGACAAATCGATATTGATGACAACATAGCAAAAGTTCGTCTGTTGTACAACACTTCTCCAAAAGGATATTTCAGCCTTACAAGTTCAACCGGCGATATTCAGATTGGAACTAATGTTGGCAGTAACGATGGCGGTAAACTTCAACTTGAAACACAAAGCTCTGCAAGGTTAACGATTGTGCCGGGTGGAAATGTTGGTATAGGCACCATTGCCCCAAATTATAAATTAGATGTAAGAGGAGATATTTATGCAGAAGGTAATCTTCGCTTAGAAGATGGCTATATCAAAATCAATAACTCAACTAATACAAAATACTGGCAGGTTTCCAATTCATCTTCATTAGGAGGAAGGTTACTTTTTTTACAGCAGGGGCTGGAAAGAGTAGTATTTCAAAATGATGGCAATGTTGGTATAGGTGGCAATTTGCCATTAACAGGCAATGGGTTTCCCCAAACAAAATTACATATCGAAAGCGGACAGGATGCAGGGCTTTCTTCTGCCAGCAATGGTTACTTAATGCTTGGCCCCGCCAGCGGCACTAACATTGTAGTAGATAATAATGAAATTATGGCAAGGAGTGGTTTTACGGGTACTTCTTCTTTGTATCTGCAAAACAATGGAGGCGAATTAATATCCGGTGCCAGGCTCACTATCAATAAAGATGCTGAGGCATTAAGAATAGATGGGAATGCACCGGTTGCCGGGTTTTACCTCAATGGCATTTCAAAAGGAACTATTGGCCTTAATAGTGGTGGTGATATGGTATTAGGAACCAATGCAGGTTCTGCCATGTTCCTGGCGCCGAATGGGGGAAGTGTAGTATTAAACCCAAGCAATGGAGAAGTTGTGGTACTAACCCCTTCAGGTGGCGGCAATATATCTATGACTACAACCAGTGGTGGTAATATAACTATGAACCCCAGTGGACAGGTATCGATTGGCGTTTCAGTTGCTGCTGCTGCTGCATATAAACCCACCGTTTCCGGAAAAATACTTTGCGAAGAATTAAAAGTAAAATTAAGAAGCGCAGGTTGGCCAGACTATGTATTTGATAAAAAATATCAACTTCCCGCTCTTACAGAAGTTGAAAAATTTATACAGCAGTACAAGCATCTTCCCAATATACCATCTGCTGTTGAAGTAGAAAAGAATGGTATTGAAGTGGGGGATATGCAAAAGCGGATGATGGAAAAAATAGAAGAGCTTACGCTTTATGTAATTGAGTTAAAAAAGGAAATTAATTTATTAAAGGAGAAGAAATAAAAAGAGTTTTATGAAAAAAACACTGATAGTTATTTTCTTCGCTTTTACTGCCGTCTTTTGCCAGGCACAATTAAGTGAAGAACCGGAACTGGAGCAGAGACTACTTGGAAAAAGAAAATTCACTGAAATAAAAGCGGCAGTAGAGGGTTTTTACAAAGAAAAAACGTCTGGGTTATTACCGGCTGATTCTTTGGAAAAGAAAAAATTAAAGCGGCAACGAAAATTCTGGAACAGGTATTTATTTGAAGCAGAATCACACCTGGATAGCGAAGGCTATATTGTAAATGGGGCAAGAAAAACGCTTGATTACGTGACCGGTAATAATTTAAATTTTGCCAACGCCACAGAAACATCTGCCGGTAGCTGGTCTTTATTGGGGCCAAGATGTTGAGGAGGGTATAGGAAGAATAAACCGTATTGCCTTTGATCCATCAACGGCTCCCACAATATATGCCGGCAGTTCCGGAGGAGGTTTGTTTAAAACAACCAATTCGGGAATAAGCTGGAGCAATGTAGCATCTTTTTTACCATCGTTAGGTATTTCAGGAATTGTTGTAGTTAATAGTAATACTATTTACATTCTTACCGGTGATGGAGATGCTCAATCAGCCGGAGGGCTTACATTTAAATCTGGCTATATCAGGTATAGTGTTGGCGTATTAAAAACAACTGATGGAGGAACCACGTGGCAGAGTACTGCTCCTTTTCCGGGCCTTGCAAATGAACAGTATTCCGGTATGCAATTAACACGTGATCCTAACAACACCAATATACTTTTGGCAGCCACCACACACGGATTATTCAGAACAACCAATGGAGGAGCTTCCTGGGCACTTTGTAATATTGCAAACAGCACCATTACCGACGATAATGTAATGGTGTATGATGTAAAATTTGCGCCGGGCAGCTCAAGCAATGTTTATTGCAGCATCAGGAATGGAGACAGCACTACAGCCGGAAGATTTCTCAGGTCCACCAATGGTGGAGTAAGTTTTCCTTTTACTAATACAGTAACATTTGCTGCCTGTTTTACAAGCATACAACGTATTGGGATTGGAGTTACTCCTGACAACCCGTCAAAAGTTTATTTACTGGCAGGCCCCGGCTCGCCGAGTGGAAATACTTTTAAGGGATTATGGATGTCTTCTGATAACGGAGTAAATTTTACCCGGCAATCGAACTCGCCAAATGTTTTAGGAAGGCTGGACACTAATGATTACCCCGAACAAAATATGTACGATTTAGCTGTTGCTATTTCTCCTACAAACGAAAATGTAGTGGTCGCAGCGGGCCTTGTTATTTTTAAGTCAACAACAGCAGGTGTTATTTTTGGCCAGGAAACTCCTTATCATGGCAGTGCAAGTATCCATCCCGATGTGCATGAACTGGTGTATAATACTGCAAATGGAAAATTATATGCCGGAACGGATGGTGGAGTTTCTGTAAGCAGCGATAATGGAAGCACCTGGTCTAAATTATTTTCCGGCTTAAGCTGCTCTCAGTTTTATCATTTTAGCTATGCTGATGATAACGGAAATATCTGGGGTGGTACACAAGACAATGGTGTGTTAAGAAAAAATGGAGCGGCTTCCACTTTCAACAGGTATTCCGGTGGTGATGGGTATGATGTTTTAACTGACCTCCCTCCTGCCGGTAACCAGGATGACAAATATTATTCAGTAAACGAGAAAGTATATGCAGATGCCATTATTGATGAAGATATAACACCACCGGGTGCAAATAATTTTTTTGCAAATCTGGCCATGTCACCCATTAACGAGGATGTAATATTTGCAGGATATGAGCAACTTTATGTAAGCTATAGCCGGGGCAGTAACTGGGCGGGTATTGAAACTTCAGATGTGCCACACCGGCCAATTGCAGGTAATTGGTGTATCAATACCTGTCCCACTAACCGTAAAAGAATTTATACTGCCGGAGACAATGGGCTTTGGCGGGTTGATAACCTTGACGATCCCATTGCTGATATTACTACCTATCTAACACATAACCTTGAGTCCGCTGGGTATCCAACTTCCAACCCCAAGATTACAGACATTGCGGTTTCTTCAAATACCAGTGCAAGATTATGGGTAACCGTAGGTGGATATACTGATTCAGCAAAAGTTTTTTACAGTAATAACTCAGGTAGCAACTGGACAAACATAAGCCGCTCACTACCCAATTTGCCGGTAAACACAGTTGCGGCAGACGACAATGATAACCTATACATTGGAACAGATATTGGTGTGTATTACAAAGGTGTAAATGACGCAGATTGGACCCCTTTTTATAACGGACTTCCCAGGGTAGCTGTTTCTGAAATTGAGTACTATAATGGTCTTTCAAGTAATAATATTATCTATGCCTCCACCTATGGCCGTGGTATTTGGCAAAGTGCGAAATTTTCTGCCTGCCCATCTGATTTAGACATCAATCAAAATCAAGTAGGTCAAAAATTTTACCAGGCAGGAATATTACTTCTAACTCATCAGTAGAAGGAGGCATTGGCATCAATGTGTTTTATCGTGCGGCAACTTCTGTTACACTTTATCCTGAGTTTATTGTAAACCCCGGTACCGAGTTTACAGGTTATATCGGGCCTTGCAATTCAGGCGCAGCACCCTACAAAACTGCTAACGGCAGCGACAGTATTATTAAGGTTGTACGAAATATCAAATCGGCCAGGCAATATGGTTTTGTGCATGATGCGGTTATCAATGGATTAACTGTAAAAGGCGTATTTAATATTTTTTCCGAAGGTGATTATTCCGTTCGCATTTATGACGCTGGTTCAGGTCGGTATTTATCAATTTTACCCGTAAAACTTACCGCAGGAATAAACAATATTAATATCCCATTACAACCGGAGTGGGGAAAATATCTGCGAATAGCTTTATTCAAAAGCGACATGCTTGTTCACTACACCGATTTTGAGAAAAACTAAAAAAATCAGAAGCCCTTTAAACTAAATAAATATGAACACAATAACGACTCATGCACCATACAAAAACTATAAACTTACAGTAGCCACCTGCAACGGCACTTACTTTTTTAATGCCGATGAAATTTTGAGGTTGCAGGCAAGCAGTAACTATACGTTTATTTATTTTACCAACCGTAAGCCCCTGCTTATGGCAAAAGTATTACACGATTATGAGGCCCAGCTTTGCCCTGCGGGATTTGTGCGTACGCACAGAAGCCACCTCGTTAATAAAAAGCATGTTCTTTGTATTGATGCCGGCGGGCATTTAATTATGTCTAATAGCTCCAACGCCGAAATTTCGAGAAGAAAAAAAGGTTTGGTTATGAAGGCATTGTTTACGTAGAAAAAACATGAACGTCTTTTTTTACTCTTGAAGACACGCAGCTGTCTTATTACATAGTAAAATTTGCAGTAACTTAGTAAGATGCCTGCAAACAATAAGCATCAATTTCCTGAAACATACGCGTTGGTTATGTGCGGTGGCCAAAGCAGCCGTATGGGCACCGATAAAAGTATGCTGCAGTACTATGATAAGCCGCAGCGTTACCATCTATATGATATGCTGCAACCCTACTGCGAAAAGGTTTTCATTTCATGTGAGGCCAAACAATCTAAAAACATAGAAGCCGGTTACAATGCAATAACCGATGATGAAACATTCAGCAATATTGGCCCCATGGGGGCTTTGCTGACAGCTTTTACAAAATTTTCCAAAAAGAATATGTTGCTGATCGGTTGTGATTATCCTTTTTTAAAGGCAGGTGAACTGGAAATATTTTCAATGCTTTGTAAAAATATACCTGCTTCTTTTTATAACGAGGAAGCCTTTATTTATGAATCTATGCTAGCCTGGTATCCATATACCTGCTTTGAAGAGTTGAAACAAATGTTTCAAGCAAGACAACTTTCACTGCAACAATTACTCAGAAAAAACGATGCTGTAAAATATTTACCGGTTGATACGAACTGCATAAAAAGTATTGATACCATGGAAGCTTTTGCTCAAACCTATAAACTGATAAATGCAGGATAGTTTCCTTAATTTTAAAAGATGAAAGGCAAGCAGGTAGAAAATATCCTGATACATAAGATCGTCTCCGGAGAAATAAATGAAACTGCAGACAAAGTTGCTGTAGAAGAACCCTTGCAGATTCAATTGGAGTATAGTACTGCTACCGGGCAAATGCTGAAAGATATTGCCGTAACCATGCGTACACCTGGCAATGATGAAGAACTGGCTACCGGTTTTTTATTTACCGAAGGCATTATTAAAAGTGCAGATAGCATCAGCAAAATAAAACAGGCACCTATCGACGAAAATCTGGTACAGGTCATTTTAAAAGAGAACATCAAACCTTTATTGGGCAATGCTGCACGGAATTTTTATACCACATCCAGCTGTGGTATTTGCGGCAAGGCAAGTATTGATGCAATACAAACCGTTTCGCAATATGGTGATCTGAAAAATGACAGCATTATCCCTGCTGCAACATTATATACCTTACAGAAAGAATTAAAAAAACAGCAACAGGTTTTTGAAGACACGGGTGGTATTCATGCCTGCGCCTTATTTGATGTGCATGGAAAGTTTATGATGTTAAGAGAAGATGTAGGCAGGCATAATGCCCTTGATAAAATTATTGGCGCAGCCATGCTGAACAATCAGCTACCTTTAAACAACTGTATTTTATTATTAAGTGGCAGGGCCAGTTTTGAACTGGTACA
>JBBRCM010000153.1:0-10003 GCA_038204855.1 Chitinophagales bacterium
AATCAGGGTGAGCAAATTTTAATATATAAACAATTAAATACAAAAGTGCGTGAAGATGCAAGAATTAATGTAACGAATAAATATTTCAGCACTGAGAGTAACAATAGAATTCAGAAATTAACAATAAAAAACTTAAAAGCCGCCTTTCCAAATAACAGCAATTTTCAGCATCTTATTGATGGTAATTTCCAGTTCAATACTGATTTGGGCGGATTTGATGATATCAATAAAATGTATAAGATTAATTGGTTTCTAAAGCAGAGTAGGAAGTAAAAAATATATAAACAAAACATCAATATAACTCCCATGAAGAATTAATTCTTAAATCCTTATACCAGCAAACTCAATACGATATAGTATGCCGGCGATTATAATAAAAAACAAAGGTTGCAATTTTTACTCTTTCCAGAAGGGATATCCTACAATCGTATAAAAGACGAGTGTCGAATCAAAAGGGTGAATATAGTTTTCCTCTATATCTCCCAACTGGCAAGCATTTTAGGGAAAATGAAAAGCGGCGACAACGGTTGTGAAACCGATGTCGCCGCTTTAGTGGAGAGTATCGGGGTCGAACCGATGACCTTCCCGAATGCTTTCGGGACGCTCTAGCCAACTAAGCTAATCAACCATTCAATATATTTTCTGCTTTTTTTCTTTTTAATTTCAAGCTCTCTTTGCATAGCCTCACTTCTTGATTCAAATTCTTCAGTGTATTTAACCTCCCAATCACTTGCCTTCGTAGTTGATTTGCTACCCGAATTTTTATGCCGGAAAATGCGGTTTGCTATATTTTCGGTATGACCAACGTAATACTGATCAAGGCTTGAGGAATATAATATGTAAACGTAGAATTGCATAAACAAAAAATCCTGCAGAAGCAGGATTTTAATTTGTGGAGAGTATCGGGGTCGAACCGATGACCTCTAACATGCCATGCTAGCGCTCTAGCCAACTGAGCTAACCCCCCATTATTTTTATTTAAAAACTTTAACCGATAACCTTCCCGAATGCTTCGGGACGCTCTAGCCAACTGAGCTAACCCCCCATTATTTTTATTTAAAAACTTTAACCGATAACCTTCCCGAATGCTTTCGGGACGCTCTAGCCAACTGAGCTAACCCCCCAAATGGATTGCAAATATACAGGCAACCGGCACTGCTTCAAAATCAAATTTTAATCGTTTTTATTTGCCGGAGACGTCGGGTTACCATTACCGCCCGGATTTACTTTATTGATGCCGGATTCAATAGATTTTATCGCTGCAAGGTTTTGTTTTGCTAAAACAAAATTACTATCGAGTGCTAAGGCCTTTTCAAAATATTTCTTAGATTCTGCTTTTTTATCCAAATCATACAAGGCCAGGCCGGTTATGTTATAAATCCCTGCCTGCAAATAGGTGCGTCCTGTCTGCTCACCTGCATTATAAGTCATCGTAAAATCGGGTTTAAATTCAAGTTTTTCTGTACTGGCTGACGTCGCCATACATTCTGCCAAACGCTTGATGCCATGTTGCAGTTCCATTAAAGTATAAGCATGATAAGGGCTTTTTGTCCGGGCATATAATTTTTCATATATCGTTATTGCCTCTTTTGGCTGATTCAGCTTATCTAAACAAATCCCTTTCATTTCCATCAAAGTCAAATCATCTGGCTTTCCTTTCAGTCTTTTATCGGCCCAATAATAACATTGTACATACGAATTCTGCTGCAGGTAAAGCATAGCCAATGTATCTTCATAAACAGAATTAGCACCCTGGTCGGCTACGTAATAACTTAAGGCTGTTATACTGGTTGTTAAATCGCCGCTGGTTGCCGACTGTTTAAACACTTTAAGATGCTGATTACCTGAAGCGGACAGTACTGTTTTACTTCCCTGTGCAATACAATTGATGCATAAGAAAGAAACAATTGACACAAAAATTATCTTTTTCATTTTATTTTTTTTGTTCTGATTAATAAAAAAACCGGAACGTAATTCCGGTCTCAATACAAATATCCGATAAAAAATTAATCCCCCCAAATTTCTTCCTTTCCTTCCAGCCATGATTTTACAAGCGTGGTAGTTACAGACTTTGGTCTTTCCAGCGGAAAGCCCAGAGCCCGGTCCCAGCAAAGGCTTGCCAATACTCCCAATGATCTTGAAACACCAAACAGCACTGTATAAAATTCATATTCTACCATGCCGTAATGCACCAACAAAGCGCCGCTATGTGCATCCACATTTGGCCATGGGTTCTTAATTTTTGCTATCGAACCTAAAACGGGTGGCACTGCTTCATAAATATTCCAAACGGTTTGCACCAATGAATCATCGGGCATATGTTTTTTACCAAATTCCATCTGTGCTGTAAACCGTGGGTCCGTCTGTCTTAAAACTGCATGGCCATATCCTGGAACCACTTTGCCTTCACTCAGGGTTTTCTTAACATACTCCTCAATCTGTTCTTTGGTTGGAATATCAGCTCCTATTTCTTCTCTTAATTCATAAATCCATTTTATTACTTCCTGGTTAGCCAATCCGTGTAAGGGGCCTGCAAGCCCATTCATGCCTGCGGCAAAACACAGGTACGGGTCGCTTAGGGCAGAGCCTACCAAGTGCGTAGTATGTGCGGAAACATTACCTCCTTCATGGTCGGCATGTATGGTCATATACAAACGCATCAATTCATGAAAACCTTCATCTTCATATCCCATCATGTGTGCAAAATTGCCTGACCAGTCCAGTAAACCATTTGGTTGAATATGTTCTCCGTTTTTGTACTTACGGCGATAGATGTAAGCTGCAATGCGTGGTAAACGTGCAATCAGGTCCATGGTATCATCAAACACGGCTTCCCAATAATCTTTTTTACTCATGCCTTTTGCGTATTTTTTTGCAAACTGGCTTTCTGTTTGAAGGCTCATAATGCCCACTACAAACTGAGTCATCGGGTGTGTACTTACCGGCAGCGCTTCAATGGTTGCAAATACATGGTTGGGCACATGGCTGCGGCGTTGCCAAACGCTGCTTAAATGATGGGCATCTTCTTCAGTTGGTAAAGATCCAACCAGCATCAAATAAAATAATCCTTCCGGTAAAGGCTCTGTACCTCCGTGTGCTTTAGGTAGTTTATCTCTTAATTCCGGAATTGAATATCCACGAAACCGGATACCATCCTGTGCATCCAGCAACGACGTTTCAGAGACAAGAGCTGTAATGCCACGCATGCCTTGGTATATCTGGCTTAAGGTTACTTCGCCAATTACCTTATCGCCATGTTCTTTGATGAGGGTTTTAATTTCGGAAGCTACAATATCTGCCTGCTCTTTAAACCTGTCTTTAATGATACCCATAAAAATTATTTATTACTATTTTAAATTACAGTTTTGGAAAGTAAAACTGTTGGACCGGCACAAAATCCTGTAACACAAGTATTATTAAGCAATTCAACGTTAAGGAAGTTTAAAATTACGATGCAGTTGCGTTTAAAACAAAAGTTTTGGCAGAAAGTTTATATAAACACAAACGGTATCTCAACTTTTACTTAGGTGCTTTTTTATACAGGTAAAATGCCAGAAAACCAAAGACAACATTGGGTGTCCAGGCTGCAAGAAAGGGAGTGAAATTTCCTTTGGTAGCAAATACCAGGGAGAACCTGCTGAATAAAATATAAAGCACACTGATTACTACTCCAATTGCCAGGTGAAGTCCGCTGCCCCCTCTTATTTTACGTGACGCAAGTACAGCGCCGATGATGGTTAGTATAAGAACCGAAGCCGGAATTGCATCACGGTTATAACGTTCTACCAACAGCATATTCAGCGATTCGGAGCCCCGTAACCGCTCCAGTGCAATAAAATCATCGAGCTCCGGTGTAGGTAATTGATCCTTCAGAAATTCATCTTTCCGGAGGTCACGTGGTTTAAAATTGTAACTGACAGTCAATTCCGGGGTTCGGGTAACTCTCTCAGAAATACTGTCTAACCTGCGTTCAACCGCATTCAGCAGTTTCCATTTTCTTTGTATCGTGTCCCAGTTAAACTGTTCGGCCCGCAGGTTATAAACCAGCTTATTTTTCTGGAACCGTTGTACAAAAAATCCATTACCTGATTTCAATACCGTGTCATAACCTCTGATGCCTACATAGGTAAATGAATCTAATTTAAAATACAACTTCTGTTTGTAGTTAGAATTATTGCTTTCGGGAGCCCTGGGCCCATCGATATATTTGGCTTCAAAATTGGCCCACTTAAGATTTGCCTTTGGTACTAAATATTGATAACCCATCCATAAAAAAGCAGTTAGAAAAATTCCGCCTGCTATATAAGGCATCAGGAACCTGCGAAAGCTTACGCCGCTGCTGAGAATGGCAATGATCTCTGACCTTCCGGCCATTTTGCTGGTAAAAAAGATAACCGAAATAAAAACAAACAATGGAAAAAGCATCGCATCAATACGGGGTATAAAGCCAAGATAATAGTCAGTAATGATACGTGAAATCGGCAGTTTCGATTTTACAAAGTCATCGGTCTTTTCGCTTATATCAACCACAACAACTATCGCAGTAAACAATATCAAACAAAAAAAGAAAGTGGTGAGATATTTCAGCAGTATATAGCGGTCTATTTTTTTCATGCCTTAAGTATGGGCAAAAGTAACTGAAATGCCGCTGGCAGCGAAATACAGAAGTGAAGAATTTGTGAAGATTGGTTGGGAGATGTTTAGAATGTTTAGGAGGTTTAGGAGGTTTAGGAGGTTAAGGATGTTCAGGGCATTGAGGACGTTAGCAAAGGCATCTTATTTATATACACAAACTAAACTTCCTAAACCTCCTAAACATTCTAAACCATACAGCTTATCGCCTTAGCCGCAATCCACCCCGTCGTCCACGCATTTTGAAAATTGTATCCGCCGGTGATACCATCTACATTAATAATTTCGCCAGCAAAAAACAAACCTGCGTGTTTTTTACTTTGCATGGTATTAAAATCAATTTCGCTTAAGTCGATGCCGCCGGCTGTAACAAATTCTTCTTTAAAAGTGGTTTTGCCCTTAACTATATGCTCCTGTGCACATAAGTTTTTAATCAATTTATTTTGTTCGCTGGCGGGAAGATCGGCCCAGCGCAGATTAAGATCTATTCCGGATTGAATTAAAAGATACTCCCACAAACGGGCCGGCAATGAAAAAGGATTGCGGTTCACAATTTTTTGAGCTGCCAGTTCAAATCTTATCTTTTGCATTTTATCACGCAAATTGTTTTCATTGTATTCCGGTATCCAATTTACCTGAATTGTAAAATTGTAATTATTTTTTGCAAGTTCCCTGGCGCCCCATGCCGAAAGTTTCAGCACCACAGGCCCGCTCATGCCCCAATGCGTTATAAGCAGCGGCCCGCTTTCTGACAGCTTTGAACCAACTATTTTCACCACTGCATTTTCAACTGCAACCCCCATCAGTGCTGTTATGGTATTACCGGGCATATTAAAAGTAAATAGTGAAGGAACCGGTTCTTCTATACCATGATTAGATTTTTGCAACCAACCGTACTGCAATATTTTTGGATATCCACCGCTTGCTATGCAAATATAATCTGCTTCAATTTGTTCCTCATCTTTAAGAACCAATGACCAATGGCGTTTGCCAATTGCCAATTGCCCGCCGTCAACTGCCAACTGTTTTACTTCTTTATTCATCCTGATTTCAATCGCATATTTATTTGCTTCTTTCATCAGGCAATCAATAATAGTTTGCGAACTATCGGTTACCGGAAACATCCTTCCATCTGCTTCGGTCTTTAAAATCACGCCCCTTGCTTTAAACCAGGCAATGGTATCGTTGATAAAAAAATGATGAAATGCTTTTTTTAAGAATGAGGCCCCTCTTGGATATTTTTTTATCATCTCCGCAATGCTGTAGCAGGCATGTGTTACATTGCAGCGGCCGCCGCCACTTACTTTTACTTTGCTTAAAAGCTTGTTTGATTTTTCAAGAATAATAACTTCAAGATACGGATTTAATCTTGCCGCATTTACTGCACAAAAGAAACCAGCAGCACCGCCGCCAATTACAATCAAGCGCTTTTTTTTCATTTCATTTGAAAGTTAAAATGCGGTACAGTTAATCAGAGATCAATAATCCGAACAAAGCTCAGCATTTGCTTTTTCGGCAGCTTCAATCGGGGTAAATGAAGATAAAATATCTGCCTTGCCCTTTTGTATGCAGATATCGTGTTCGTAATGTGCGGAGGGTTTACCATCTGCGGTTCGTATTGTCCAGCCGTCTTTATCATTAAAAACATTCTTGGTTCCCAGGTTTATCATTGGCTCAATTGCAATTACCAGTCCTTCTTTTAGTTTGGCGCCGGTTCCTCTTTTTCCAAAATTGGGCACCTGTGGCTCTTCGTGCAGGTTGCGGCCAAGGCCATGCCCTACCAAATCTCTTACCACACCATAACCATATTGCTTTTCAGTATAATCCTGAATGGCAAAAGCTATATCACCAACACGGTTTCCAATTATTGCCTTCTCAATTCCTTTATACAAAGATTCTTTTGTAACCCGCATTAATTTTTTCACTTCATCACTTATTTCTCCAACACCAAAAGTATAGGCACTGTCGCCATGAAAACCGTTTTTAAAAACACCTACATCTACCGAAACCACATCGCCGCTTACCAATTCCTTGTTTGTAGGAAACCCATGAACCACCGCATCATTTACAGAAATACAACAGGTATAAGGAAATCCATGGTAACCTTTAAAAGAAGCAGTTGCTTTATTATCTTTTATAAATTCGGTAGCAATTTTATCAAGTTGCATGGTAGTAACACCTGGTTTAATGGCAGCAGCTACCACAGCAAGTGTTTCACTAACCAGTAAACTGCTTTCCCTCATCAGTTCAATTTCCGCCTTGTTTTTGTAGTGAATCATTTTTAAAATCAATTTAAAGCAAACCCCGACATTTTCAGTCGGGGCTTAAGAATTATATTTTTTAAGTCCCCTTAGCGGGGGTATCAGTATTTATACTCCTGCGGTAACCTGTTGTCTGCCTTGTATTCTTCCGCTGCTCATCAAACCATCGTACTGGCGCATTAACAATTGTGTTTCTATTTGCTGTAATGTATCTAAGATTACGGCAACCATGATCAGTAATGATGTACCACCAAAGAAAGTTGCAAAACCCTGTTGCATTCCAAATATCAATTGGATAATGCCTGGAAGGATACCAACAAACGCAAGCAATATCGCACCTGGTAAAGTAATCCTGTCCATAATAGTACCAATATAATCTGCAGTTGGCTGACCAGGTTTAACACCCGGTATAAAACCATTATTGCGTTTTAATTCATCGGCCATTTGCTTTGGATTAAATATCAAAGCGGTGTACAGGAAAGTAAATGCGATAACAGCCACTGTGTACACAATCATATAACCCAGGTTAGTATGATCGGTAAAATACTTCGTCCACGAAGCCGTACCTCCAAAAGAAAATAAGGTAGGTAGAAAAAGTATTGCCTGTGCAAAGATGATGGGCATTACGCCCGATGCATTCACTTTTAAAGGCAGGAAATTTCTGGCACCACCAAACTGGCGGTTGCCAACAATTTGTTTGGCATAATTAACCGGTACCTTTCTTGTACCCTGAACCAACATAATAATTCCAAGTATCACTGCAATCAACAAAACAAGTTCGATCAATATCATTAAAATACCACCAGCGCCTCTTGTTGACCTCGCTGCCCACTCCTGAACAAATGATTGTGGTAAACGAGCAAGGATACCAACCATAATGATGATAGAAGTACCGTTTCCTAAACCTTTATCTGTAATTTTTTCGCCAAGCCACATTACAAACAATGTACCCACTGTAAGTATGATAACTGTTGAAACGGTGAAATAACTTTCGAATGCAGGAATGATTGCTTCCCTGTTGCCGGCACTGTGTAAATATCCGATATAAGCTGCTGCCTGAAATGCAGTAACAATAACTGTAAGATAACGTGTCCATTGATTGATCTTCTTTCTGCCGCTCTCTCCTTCTTTCTGAATTTTTGCCATTTGAGGAACCAGGATGGTCATCAACTGCATAAAGATTGATGCAGAAATATATGGCATGATACCCAATGCAAAAATGGATGCTTTAGAAAATGCACCACCTACAAACGTATCAAGTAAACCAAGCATGCCGCTTTTAGAGCTATCCGCAAGCGTGGCTAATTTATTTGGATCAATACCCGGCAAAACAATAAAAGAACCTATGCGATAGATAAAAATCAACAGTAGAGTGAAAGTTATCTTATTGCGTAGCTCTTCGATGCTCCAGATATTCCTAAGTGTTGTTATGAACTTCTTCACAGAATTTAAGCGATTTAAGTGATTTGCACTAAATTAAAAATGACCACGCTAAACGTGGTCGGCAAATATCGGGAAATTATTTTATTATCTCGATAGAACCTCCGGCTGCTTCAATGGCTGCTTTTGCTTTTTCACTTGCTGCATTCACTGTAAAAGCGAATTTACCTTTAAGCTCACCATTAGCCAGGATCTTTACACTATCAAACTGGCTTATTATACCATTGATGTATAAATTCTGGAGGTTGAATTCTGTGATACCGTATTTTTCTGACAGTGTATCAATCTGGCCAAGGTTTAAAACCTTGAACTCAATACGGTTGTTATTTTTAAATCCACGTTTTGGAATACGGCGCTGAATAGGCATCTGTCCACCTTCATGTGCTTTTTTACTTTTGTAACCGGCGCGGCTTTGTCCACCTTTGTTACCTTTGGTAGATGTACCACCTTTACCGCTTGCCTCACCACGGCCAATTCTTTTTTCTTTGTGTGTTGCGCCTTTCGCAGGCTTGAGTGTGTGTAGTTTCATTTTATTATTGATTTTGTACTTACGGGGAATCACCCCTCGCTTTTAATTTAATGTGATAATTTGCTGATGTGCTAATGGGCTAATTCCTAAATTCAAAGACGCTGCTATTTCATTAGCACATTATCGAATTAGCTAATTAGCTAATTCCTCTACTTTTACCAGATGGTTAACTTTTGTTACCATACCCAATATTTGAGGAGTAGCTTCCACTTCAACTGAAGCATTCATTTTTTTAAGGCCCAATGCAATCATTGTTCTCTTCTGACGCTCTGAACGGTCAATTACACTTTTAACCTGTGTTACTTTTATCTTTGCCATCTTTATTAATTTAAGGCACCATTATTAAGTACTCAGTACTTAGTAATCAGTACTTATTTTATCCGTTAAATACTTTCTTTAAAGAAATACCACGTGTTTTTGCAACTGCAATTGGTTCACGTAATGTAGCCAATGCTTTAAAAGTTGCTTTTACCACATTGGTTGGGTTTGCAGAACCTAAGTTCTTGGCCAACACGTCGGTAATACCAGCTGCTTCCAAAACCGCTCTCATGCTACCTCCGGCAATTACACCGGTACCATGTGCTGCAGGCTTAATATACACCTTGGCTGCACCTTCTTTAGATAACTGATCGTGAGGGATAGTACCATGCATCAAAGGAATTTTTATTAAATTCTTTTTTGCATCTTCAATACCCTTCGTGATAGCTTCCTGAACTTCTTTGGCCTTACCCAAACCATGTCCAACAATACCGGCTTCATTACCAACAACAACCAGTGCAGAGAAACTAAAAGCACGTCCGCCTTTGGTTGTTTTTACTACACGATTAATGGCAACAACCTTATCTTTCAATTCAAGGTCGCCGGCTTTTACTTTATTTGAGATTAAATTTGACATCTATTTTTCTTATTAGAAATTTTATAATTAAAAATCCAAACCACCTTCTCTTGCACCTTCAGCTACTGCTTTAACACGGCCATGGTAGATGTAACCACCACGATCAAAAACAACAGTAGTAATACCAAGTTCTTTTGCTTTTGTTGCAATAGCGGCACCCACCATTTTACCTTTTTCGGTCTTAGGGGCTTTCTGTGCCTGGATATCTTTTTGTCTTGATGATGCAGCGGCTAATGTTACGCCATT
>JBBRCM010000154.1:0-9819 GCA_038204855.1 Chitinophagales bacterium
TTCGGCATATAATGTAAAACGCTCCAATGCCTGTAGTTTTAGTTTTACCAGTTCGTTATCTTTAGGCTTGCCGCCGTTAAACCGGGCTTTAAGTTTATTAAACTCCATGATGAAAAAGCCTACGGTAATGAGCGTCATAATTAATATGGCAATCATTATGTAAAGGAGCGTATCAGTTGCAAAATCCATAGATTATTTTATTTATGGCAAATTTATACGAATGCCGGTAATTACACGAATTAATCGAATTACACGAATTGGCTTACTGAAGAATAGGTAACTGTTAAATTCGTGTAATTAGTGTAATTCGAAAAATTCGTGTACCATAGTTTTGCCTATTTCGTAAAAGCGGCTTACCAATTTTATTTAATTTTGTACAAAGATTTTGATATGGAAACAACAATAGTTGCACCTGTTACTTTAACAGCGAGTGCCAAAGACGAAATTAAACGCCTGATGCAGGAAGCCGGATTTGATGCCACACAAAGTTTACGCATTGGTGTAAAGGGTGGTGGATGCAGTGGCATGACATACGTTTTGGGCTTTGATGCCAAGGGTGAAAAAGATGAAAATTTTGAAATAGATGGCATACCGGTGATTATGGAAAAAAGTCATGGTATTTATTTAATGGGTATGGAGGTTGACTGGCAGGGCGGACTAAACAGCCGTGGGTTTACTTTTAATAATCCCAATGCCAGTAAAACTTGTGGCTGCGGTACCAGTTTTGCTGTGTAACACTGAATTTATAGTTTTAGAAGCTGACCTGGTAACGGGTCAGCTTCTTTATATGATGAGATCAAGGTATTTTTAATAAGGTGAGAATAAAAAAAAGGATAAAAAAAGAGCCTCGTAATAACGAGGCTTTTAAATCTATAACTCAAATTAAAATTATGCTTTCTTTTTCTCAACAACCACTTCTGCAGCGGCACCTAAGGGTTTGTCTTTTGCAAAATCAACCAGTACAGGTGCACCCACAAAAATAGAAGAATAGGTACCGGTTACCACACCTATCAACATAGCAAATGCAAAACCACGGGTTACTTCACCACCAAAGATGAAGAGTATCAGGATGGTTAAGAATACGGTTAATGATGTCATAACAGTACGGCTAAGCGTATCGTTGATGGCGCGGTTGATGATGGTGGTTTTAGTAGCACCTTTCATATCGCGGCTGTATTCACGGATACGGTCAAATACAATTACTGTATCATTCATACTGAAACCGATAACGGTTAAGATGGCAGCAATAAAATGCTGATCAATCTCCAGCGGGAATGGTACAATATTTTTAAAGAACGAGAACACGGCAAGAGTTACAAAAACGTCATGAAGTAATGTAACGATGGTACCTGCAGAGTATCTCCAATCGCGGAAACGCAAGAAGATATACAGGAAGATTGCCAACATAGCGAAAATGGTTGCTTTTACAGCACCACGTTTCAGATCATCTGATATACTGGGCTGTACGGTTGAGTAAGCCTGAATGTTATTTTTGTTAAACTGCTCCTGATTAATACCCGGAGGTAATACTTTCATAAGGCCTTCTTTCAATTTTACTTTTACTATTGAGTCAGCTTTATCATCGCTTTTAAGATAAGCAGTTGTAATATTCAGGTGACGGTTATCGCCAACAGTTTTAATGGTTACATTATCACCATCTAATGCTTTTTTAAGATCATCACGAATTTCATCTGGCTTAACATTTTTATCAAACTGAACAGTGTAACTGCGTCCTCCTTTAAACTCTACTCCCAAATGGAAACCATTGAAGAAAGAGCCAACGCCCGCCAGTAGAACAAATGCAGAAATAATGTACGCATACTTTCTATACTCAATAAATTTATAGCTGGCGTGCTTAAATATCTTTTTAGAAAGCGTGGTGAAATAATTTAAGTGACGGTTTTTATTTGTAAATATTTCAGTTATTAAACGGGATACTAAAATACCGCAGAACAACGAAAGCAGGATACCGATGATTTGCGTAGTAGCAAAACCAAGTACTGGGCCCAAACCAAAATAGAACAAAATAAATGCGGTAAGTAAAGAAGTTACGTGGGCATCAATTACCGGTGCAAGTGAACGCTTGTAACCATCATTAATAGCCAGCGGGTAAGATTTACCCTTGGTAAGTTCTTCCTTGATACGCTCAAATATAATTACGTTGGTATCTACCGCCAAACCAATGGTTAACACCAAACCGGCAATACCGGCTGCAGTTAACGTAAAGCCCATGGCGGTTAGCACACCGATGGTAAACAGCAGGTTAAATATCAAAGCAATGTTTGCAACCCAGCCGCCGGTGTTATAATACACCAGCATTAAAATAAAGATTATTAAAAATGCAATGCCGAACGACATGGCACCACCACGAACAGACTCAGCACCCAAGGTAGGGCCTACAACCTGTTGCGCAACAATTTTAGCAGGTGCATCCAGTTTACCTGATTTTAAAATATTGGAAAGATCCTGTGCTTCCTGAACGGCAAAGTTTCCTGAAATTTCAGAACTTCCTCCTTCAATAGCGCCGTTTACATTTGGAGCTGAATAAACAATATCATCTAATGCAATAGCAATGGGACGGCCTACATTTTTTCCTGTAAGGCGTGCCCAGGTTTTTGCACCAATGCTGGTCATTTCCATTTTAATTGAAGGCTTACCTTTTTCATCAAAAGCCTGGTAGGCTTCTTTTACCCCTTCACCTTCAAGCGGAGCTTTATCGGTGCCCGGCATGGTTTTAACTGCGTATAACTGAAAGAATTTCTGGGTTCCTTTTGCAGCTTTTTCCTCAATACCCAACAAAAATTTAGCATCGGCAGGTAAAGCTTCTTTTACAGCAGGGTTGTTCAGGTACTCATAAAAAGTTGCTGTATCCTGCGATAAAATGCTTCCGATATTTGAAGAAAAAAATTGTTTGCCTGTTGCTTGGTCTGTCTGCGGATTTTGTGGGTTTATAATTTTGAAGAAAGGGTTAACATTTTCGCTGGCCTTAGAAGTATCAATTTTACCCAAAGTGTCGGGTTTAACGCCATTCAGATAATTCTGGAGGTTTTGATCGGCGAGTTTCAATGATTCGGCCAGTTCGTCAATGCGATAAACTTCCCAGAACTGAAGGTGAGCAGATGCCTGTAATAATTTACGTACCCTTTCAATATCGTTAACACCGGCAAGTTCTACGTTGATGATACCTTTGTTCTCATCAAAATTTATATTGGGTTGTGCCACACCAAATTTATCTATACGGCGAACCAGGATCTTATAGGTTTCTTTAATAGCTCCGGCGGCAGTATTCTTTAGTTTTTTGATAACCTCATTATCGCTGTCGGTAGTTTTTACTTCTTTTTCTGCACCGGCAAATGCACCGGCCAGTTTACCAGAACCATTTTGGCTGATAAAAGACTCGGTAAAGAGTGTGATATAATCTGCATCGCTGTTTTCCTTTTTTAGGTTGGCAGCCTGTATGGCATTTAACAGAGCAGGATTTTTCGGATTATTACTTAAAGACTTCAACAGGTCGGTAAGGCTAACATCCATTGTTACGCTGATGCCACCCTGTAGATCGAGACCAAGGTTAAGTTCGTTGGCTTTACATTGCTTGTAAGTGGTTCCAAAAATTGGGTAAATTTTTTGTTCAGATGTACTGTCCAGAATTCTTCTTTTGCGAATTTCTATTAATGCATCTCTGTCTTCTTTTGTAGCGTTTGGAAAAGCAGCTTTTACAATTTTAGTTGCTTTTGCTGTAACGGTGCTTTCATAATTACGCACTACCCATGTGTAGGATAATTCCCAAAGAGATATTATTGTAAGGGCAATTGTAAAAAACCACACTAAACCTTTTAGTTTCATAATAATGTTCGTTTTAGTAGCTTCTTTTGTTGAATTTTTAGAAGTGTGCAAAGATAGGGGAAAAACCTGTTCAGTTTTTATGGCGGAAAATTTTAGAATTTTACTCAATTTGCAGGGCTAAACCGGTTGTATGATTTGTAAAAATAACAGAATATTAAAATTTGTATGTGGAATGGCCCTCTTCATATCCTGCAGCAGCACCAAACAAGTGAAACAGTCGGATAATACTTCCGAAACAAAACCTGTAATCAATATGGCCGATACTGTTAAACCCCCTGATTTTTTGGAAGCCCTGCTACAGCAATACCCGCAATATTTCGACGGGGTACTTAAAAACAGGAATAGCCTGAATGTACAGATCATTTACACCCAGGTTAACCGGCAGGCAAACGGGACAGCTGATCTTACCCCATATTATTTTAATGTTAATCCGGATAAATATTTTTACCCGGCGTCAACAGTTAAGTTGCCTATTGTGTTGCTTGCATTGCAAAAGCTGAATGAATTAAAAGGCAAAGGAATCGGTATTAACAGTACTATAATTACTGAAGCTGTTTACAGCGGACAGTCTTCCGTTTATAATGAGCCCACAGTTATTGATGGCAGGCCAACAATTGCACACTACATAAAAAAAATATTAATGGTGAGCGATAATGATGCTTACAACCGGCTCTATGAATTTTTGGGCCAGGAGTATATCAATACGGAACTAAAGAAAAAAGGTTATAAAAACGTACAGATCTTACATAGACTGAATATTTTTTTAACAGAAGCTGAAAACCGCAGCACCAACCCCGTAAAATTTTATGATTGTAATGGTACATTACTTTATGAGCAGGCCGCACAAAACAATACAGCTAAATATACTTCCCGAAAAGACAGCCTGGGGAACGGTTATTATTCGGGTGGTAGGCTGGTAAATAAACCCATGGACTTTTCTAAAAAGAACAGGCTGGGTCTTGAGGAACTAAATAAGATTGTTATTGGTATTGTTTTTCCGGATAAAATAAAAGCCAGCGAACGTTTTAATATCAGTGAAGATGACAGGCTTTTTGTTTTAAAATACATGAGCCAATACCCAACAGAAAGTGTTTACCCCGCTTACCCGGCCGATACCGCCGCTTACTGGCCAGCCTACTGCAAGTTTTTATATTATGGGGCAGAGAAAGGAAAGCCTGACGAAAATATCCGCATTTTTAATAAGGTTGGAGATGCTTACGGGCACGTGATTGACGCTGCTTACATTGTTGATTATAAAAATAAAATCGAGTTTTTTGTTTCGGCAATTATTTATTGCAACAGCGATGGTATTTTAAACGATGATAAATACGATTATGAAACCGTTGGTTTTCCGTTTATGAAAAACCTGGGCAGGGTTATTTATGATTATGAACTGAAACGGAAGTATAAAATAAAGCCTGATCTATCTTCCGTTTTATTTACCTACGATAAATAACTATTTTTGCCTGCAACCAAAAACTAACTCATGCAATTGTCTTCACTGCTTCAACGCTTTAACGAACCAGAAACTTTAAAGATGGCCAAGCTGGGCCGTGAGTTAAGGGCGCAAGGCCTGGATATTACAGACCTGAGTTTAGGAGAACCCGATTTTGACACACCCGATCATATTAAGGCAGCAGCAAAAAAAGCAATTGATGATAATTACAGCCATTACACACCGGTTGCAGGTTATCTTGATTTAAGGGAAGCTATCTGTACCAAATTAAAAAGAGATAATAACCTTGATTACAAACCCGACCAGATTATTGTAAGCACTGGCGCCAAGCAAAGTATTTACAATACGGTGATGAGTATTGTTGATAATGGCGATGAAGTAATTATTCCAACTCCTTTCTGGGTTACTTATTCCGAAATAGTACGCATGGCAGGTGGCGAAGTAATAGCTGTAAAAACATCTATCGAAAATGGATATAAAATCACTGCTGCCGAACTTGAAGCGGCGATGACGGATAAGACAAAACTGTTCATGTTCTCATCACCCTGCAACCCAAGCGGGGCCGTATATTCAAGAGAAGAATTAATTGCGTTGGCGGAAGTATTTAAAAAGCATCCCCATGTTTTCATCATGAGTGATGAGATTTATGAGTACATTAATTATGAAGGGGAGCATGAAAGTATAGCCCAGTTTGATTTTTTAAAAGACAGTGTTATTCTTATCAACGGATTGAGTAAAGGTTATGCCATGACGGGCTGGCGCCTGGGTTATATTGCAGCAAATGCAACGGTTGCCAAAGCCTGCGAAAAAATACAGGGGCAGGTAACCAGTGGTGCCACTGCCATTACCCAACGGGCAGCAATTACTGCTTTAATAGGCAACATGAAACCTACAGCAGCCATGGTGCAAGAATTTACCAGGCGAAGGCAACGGGTTATGGAATTACTTGCAGCAATGCCAGGTATTGTTTGCACCGAACCCCAGGGAGCTTTTTATGTTTTTCCGCAGGTAAATCATTTTTTTGGCAAGACTGATGGTGAAGAAATTATTGAAAATGCAGATAGCCTTTGCATGTACCTGCTCAACAAGGCACATGTATCAACCGTTACAGGCAGTGCCTTTGGCGAGCCCAACTGCATACGCATTTCTTTTGCAAACAGTATGGAAAATATTGAGAAGGGCTTTGCAAAAATCAAAGAAGCACTCGAGAAATTATCATAATCTTACCACATTTCTTTTCTACGACATACTGTAAGTTTGTTAGTGAATTACTAATGCTGCTGTTTCACCGGTTGTTAACCAGCCGGTAACAACACGTATTAGTTTCATTGGATAGATTTAGTAAATTTTTAAAACCTAAAAACTAAAACAATGAAAAAATTATTATTGGCATTTACAATGATGCTTGGCTTTGCAGTTGCAACATCTGCCCAAACAGCAGTTAAAAAAGTTGATGCAAAGCCAGTGGCAGTAAAACCCGTTGCTGCACCGGCAAAAGTTGTTGCAATGGATAAAGCTAAGCCCTCAACTGCTGCTACTAAAACTGCGCCTGCAGCAAATTCGGCTAAAGGGGTAAAAGCCGATGGCACACCGGATATGCGTTTTAAAGAAAATAAAGCGGCAAAATCTACGCCTGTAACCGGACCTAAAAAAGCAGATGGTACGCCAGATAAGCGTTTTAAGGAAAATAAAAAGACTAATCCAAAAAGCTAAAATTCAGATTTTATAATGATTAAACACCGGTTTAATGCCGGTGTTTTTTCTTACACGCTATGGTTCTTAAGGTCTGTCAAAATGGATGTTATCTCGGAAACCGTAGAGCCAGAGCTATTAACTTTTTGCTGCTGATTGTTGCAGGAAATAATTGCCAATAAAAGTATGTAAGTCAAATGTTTCATTTTAGTGGGATGTCTCTTTATGCGCACAATTAGAGTTTGTGAAAAAAAATAGCAAAACCACCAACCAGGTTTTTTGCAGGTACAATAAATTCAACTCGTATTTTGTAGGTAAATACCAATCGTCATAAGTAATACCCCCGGCGAATTTAAATCTGAAATGTTTCATAATTTCTTCCTGCTTATACTCAAAGCTAACAGCATCATTTAGGCAATGACACACAACTCATCTTTTAAAATGGGAATTGATTTTCAACATATTTCGTACTCTGGTGTTTTGTCGGTTTGGGGGTGTTACCGTTGCTTAGAGTTGAGAGTTTTTTAAAAGCTGTCAACTCTTGAAAAAATCTTCCCCTACTGCACCACCACCCTGCTCAGCGCCAAACGCCTGCCGTAAGCATCCCTCAGTTCAACCCAGTAAAGCCCTTTACCATTTGCCCTTACATCCACATCTACTTTTTGATAAGGTATGGTTTGCGTAAAATTTTTGGTAATAATTTTTTCGCCCCAATTGTTATAAATTATCAGTGACCGTGGCACTGCAGTGTTTGTTGGACTGTTATACCCTACCTGGAACCGTCCACTGCTGGGGTTAGGATAAGTAAAAAGATTTAAAGCAAATGAATTGGCTATGGTAATAATGTTGGATAGATTAGTACAGCCATTAACATCAGTAACCTTTAACTGGTAATCTCCCGGATTGCCATAATTCACCAGCAATGTGTTTGAGGTGGCACCAGGTAAAACCGCACCACTGTAATACCAGGTATAAGTTGCTGCGGGGTTTGGTGTTACAGTACTGAATATGGTGGTGGTTTGAGTTGGCCCAATAATTAAAGGATTTGCCGTTATCGCAATAGTTGGTAAAGGGTTAACAGTTAATAATGCTGCATTTGATGTGGCACCAGTACATCCTGATCCGCCATTTATTAATACCCTGAATAAATTACCATTCATAGTAACCGTTGTTGGAGTAACAAAAAGCGTATTGGTCAATGTTCCGTTGAAAACTCCTCCATTAACAATGTTATTGTAAGTGGCACCTGCATCGGTGCTTACCTGCCATTGGTATGCAAATGGCCCCGTGCCCGTAACACCCACCGTAAAGGCTGCTGCACCACCCTCACACAAGGTTTGATTAACAGGCTGTGTGTTAATGGAAACTGCCTGCCCAACGGTAACAACTACAGAACGTGGTGGAGAAGTGCAGGTTGTTGTTGCATCTGCAAATTGCACGCTGCCAACAAAGCCGCTTAATGGCGTTGAGGGCGTATTAGTGTTTCCGCTGTACCCGATATTTGTTCCGGTAATTAATTCGCATTCTCCGTCATTAAACGAATAATTGCCGGGGCTTAAAGTACTAAAGGCCAGGTTTGGTACACTGGTAAATGTGGTAGCCCGTAAGTATATACCATAAGTGGCTCCGGGCGGAATTGTTAATTGCAAGTTTTTTAAAAAAGGCTGAATACCTGTACCGGTTCCTGTAATGCCGGCCCCTCCAAACTGGTTCCAGCCATTGGATGCAGATATAAATCCCGGCGGCCCGTTTATTGCAGATGCTTTATAATAAACTGAGACCGATGTTTGTGCAGCAGTGAGCGTTTTACTGTTTATCTGCAACAACCTTATAGGGAAAGCGTGACTATTTTTTACATTGAATGTAATTACCCCATCGCCATTATTGCTTACAAAGTTTGTTGCTGGTGAGCATAATAAAACGGGAACACCTTGCGTAGTTACCTGGTAAGTATAAACACCGGCTGGCGTAGGCCTTACCCACACTGAATCTACTTGGACACCGGCAACATACGGTATCGCGGATGCCTGATCAGCAAACAACCCGGCAGCCGGAGACCATATTGCAGGAGTAGCCGGTATACCTCCGGCTGTAACCTTTAATTTTACCGCAGCATCGCCCAGGCACATATTAACCGACGGTGGTGCTACAACTGGCGGCGGAGGTGTATAATATATCTGTGCCGATGCTGAATTTGTACAACCTGTTGCTAATTTGGTTCCGGTTACAGTATATATTGTATTGGTAGTTGGCCCTGCATAAACAGTAGATAAATTTGTGCCTGTATACGGTACTGTCATTGTGCAATCTCTATACAACCCGGTCAATGGCGACCAAACATGAACATCTGCATTACCACTTGCAGTTAATGGGCCATTACATCCTAAACCTGCAACTCCGCCACAACTGATAGCTGGTGTAACATTTACAATCGGTGGAACACAGTTGATTGTAACCGTATTGTCTGTACTGGTGGATGCATTGTTGGGTTGTGTACAGGCATTCTGAGAAACGCCGGCCGCAATAGTAGATATTACAGTTCCGCTTGCCGTCATACCAAATACTGCTACATTGTAAGTTGTGCCGCTTCCGGTAACAATGCCTGTTGTAGCGCCGGCAGTTCCCGATAAAGTAACATCACCTGTTGTAAACCCGGTAACCACCTGGTCAAACACTACAGTAAAATTAATGGGCGATGCAGAAGTAGGATCAGGTTGTGCGGCCGCCTGGTTAATGGTAACATTTGGATTTGCTAATAGTGGTGAATAAGTAACCGTATTATCCAAACTGGTAGATGCCAGGTTAGGCTCCAAAAGGGCATTGGTACA
>JBBRCM010000155.1:0-9764 GCA_038204855.1 Chitinophagales bacterium
TAACGTAAAATTAATTTTACGAATTTTACTCACAATGCGTGTTTGTCTGCCCATCAACCGTTTGCAGACCAGAGCACACTTTTGTTTCAATTAATTATTACAATACAGGTATCATCCTGTATTTAAAAATCAATGTAAAATATTTGATAATATTGGAATACATTTACTTTTTTGTATAATTTTTTTATAATGAACCTGAAGAAATATTCAGTTGTAACGGACAGCAATCATGTTGTTTATGAATTTTTAAGTGAAGGGCCAAACGGCACCATAAAAAAGGTTGTATTTTATCAACAGATCGGCGATAATCTCTTTAATCTTGCTTTTGGCGACTGGGATGAAGACGAACAAAAAATTAATGACAGGATAAAAAGTAATAATAGTGACAGGGATAAAGTACTTGCAACCGTTGCTTCTACTGCTGTTGATTTTGTGAAATATCATCCCGCTGCTGTAATTCTGGCGAAAGGCAGCACAGCTTCAAGAACAAGACTTTATCAAATGGGAATTATAGCAAACCGGGAAGAAATTGACCGGCTATTTGATTTAGAAGCCTCTTACGGGAATGCCTGGGAGCCATTCAGACCAGGCAGAAATTATGATAGTTTTGTTTTAAAAGCTAAATAATAATTGTAAATTTGACTATAAATAAACAGGTAATATGCCAACAATAGCAATTAAAAAAGAAAAAAATAGTTCTGTAACTATTGTAAAGAAAATGAGAGATTATAGTAATGAACCTGCTTTTAAAAAGAAGGCAGAAAACGCTGTTGCATTTTTGAAAAAGCATGGATTGCCCAAAGCATTTAAGCAAGATAAATAAACCAAACCTATAAGGTTTGCAGCACGAAGCCCACGCTTACAGAAACACAGACCCTCACAACACTTTAAGGTTCCTCTGTCACAATAGCTAAAGGGCAAACCCTTATAGGTTAGCCTGCTCCAAAACCTAAAGGTTTGTGCAGCCAGGCTAAAGCAGCCTGCCGGTAAACCTTATAGTGTTTGGCTTACCGGCAGGCTGGTTTGCAACCCAACGCCCACCCTTACCAAAAAGTCATAAAACCTGCATCCAAAAAACACCCCCCGCAAAGGCTATGCACAGCTCACAGAGCCTTTACGCATCCTGCGGATAACTTTGTAAAGTGGGCACTACAGCTAATTAATATTTTGAGGTACCGGGCGTATTGAGCCGGGTGGGGAGTTTGTGAATTATCATTCACTGAATGACTTCCAGTAAAAGTCTAAATCAGAATAACATGATTGACTGCCATTTTTGAACCACATACAACATAGGAAATATAGATTAACACATAGAGGGAGGAAACATTTTGTAGCAAAAGCAATAATAAATAACTATGTGAAACCCTATGTACCTATGCCTATGTGGTTCATTACCTCCATTTTTTTTACAGCACCTCAAAATATTAATTAGCCTTAAAACCGATACTATTTACTTAACTTTATATAAAGCATTTTATATGATTACGAATACATTTACTGCATCAATTCATAAAGAAAATGATTTGTATGTTGCCACTTGTGTGGAAGTAGGTACAGTTAGCCAGGGCGATAGTATTGAAGAGGCCTTATTTAATCTTAAAGAAGCTACAGAATTATACCTCGATGAATTTCCTGCCAAAGAAATGCCCCCAACTTTTTTAACCACTTTTACTACGGTAGCTTATGCCTAAACTACCCCGCCTTTCGGGCCCACAGCTAATAAGGCTGCTTGAACTGTTTGGCTTTCTTCAAATAAGGCAAAAGGGCAGTCACATTATTCTTAAAAAGAAATCGGCTGATGGCGATATTGGAACTGTTGTACCTAACCATAAGGAATTAGCTGATGGCACTTTAAGAGGTATTTTAAAACAAGCCCAAATTACTCCTGAAGAATTTCTGGAAAAATACGAAGCGTAAGTTTTTAAACCTTACAACCAAAACTATAAGTTTTGCCCACAATAAAATTCCTACTGGCGCAGTGTTCCCTTTTACGTTGCTTATTTTATAACAAAATGATTGTGGAATCATTTGTGACTGGTATTTCTACCGGCTTGTATTAACTGGCTGCTCCAAATTACAAACCGGGAATTCCGCCTTATTAAACAGCCTGTTTTAATCATTTTGCTTATATTTATATTAAAATACACTAACATGTCAGTACTATTAACCGACAGGATAACAATTAACCCGGATATTTGCCATGGCAAGCCCGTTATTCGTGGGCTCAGGTATCCTGTGGAAAGTATGCTTGAATTAATGGCATCCGGTATGACCACCGATGAATTGCTACAGGACTATCCCGACCTTGAGAAGGAAGATTTTCTGGCGTGTATTGAATATGCTGCCAAACTTACACAAATAAAAAGTATCTATAGAATAGCATCATGAAGTTTATTGTTGATGCCCAGCTTCCAAAATCTTTATCAGATTTTTTTATTGAATCTGGCTACAATTCGATACATGCATTTGAACTGCCTGCACAAAACAGAACAGGCGACAATGCTATTGCAAAAAAAGCAAATGATGAAAACAGGATTGTTGTTACAAAAGATATAGATTTTTTAAGAGCTTTATCTCTTAAATTCAAAACCATCAAAATTAATATTGGTTAAAACCGGTAATATTAAAAATACTGAACTGCTGCAATAACTTAACCAACACCTGCCTGCCTTGGCTACCGTGTGGACACATCTTCGATTTGTAAAATTGGAACACGGATGACACGGATTTAAAAGATAATGCTTCGACAGGCTCAGCACATATTTTTTTTCTGCTTTGCAGAAAAATTTGGATCGTTCTCGTGATCCAACATCCTGTGAAGCAGGATAATCCTATGTTTATCCAATTTTAAAAGCTGGTTATTGGGTTAGTAAACAGTTTAATCAATTATATAATCATATAAATCCATCCAATCCGTGTCATCCGTGTTCCAATTGTATTTGTGTCCACACGGTAGCTGCCTTGGTTACGCTTTTACAAACCGGTAATTTCATTGAAATAAATAAAACAGAAATTATCAGCCATAGTTAGTACAGTGCATGATGCCGCCAGGGAAGCCACACAAAGGTTCCCCATCATACAAAAGCTAAACGGCAAACCTTATAGGTTTCCTACCTGCAAAGCCAGGTTGCAAACCTTATGGAGGGATCACAGAGCCATGCTGGCATCCTGCAGATAGGTTTGCCCGGCCAGCCTGGAGCTGGTTTTTATTAAAACCTTGCAAAAAGTTGAGCGCCTTTTTTTACAGTTATATTAAGTAGATAACCGGTATTTATCATGTAGATATTCCGTATATAATACGTACTTATTAAGATACGGCTTAGCTATTGCTTATTTACAATTTATTTTTATTTTGCTAATTTTTTTAGTATATTTGTGATCCTACTCGTATCAGCATTAAAATATTATTATGGCTAAAATGACCCCGGGTTCTCATTTTATTGGAACCATAAACAACATATCCTTCTATAAAATGAGGGGTGTGGAAGAAATTATTGCCCGCAGCAAAGGCGGACCCAGCTCCAAAAAAGTAAAGACCGGTAAGGCTTTTATTAATACACGCCGCAACAACCGGGAGTTTGGCGGATGCTCCACAGCAGCTAAACAGGTTATGCAGATGCTGTTTCCGCTAAAGGCACTGGCCGATTATAATATTGCAGGCAGCATTAACCGGTTGCTGAGGCCTGCAAAAGAAATGGACACTCAACATGAGTGGGGGCAGCGCAGTATTTTACTAAGCACCAAACCTGATCTGCTGGCAGGGTTTAGCCTGAATATGAAAAACCCTTTTGACGCTGTTGTGCGTAACCCTATCCGTTATGAACTGGACAGAAGCCGGCTTTCGGCTGTTATTGAACTGCCCGCCCTTATACCCGGCATTAATTTTTTTGTGCCCTGGAAATATCCTTTATTCAGTTTCCAGGTTACTTTAGGAATTGTACCGGATTTTTATTACGACAACATCAGGGATAAATACACAATGACACCCGGCTATGAAAAATTTTATCCTCAAACCAAAAATACAGATTGGGTTCCCGTATCAAAAGGATCAGAGGCGGAAATAGTGGAATTGAGTTTTGTGGATATGCCCCCTGACCAGTCTTTTACTGTTATGCTTTCTATCGGTATCAGGTATGGTACTATTGGTGCAGCAAATACCATTGAACAGGTAAAGTATGCAGGGGCTGCTAAAGTAATGGCCACCACATAAATAATGCGGATGAAAATATGCGGGAACATGGTTGCTATTTTGCAGCAACAACTGAATGCAGTTATGCAGGCTGCAAGGGTTACAGTACGATCTTTCGTTCGCCGTTTTCCCTAACCGTTAGTTTACGATATCGCCATAATAAAAGGGAATTAACCTTTCAGTCATTCCCCTTTATTATCTTTATAATCCAAAAAATAATTCCTAATTCCTAATTCCTAATTCTCATTGCTCCATCTCTTCCCCCTTCTTCCTACCCGCCCTGTACTTCTTTACCCCATAAGCTGCACCTGCTGCCAACAGCAAACTCAGGCCGCCATCAATGGGTGCATCAGGCCCGCCGCCGGGATCCTGTGCCCAGGCAAACAGGGGCAATCAAAATACTGCAAGCAGTAAAATAAATTTCATCAACCCGGGTGTTTTGTCTTTTTTCATTTGTGCTTTTTTACGTGAACATTTTCTTATTGCAATACCATTACTGAAATAGCAGAACGGTTGGTACCGGGTATAATGACCTCCAGTTTGTAACTGCCGGCTGTTAAACCATTAGGCAGGTTTATTTTTTGCAGGCCATTACCGCCGCCATGGTTTACCGTTGTTTCGGTTACTGTTCCGCCGCCGTTATTCAACAGCCCTGACTGGTAAATACCCTTATCCATATTTGTAAACAACAAAACAACGGTTTTATCTACAACCGGATTTGGATAAATAAAATGGATGATGCAATTCCCTTGCCCGTGGTTACTGCAGCCACCTGGCTGATCGTTACTCCCCATCTGCACCAATGCTGCGTATGCGGTAGTAAATATTACCCAATGAAGGCTCACATCTAACCAGTTGTACACTGCATATATTGTATTGCTGACAGTTTGTGTATTTACTTGTGAAGTTAATGGCGTCGGTTCATTTTTCAACCCCGTAGGGGGCAACAGCTAACTGGCTGCTTACTTTACAATCAACAGCAACCAGGTTATTTTGTTGTGCAGCCAATATGTACATGCCGGAAGGCTGCAGTTTATTGGCGGCAAAAACAATCATAAACCGGTCAGGATTGGCAGATGCTGCATCGGCTGTAACTGCAAAATCTAAAGCATCTGCTGCACCGGTAAGGTTTAGTGCTGTAGCTATTTTAAGATAATTGTCAATTAAAAAAGCTGCTACATTTGTTTGCACAAAATCGAACGTATTTATTTTAAACCGGTAACTGTTTACTGTAAGATTGCTGCTGCGTAAAAAGATGGTATCCTTATCCGTTATCATCGGACGGTTTTCAACAATAAATTTTTTACCGCTGCGGTAAGAAGATATATTTTCTCCAAAATTGCCCATTTTAAGTATATCATCCTCAATACCGGCAGAGAAGGACGGGCTGTACCAAACCCTTACAGCATCTACTACTGCTTCTGTATTACCGGCATTTATAACTGCAAGTTCTATGTATATCTGTTGACTACCAATGCCTGCTGCAATGGGATTTACAACAGAAAGCAAATTGGTTTTGTCGCCCTGTGCAACTGCAGAGATGGTTACCGGATTAAAAAGGGTTTCCAGAACGGACATTGGCTGGCTTTGATAGGTTAAACCGGTATATGTGACATTAAATGTGTAATATCTGCCTGAAGTTGTGGTTGAGGTTTCTAAAACGCCCGTTTGTTTACATGCCGGGTATACTACGTTGGAGTAATTAACGTACGTACCAGCAATATCAGTTCCAACGTTTGTAAGTGGTGATTTTGCTGACACAATCCCGGATGCTCCCATCATTCCCAGGAGGATTAATAAATTTCTAATGTTATACAAGCGTTAAAAATTGTTAAAAATATTATTGTTTAACCCAGATATTGCAGTTGAAATCTACTGCGGTTCCAAATCCTTTACAGCTAAGCCTTTCAAAATCCCGAAAATCGGGACAGGCTATTTTTTGAATTCAGAATAGTTCACTATTCTTTCATCCAAAAAATAATCTGAAACCCTTATCTGTTTTGTATTTGAAACCCTCGCTACGATTTCAACTGCAAAATCCGGGTTTAAATATTAAACAATACGACAAATGTAATTAACATTTTTAATTACCGGAACAAAAAAATGGGAACGGCTTAAAGCCATTCCCATCATTAAAATTTATTACTAATATTTTATCCTGTGCTACTTTTCAGTGTCCTCTTGCGGGTTTGCTGAATCAGCTTTTTTATACTCCCTGTACTTCTTCACTCCATAGGCTGCCCCGGCAGCCAGTAACAAACTCAGGCCTCCATCAATGGGTGCATCAGGCCCGCCGCCGGGATCCTGTGCCGAAGCAAACAGGGGCAGGCAAAATGCTGCAAGCGGCAAAATAAATTTCATCAATAGGATTGTTTTATTTTTTTTCATTTGTGCTTTTTTTATATGAACATTTTCTTATTGCAATATCATTACAGAAATAGTGGTTCGGTTGTTACCCGGTTTAACGATCTCCAGTTTGTAATTACCTGCGGTTATACCATTGGGCAGGTTTATTTTTTGTATGCCATTGCCGCCGCCATGGTTTACTGTTGTTGCGGTTATTGTTGCGCCGCTGGTATTCAACAGCCTTAACTGGTAAATACCCTTATCCATATTCGTAAACAACACGCTAACGGTTTTATTTAAAACCGGATTTGGATAAACAAAAACCGATGATGCAATCCCCTTGCCCTTGGTTACTGTTGCCACCTGGCTGATGGTTACTCCGCCATCTGTACCAATGCTGCGTATGCGGTAGTAATTAGCACCCAATGCAGGGTTCACATCTAACCAGTTGTAGGTTGCGTTGGTTGTATTGGCGGCTGTTTGTGTATTTACCTTGCTGAAGTTAACTGCGTTGGTTGATTTTTCAACTTCGTAACGGGCAACCCCCAACTGGTTGGTTACTTTCCAATCAACAGCAACATTATTATTTTGTTGTGCAGCCTGTATGCCGGTAATGCTGGCTGGCTGTAGTTTATTGGCGGCAAACACAATCATAAAGCGGTCGGGATTGGCAGATGCTGCATCGGCTGTAACTTCAAAATCTAAAACATTTACTACACCGGTAAGGTTTAGGGGTGTAGTTGTTTTCAGATAATTGTCAATTAAAAAAGCAGACAATTTTGTTTGCACAAAATCAAATGTATTTATCTTAAACCGATAATTATTTACAGCAAGATTACTGCTGCGCAAAAAGATGGTATCCTTATCCGTTATCATCGGGCGGTTTTCAACAATAAACTTTTTGCCGCTGCGGTAAGACGATATGTTTTCTCCAAAATTGCCAATCTTTGGTAAATCATCGGTTATATCTGCGCTGTAAGCATCGTTGTACCAAACCCTTACGGCATCCGCTACCGTTTCTGTATTACCAGCATTATTCAGCACTGCAAGTTCAGTGTATATCTGTTGATTGCCAATGCCCTGTACAATAGGATTTACTACAGAAAGCAGGCTGGCTTTGTTAGCCTCTGCAATCACAACACTGGCATCGCCAACACCATTGGTTTTAAGGAAAAATGCCTGGCCGGAATGTATGTAACGAAGTGTATTATCATTACCTGCGGTTGATGGTGTAGCGGTATAGGTACCGGCACCGGTTTTTTGTACCACCCGGAATTTACCTACACCATTATTACCGAAAACAGTTGCATCCCATACCTGGAAGAACTGGCTAAGATTGGTGGTAGTTAATATATTCTCTAGGTCAATAGGTGAAGCGAAAGGATTACCTACCAATGTATAGCCGGGCCGTGTATTGAGAATTGGAACGCCAGTCTGAGTACCTTGGTTCAGGGCACCGGTTACTCGCAATACTGTTGGGTTGTTGATTGTGTTTGTTGCGACAGCACTTCTGTCTCCACGTACAAACAGCATATAACCCTGCTCAGTACTTAAAGCTGCACTATTTGTAACTGCCGGGGTAGCCCAGGCTGGTGTTGCAGGGTTGTGGGTAAGTATAGATGAATTGACTGAAGCAGAATCATAGCCTGCAGGTGTACCAAATGCTGTTATCCAGGTACCATAACCGGGGTTAGCTCCATGGGCGCTGCCGCCATCCTGCCAGCTGTCGAGGATGGTTTGCGTGGTAGTAGTACTTACACCACTCAGCAAATGCCATTTGCGGCCGGCTGCACCGGCATTGGCATTATCAATATAACGCTCTACGGTTACGCTGCCGGTAATATAACCACCGGCTGCAGCACCGGGTGCTACCCTGGCTGTTGCAGCGTTGCTGATAGACTTTAATGTAAGGATATTGGCACCCAATACCAGCTGCCCGGCGGTAACCGTCAATACGCCGTAAATGTCAAGCGGGGTGCCTAATGTTACAGTTGGTGTAGTTGACGTAACGTTAATTGTTAAGTTATTTAGAGAGCGGGCTCCGCTGGTAAAATTCATTGTTCCAAAAGCGGTGGTTCCAATTTTATTAATGGTAATACTGGATGCGGGTGAACCGGTGATGGTACCGGCACCACTAACTGTTGTTGCTGTTCCGGCAAAGAAACTGACATCATTACCGCTAAGGGTTAACGTGGTTGCTGTATTCAGTTGCAGCCCTCCGCCGCTGGCATTTCCTAAAACAGCATTCGTTGTTCCTCCGGCAGCAGAAAGTACTACATTATTTCCGGCACTGTTAGCGGTAATTTTAAAGAACCTGGCTATGCTATTATTACCTGTAATGGTTTGTGTACCGGTTGCAGTAGTTATAAGCGTATAACTGTTTGCATCTACCGGACTGGTAACCGACCCAAGATAAGTGAGATTGCCCCCAAGATTAATGGTAGTGAATGTTGCTGCGCTTGCAGCATCTATGGTTAAGGCGCCATTGGTATTACCATCATAGGTAAGATTACCAGTTACAGTGGTGGTTGCATTTTTAAAGCTTTTTATACCAGCACCACTTAATTTTAAGTTTGAATAGGTAACAGCATCCATAGTTGTATTTAAAATACTGGTTGCCGCGGTTTGAGCATATTCAACTGTACTGCCGGTTGCCAGCGTGCCGATTACCGGAAGTGTTGCGTTTTGTAAAGTAAGTTTACCCGTGCCCAAAACATCTACCGTACCTGCTACAAAATTGGTTGAAGGAATGGTAAAATCAACTCCGTTGCCTACAACAATTTTTGAGGAAGTACCGGATACAGTCCAGTCAGCAGCAATGGTAGCTGTTGTACGGTTCCTGATTTCAAAGGTTTGGTTGTTTGCCGTAAAGTTAACAGCATCCGTACCTGAACCATCAGCAGCCGTATTAAAAGTGGCCGGGGTGGTAAGGCTTCCGGAAGCTTTAGAATAATAATAGGCTGTTGAAACACCCGTGACTGAAAGATTCTGAGCAGGAGATACCCCTGCGCCTGAATGAGCAATATTAGCAGTTGTAGTACCGGTTGCAGCCGGAAAATAACGTACATAAATGGTAACGGGTTCTCCCACAATATTACCGGTACCATTACTGCTGAGTGTTACTGTATTGGCATTGGTTCCTGTAAACGTATTATTGGTAAGTGAAACCTCAAAATCTGCCGGTGCAGTAACAGAAATACCATTAACCTGGTTTGGAGTAAGGTTTAAT
>JBBRCM010000156.1:0-9750 GCA_038204855.1 Chitinophagales bacterium
CAGACTTTAAACGACAACCATTTTTTCAAAACAAATATTAAAATACAAACAATGGCAAAAGAATCATTCAAAAGGGATAAACCCCATTTAAACGTTGGAACTATCGGTCACGTAGATCATGGTAAAACAACACTTACAGCCGCTATAACCGATGTTTTGTCAAAAAGAGGTTTAGCGGAGAAAAAAAATTACGATGAAATTGATGGTGCTCCCGAAGAAAAAGAAAGGGGTATCACAATCAATACAGCGCACGTTGAGTACTCTACTGAAAAACGCCACTATGCACACGTTGACTGTCCGGGTCACGCTGATTATGTAAAAAACATGATTACCGGTGCTGCTCAAATGGATGGTGCTATACTTGTGGTTGCGGCTACGGATGGCCCTATGCCTCAAACTAAAGAACACATTTTGTTGGCCCGCCAGGTTGGTGTACCTCAAATTGTTGTTTTTATGAACAAGGTTGATCTGGTTGATGATCCTGAATTACTCGAATTGGTTGAAATGGAAATTCGTGAGTTGTTAACTTCTTACGGTTTTGATGGAGATAATACACCAATCATCCAGGGTTCTGCAACTGGTGCTTTAGCCGGTGACGAAAAATGGATTGCAAAAATCAACGAATTGATGGATGCAGTTGATAGCTACATTCCTTTACCTCCACGTCTGGTTGATTTACCATTCCTGATGAGTGTTGAGGATGTATTCTCTATCACTGGTCGTGGTACCGTTGCTACAGGTCGTATCGAAAGAGGCCGTATCAAAGTTGGAGAGCCAGTTGAGATTGTAGGTTTAATGGAAAAACCATTATCATCTGTATGTACAGGTGTTGAGATGTTCAAAAAATTACTGGACGAAGGTGAAGCTGGTGATAACGCAGGTCTTTTATTACGTGGTATTGAGAAAACTCAGATCCGTCGTGGTATGGTTCTTTGCAAGCCAGGTTCTATTACTCCGCATACCGAATTTAAAGGAGAAGTTTACGTGTTAAGCAAAGAAGAAGGCGGACGTCATACTCCATTCTTCAATAAATACCGTCCTCAGTTCTATTTCCGTACTACAGATGTAACTGGCGAAGTTACTTTGAATGCAGGAACAGAAATGGTTATGCCTGGTGATAACACTTCATTAAATGTTGTGTTGATTCAGCCAATCGCCATGGAAAAAGGTTTGAAATTTGCGATTCGTGAAGGTGGCCGTACTGTTGGTGCCGGTCAGGTAACTGAAATTGTAAAATAAGAAGCCCCCTAAATCCTCCGCCAATTGGCGGAGACTTTGTGGAAGCTTTTCTATATCTTTGCAAAGTACTTAGGCCGCAAGCTTAGGTACTTTGCTTTTTTAGATAGAAGTTCTTAAAATTATCATACTCTGTCAAGTTCCCCTTTTAGGGGGCGGAGGGGGTTTTTTACGGGCATGGTGCAACGGTAGCATACGGGTCTCCAAAACCTTTGATCTGGGTTCGAATCCTAGTGCCCGTGCTGATTACACAGTTAATCCGTTTAAACGTTAATCCGTTTAAACGTGTTAACTAATTAACGGATTAACAAATTAACAGTTAAACATGAATAAATTTACTGCATACCTTAAAGATTCTTACAAAGAGTTGATTCATAAGGTAACCTGGCCAAACTGGGACCAGTTACAACAGTCAACAATGATTGTGATAGGTGCTACTCTTTTAATTACCGCCATGGTTTGGGTTATGGATTTTGTAGCCAGTAACTCCATGAAATTTATTTACTCGTTATTTTAATTAAGAAATTATGGAAGCAATAACACCGATAGTAGAGAAGGTAGAGAAAGCTGAGAAAGAAAGCAAGTGGTATGTGCTGCGTGTGGTAAGTGGTAAAGAGCGCAAAATTAAAGAATACCTTGATAAAGACATCCTGCGTAATGGATGGACCAGTGTAGTAAAGCAGGTTTTTTTACCAGTTGAAAAAGTTTATAAAGTTGTCAACGGCAAAAAAGTAATGCGGGAGCGTAACTTTTACCCTGGCTACATTATGATTGAAGTTGCGGATGGAAAACTGAATGATGATATGATTCAGTCTATGAGTAATATCAGCAACGTAATGCACTTTTTAACCGATGGTAAGGGATCAAAGGGTAATATTATTTCTTTACGTAGAGCAGAAGTTAATAAAATGCTGGGGAAGGTTGATGAAATGAGCGATGCCGGCGGAATGACCATGAGTGAACCTTTCATCATTGGCGAAACCATCAAGATTATTGACGGGCCTTTCAATGACTTTAATGGCGTTATTGAAGAAGTTAACGACGAAAAGAAAAAACTGAAAGTTCAGGTTAAAATATTTGGCAGGGCCACACCGGTTGAACTGAGTTATATGCAGGTTGAAAAAATTGTATAAATTGCAAAGCCACGTAAGTGGCTTTTTTACTTTTAAATTATAAAAAATGAAAAAATTATTATTACTTATCCCAGCCTTGCTTTTAGGAATTATTTTAATGGCTCAGCCACCAGAAGGTGATGCAAATAGAGGAATGATATTTGGCAAAAAAACTACGGCAGATGGGGCAATTGAGGCTAATGACCTTGGCGCTTCTATCAAAGGAGCAGAGTCAGTACCGGTAAAAGTAAAAGGTAAAGTAAAAGAAGTTTGTAAAGCCGAAGGTTGTTGGTTAAAAATGGAAACAGCAAACGGAGATGTGATGATAAGAATGAAAGATCATTCATTTTTTGTGCCTTTGGCAATGAACGGCAAAACGATTGTTGTTGATGGAACAGCGTCGGTAAAAGAAACATCTGTTGATATGCTGAAACATTACGCAGAGGATGCAGGTAAAAGCGCAGCCGAAATTGCAGCTATTAAAGAACCCAAAAAAGAGATTACGTTACAGGCGAAAGGGATTTTAGTATTGTAATCAGAACCTGTTTTGTACAACAATGCCATCAGAAAATCTGATGGCATTGTTGTTACTATGAATATCATTTTGTCACCCTGTTCCATTCCTGAACCAAACTGGCATCTGTAATGGTTTTTGTTGTTATTCTGATCTGATCATTGGTTAGCACAGTTATTTCACCTGTTTTATAAATTGCTGTACCATTACAGGCGCTGGATAACGACTGAATTGTAAAGCCTCCATTAGGTCGGCTGCTTATAGATTTCCACGCTTCATCACTGGTACGATAGCAATAGCTGTTATTTTCAAATGTCTTCACAAATGCACTGGCAATTGCGGGCGCAATGCTTACAACTGTTCCAACCTGCGCATTATTATCTGTAGTACTTGATAATTTCCAGTTTCCATTTAAAGAAAAAAGGCCACCCGATGTATTAGTGGGCAGGTTTTTAATTGTTTCGCAAGCCGAAAAAAGAATAAGCGCTGCGGCAAGGGTAAGGAATGTGATTTTTTTCATTTTTTAGAGTTTATGATACCAAGTCATTAATTGTGCCAAACATAGTTTCAGTGCTTGAATTCATAAATACAAATAGTATTTTTGTATTTTTATAATTAAAAAATATAATGGTATTACCTGATATCGAAAAAGTTTCTGAAGAAGTTCATATCGCCTGGATAGCATCTAAAAAAAGCCAGGGCTTTCATTCAAGAAAATCGGAGGATGGTGAAGAGTTAATGATTCCTTATGATCAATTATCTGAAAAAGCCAAGGACCTTGACAGGAATACAGTTAAAGCCGTATATGCAGCCATAAAAAAGCTCAGGAAGCTGTAAAATATTTTCCCTCAACAATTTCAACTTACCCTCATTACTTAACTTTGTTGCCAAGTGGATCTGAAAAGAGTAAAATAAAGACTAAAGAATGTTTCCTGTAAAAAGAAAAGGCGAAAAGTCATAATAGCTTAAAGGCAATCTAATCTATTGGATTCCAGCACTGTTTCGAAATTCTAAAAAAATCTCAAGTCTGCAATCAAAAATATAAAATAATTACCTACCTTTGCCGCCCCAAATAGTTCTTTAGTAGAAATTATTGACTTGGGAGTTTCGGTAATTGCCGGAACGTTATCACCAAAAAAAGTAAAAAAATGGCAAAAGAGATCACAGCCTATGTCAAGCTCCAGTGTAAAGGAGGACAGGCAAATCCGGCACCGCCAATAGGACCTGCCTTAGGTTCTAAAGGTATCAACATCATGGAGTTCTGTAAGCAATTCAATGGCAGAACCCAGGACAAACAGGGTAAAGTGCTTCCTGTATTAATCACCGTTTATGCTGATAAGTCTTTCGACTTTATCATTAAAACCCCACCCGCAGCCGTTCAGTTATTGGACGCAGCTAAAATCACCAGCGGCAGTAAAGAACCAAACCGTGTTAAGGTTGGAAAAGTTACCTGGGCTCAGGTAGAAGAGAGAGCCAAAGATAAAATGGCCGATCTGAACGCTTTTACAATCAACAGCGCCATGAAAATGATAGCCGGTACTGCACGCAGTATGGGTTTAACAGTTGACGGAACAGCCCCTTGGGAAAATTAATTATCAACCTAAAATTTGTAAAAAATGATTACGAAAAAAAGAAAAGTAGCAAATACTAAGGTTGATATCAATAAAGCATATTCTCTAAAGGAAGCTTCAAACTTAGTTAAAGAAATAAACACAACAAAATTCGATAGTTCTGTTGATCTGCATATAAAATTAGGAGTAGATCCTAAGAAAGCTGATCAAGCCATCCGTGGCACAGTATCACTGCCTCACGGAACCGGTAAAACAAAACGTGTATTGGTTTTATGTACGCCAGATAAAGAAGCCGAAGCTACTGCAGCCGGTGCCGATTATGTTGGTCTGGATGAATTCATGACCAAGATCGAAGGCGGTTGGACAGATATTGATGTAATTGTAGCCACTCCATCGGTAATGCCGAAGATTGGTAAACTGGGTAAAGTGTTAGGCCCACGTAACCTGATGCCTAATCCTAAAACTGGTACAGTTACCAATGATGTAGCAGGTGCCATCAATGATTTAAAAGGCGGCAAAATTGCTTTTAAGGTAGATAAAGTGGGTATCATCCACGCTTCTATCGGCAGGGTAAGTTTTGCTCCAGAAAAAATTGCTGAAAACAGCCAGGAACTTATTAATGCTGTGGTTAAATTAAAACCATCTTCAAGTAAGGGAACTTATTTAAGAGGTGTTAGTATGGCCAGCACTATGAGTCCCGGTATTTCAATTGACACAAAATCTGTTCAAAACTAATAACCTCACCCATCCTCTCCAAAGGAGAGGGGTAGGAATAAAAAATAATTGATATGACAAAGCAGGAAAAAAATGAAGTAATTGAGGTGCTGAAAGGCAAGTTTACTCAATACAATAACTTCTACATAACCGATACAGAAAGCTTAACAGTTGCACAGGTTGGCAAATTGCGTAACCATTGCTTTGATAGGCAGGTAGAGATGAAAGTGGCAAAAAATACACTTATCAGAAAAGCATTAGAAAGCCTGGATGCTGAAAAATACAGCGGCGTTTTTGATTCACTGCATCAGGTAACAGCCCTGATGTTCAGCGAGAATCCAAAAGAGCCCGCGATGATCATCAGCAGTTTCCGTAAGGAAAACAACAACGAAAGGCCTTTACTGAAAGCAGCTTTCATTAACGGAGATGTTTTTGTTGGTAACGATCAGCTGAAAGCATTAACCCAGATCAAAACCAAGAATGAACTGATTGGTGAAGTGATCGGCTTATTGCAGGCTCCAATGCAACGTGTATTGGGCGCTTTACAAAACAAAGATGCAGCAAAAGAAGTAGTAGCTGAAGAAGCTGCCGCACCGGTGGCAGTAGTTGTGGCCGAAGCGCCAGCCGCCGAAACTCCCGTAGCAGAGGCAGCGCCAGTTGAAGAAGTACCAGTTGCCGAAGCAGCACCAGTTGCCGAAGCACCAGTAACAGAAACGCCAGCAGCAGAAGCAGCACCGGAAGCCCCGGCCGCTGAAGAAGTAAAAGGTGAAGATGAAGCACCACAGGCCTAATTTAAAACCGCCTTTAAAATTTGAAATAAGCTAAGGAATTAGCTCATTAAATAAAGTAACAATTTTTTAAAAACTCTCCGACGGATCCGCTAAAGGGTGTGAAGCCGGAAAAAAAACAAACATTATGGCAGACGTAAAAGCATTAGCTGAAAACTTAGTAGGCTTAACAGTAAAAGAAGTACAGGAATTGGCAGAATTCTTAAAATCAGAGTATGGTATTGAACCGGCTGCTGCTGCAGTTGTAGTAAGTGCTGGTGGCGATGGCCCTGCTGCTGCTGAAGAGAAAACATCTTTTGATGTTATATTAAAAGCTGCCGGACCTAACAAATTAGCGATTGTAAAAATCGTTAAAGAATTAACAGGATTAGGACTGAAAGAAGCTAAAGATTTAGTTGATGGCGCTCCAAAACCAGTTAAAGAAGGTGTTGATAAAGCAACTGCTGAAGAAATTAAAACAAAATTAGCTGAAGCTGGTGCTGACGTTGAGGTTGCTTAATTAATTCCTTAAAATAGCTTTAAAAGCCGGTTCGCATTAAGTGAATCGGCTTTTTGTATTTATTCTTATTACACGTTTAGTAAAACCTGGATGAGTCCTATTTACGAAAATTCAGGACAAAATTCTTATATTTTAGGAAAAAATTCCTAGATTTGTTATAAATGTAAGCATTATGGGATATCCACTAAATAATGAAGAGCAGGTTAATTACCTTGTTGAAGAACAGCAAGCTTTGTATATAGTTTCCAGTTCACTTAAGGGTGTCTTTGCAGGTTGTGTAGATGATGTAATTCAAATTTCCGGCTATGAAAAAGTACAAATTGAGCAAATCATGGATACATCTTATAAAACCTACTCCCGATATAAAAAGGATAAAAAACGCCTCAATCCAGATCAAAGCGAAAGAATTTTAAAGCTTAAAAGTTTATTTTCTTTTGGAGTTACTGTTTTTGGAAGCAAAGAGTCTTTGGCTAAGTGGATGCAAAAACCTGCTTTTGGTTTAGATAATCTTATTCCTAACGAAGCCATAAAAACCAGCACCGGTATAGATTTGGTACTAAATGAACTTACAAATATTGCCTATGGTAATCTTGCATAACCAATGGAAGTTTACCGCATTACCTTAGCAAAATATGCACAGCAATTAATTGCTCCCGGAACAGAAGCCCGGTGGAACAGCCGTGGCTATTTTGTTATTTACACGGCCGGCAGCAGGGCATTGGCCTGTTTGGAAAACCTGGTACACCGGGATAGCGAAGGATTAAAAAACCTTTTTAAAGTAATTGTTATAAACATACCTCATGAGATTAAAATAACGGAAATTCCAGAAACGGGACTATTAGAAGACTGGACAAAATCCAACAACCTATACCAGACCCGCCAAATTGGTAATACCTGGTTAAGTTCACTGGCATCCTGTGTTTTAAAAGTGCCTTCTGCTATTATAAAAGGTGAATTTAATTTTCTCATAAATCCATCTCACCCTGCATTTTCAAAAATAAGAATAAGTGGATTGGAAGAATTTGAGTTTTATAGCCGGTTGAAGCAATGATTTTCCGTCCGTTTGTAAGAACAGTGGCACAGCTGGAAAAACTATCAAATCACTACAGTGGCGAATAAAAGAAGTAGAAATAAAGTAACTTCGTTCTTGTAAAAATATATCATGGGATTAACTTATGCGGATATAGAGTTGGTAAATGCTGATGATTTGGCGTATGTAAGAAAATATATTATTGCTGAAGATGAAGTAAAACGTATGTATGTAAATATGTTGGTGGATAGTGGTGCATTAAATTTGTGCATCAACGAAAATATACAGGCACAGCTACAATTACCGTTTATCGAAAGACGGGTAGCAGAACTGGCGAACGGTCAAAGAGAAGAATATGATGTTGTAGGCCCGGTTGATGTTAGATTTAAAAACAGAAGTACAACATGCAGGGCATTTGTATTGCCAGGTGATACAGAACCCTTATTGGGAGCCATTCCCATGGAGGATATGGATGTATTAATTCATCCTTCCCGGCAGGAACTTATTGTAAACCCAGAGCATCCTTATCTGGCGCAAATGAAGCTTAAATAACTTTTGTTATTAAAATTGATAGCATGAAAAAGAAACCGTTCATTATTTTATTCTTATCGTTTTTTATTTATCTATCAGGTTTCTCTCAAGATGAGCATCCTATAAGCAATAAGAACATTAAGTACGGTGCAATTAGAATATCATCAAAGTTTCTTGATTCTAATAAATTTGAGCCTTCAAGGACTTACATTACAGTTGACTTAGCTCAATCGACCAGACATATAATCACTAAGTTTACGTATGATGAGTGGATGAACCTTTTAAATGATTCAACTACTGATTGGGCAGCAAACCTTTGTTTATACAATATTTTTAAAAGGGATGCCGAATTCTTCAGTCTTTGGCAAACAAGAGAAAAATGGTTAAATCTTGGATATTTTAAGAAGAATGAAATTAAATATTGGCAAAATAATCTTCCTCAACTATTAAAAGAACCTTTACCAGAACCGCCAACATTTTTTTGAGGATGGATCTTAAATACAAAATTTCCTAAAAAAGCCTGCTTATCCACAAAAACCTTTCCAATTCCTTAAAAAATCGTATATCGTAATCATAAAATAGGAAAATAATCCCTACCTTTGCCCTCCTTTAATTTAGGGGCATTGGCGCAAGTTGTTCCAACGCCCTGAAATAAAGGATCTTCTGCACACTTAAACGTCTTAATTACAATATGTCTGCAACAAAAACACCCGCTGCTAAACGTTTCAATTTCGGTAAAGTTGAATTTTTGGCGGAAACACCCGATTTGCTGGGAATCCAGATCCAATCATTTAAAGACTTTTTTCAGTTACAAACCACTCCCGACAAACGTAACGTGGAGGGCTTGTTCCGCGTATTTAAGGAAAATTTTCCTATTACAGATACCCGTAACATTTTTGTACTGGAATTTCTTGATTATTTCGTAGATCCTCCACGATACACTATTGAAGAGTGTATTGAAAGAGGTTTAACCTACGCTGTGCCCTTAAAAGCAAAACTGCGCCTTAGTTGTAATGACGAGGAGCACGTTGACTTCCAGACAATCGTTCAGGATGTGTTTTTAGGTAACATTCCTTACATGACTCCACGTGGTACTTTCGTTATCAATGGTGCTGAAAGGGTAGTAGTTAGCCAGTTACACCGTTCACCTGGTGTATTCTTCGGTCAATCTGTTCACCCCAATGGTACAAAGATTTACTCTGCAAGGGTAATTCCATTTAAAGGTGCCTGGATGGAGTTTGCAACAGATATCAACAATGTGATGTTTGCATACATCGACCGTAAGAAAAAATTCCCGGTTACAACTTTATTACGTTCTATAGGTTTTGAAACCGATAAAGACATTCTGGAATTATTCGGTATGGCTGATGAGGTTAAAGCTGATAAAAAGAGCCTGGAAAAATGCATTGGCAAGCGTTTAGCTGCACGTGTATTGCGTACCTGGGTTGAAGATTTTGTGGATGAAGATACCGGTGAAGTTGTTTCTATCGAAAGAAACGAGATCATTCTGGAAAGAGATACTGTATTGGATGAATCCAATATTATGATGATTATCGAGATGGGAGTGAAGAGTGTATTTATTCAGAAAGAAGAAGTGAGCGGCGATTACGCCATCATATACAATACATTAAATAAAGATACTTCTAACAGTGAACTGGAAGCGGTTCAGCACATTTACAAGCAATTGCGTGGTGCTGATGCTCCTGATGATGAAACTGCACGTGGTATTATTGACAAATTATTTTTCAGTGATAA
>JBBRCM010000157.1:0-9743 GCA_038204855.1 Chitinophagales bacterium
AATGGTTTTAGTTTTTCGCTATTGACTGAAGTAGCTTTTTTGAAGTCCGATTCAGTGCATTGTAACAACTAAGTCATTATTCTTTTTTATTTATTTAAAAGTTTTTACAATGAACATTTACGTAGGAAATCTTAGTTGGTCAATGACTGATGACGATTTAATGAATCTCTTCACTGAGCATGGTACTGTAACAAGTGCTAAAATTTTGAAAGACAAAATGAACGGCCGTAGCAAAGGTTTCGGCTTTGTTGAAATGGAAGACGATGAGGCTGCTAAGGCTGCAATCGTTGCATTAAACGAAGTTGATGTACAAGGTCGTAAGTTAATCGTTAACGAATCTCAGCCACGTGCTGAGGGCGATCGTCCAAAACGCAGCTTCGGTGGCGGAGGTGGTGGCGGTGGCTACAAGAAAAGTGGTGGCGGCGGCTACGGCGGTGGTGGAAACCGCGGCGGTGGTGGTGGTTACGGCGGCGGTGGAAACCGTGGCGGTGGCGATGGCGGTTACAACAGAGGCGGTTATTAATAATTTATGATAAAAGCTTTTTAAAAAATCCTTTCTTTACGAAGGGATTTTTTTTATTCAATACACAAATTAAAATATGCTGAGTAATAACGATATACTGAAAAAATTAAGAGTAGCACTTGCATTACGCAATGAAGATATTATTGATATATTGAAGCTGGTTGATTTTGATATTACAAAAGGTGCCTTGGGCGATCTGTTTAGAAACGAAGACCACCCTGGCTTTGTAGAAGTCGGCGATCAACTGCTTCGTAATTTTTTAAATGGCCTGATCATTTATAAAAGAGGCAAACAAAGCGATGGCGATAAAAAGCATGTGGAAAAAGAAGATTAGTATTATCGAAAAACAGTTCTGCTGTTTTTTAGCTTGTTAAAAACCTTGTCACCCGCTCCATCTTACTGCTATTGCTTTCTTGGCTACGATTATCTGTAAATTTTTCTCTCTGGCTAATATTACCTGCTGCTGAGCAAAAGCAATAAATATAAAACACGAAATGATGATAATCACATTGGATCATCACAAAAATAATTTTAACCGGCCATTAAAATTTATGATCAGCCTTTATTAACTCAGGAAAATTTTTCTGGAAATTTTTTATTCTTGGAATTGATTCAAACTGAACATAATTTTCGTCCGGATGATTGACGACATAATTCTGATGGTATCCCTCAGCTTTCCAGAATTTTACGAAAGGCGCAACCTGTGCTGCAATAGCAGCTTTATATTTATGTGATGCATTTAACTGGCTGATATAATCTTCAGCTTCTTTTTTTTCTGTTGAATTAGAATAAAAAATGATAGAGCGATATTGTTTTCCATTATCGGAGCCCTGCCCCCGAACCTGAGTAGGGTTTTGCGATCCAAAATAAACTTTGAGCAGCGTTTGATAGCTCACTTCTGTAGAATCATAAAAAACTTCAACTGATTCAGCGTGGCCTGTACTTCCACTGCCCACTTGTTCGTATGTAGGGTTCGCTTCTGTACCGCCTGCGTAACCTGACACTGCTTCCTTAACACCCTTTACACTTTCATAAACAGCCTCTACACACCAAAAACAACCGCTGGCAAAATATGCTTTGCTATATTTTGATAAATCTTGTGTGACAGGTTCTGCAACAGGCTGCTGCTTCGATTCCGACTTTGAATTTGCGCAAGAAACTGTAACTGCAAAAATTATAACTGCCGGTATTAAAAAATAGATTTTTTTCATGATGTTGATCATTTTGTATTCAGACAAACGTTTTAAACGGTCAAAAAGATTTCACGGGTAGTCTCTAAAAATACTAATTACCAAATTTTTAAGACTTTTACTTACTAAAAAGATCCTCTTACTATTCATATTCACTTTTTACCACTCACTACTTTCCATTATATTGCCATCCTAAATTTCTTACTTATGGGCAAAGGAAGATTAGAAGCATTCAGCGATGGTGTACTTGCCATCATCATTACCATTATGGTACTGGAATTAAAAGTGCCACATGGTGCCACCCTGCAGGATCTACAACCCCTGGTACCGGTATTTTTAAGCTACCTGCTCAGCTTTATCTAAATAGGTATTTACTGGAATAACCACCACCACATGCTGCAGTCGGTGCATAAAGTAAACGGCAAGGCATTGTGGGCAAATATGCACCTGCTGTTCTGGCTTTCATTGGTTCCCTTTGCTACTGCGTAATTGGGTGAAAATCATTTTAGCCAATGGCCCACCATTGTTTATGGGTTTATATTGATGATGGCTGCCATAGCTTATTACGTTTTATCCATCTGCCTTATCAACCTGCACGGAAAAGAATCTGCATTTGCCAAGGCCCTAGGCAAAGATTATAAAGGCATTGCTTCACTGGTACTTTACATTTTGGGAGTTTCGTTTAGTTTCCTAAACCATTGGCTTGGCTTTTCCATGTATGTACTTGTTGCCATTATATGGTTTATACCCGACCGCAGGTTCGAAAAGGAACCCGACGAAAAATAAGTTAGATAGTTTTTTTAGGTGGCAAATCAAAAGCCACTGCATCATGCTCAAAATGGCCTTTGTGGCTGCCATCACAAAATGGCTTATTTTGCGATAAGCCGCAGCGACAGATGGAGATGATTTCCCTGCCTTGCAGATTATAAACACCACCATTCTTATCAACAATTTCAAAATCGCCTTCTACTTTTATTGAACCGTTGCTGTTTACCGTAATTTTTGTTTTTGACATTACGCTTGTATTTTTTCTAAAATTAACTACTAAAGAGCAAACAATTCAGAAAAATAAAAAAGCTGTCATTTCGGTCATTCTCCTGCAGCAATAAGTGTTCTGATTCCTGAACTTTTATAACTCCCATTCCCAAACAGTTCGGTAAGTCCCATGCTCCTCCACATATTTTAAAAATGCAATAAAGAATGCGTCGTTACCAAGTGTTGCACTATCGCCAATTACATACAATTGTTCCTTTGCCCTGGTGAGTGCAACATTCATACGGCGGTAATCTTTTAAAAAGCCGATAATGCCATCGTCGTTGCTACGTACCAACGATAAAATAATGGTGTGCTGTTCCTGGCCCTGGAAACTGTCAATGGTACTGATGCGCATTTCTTTCGGCAATAATTCTCTTGCAGCAGCAACCTGCGCAGCATAAGGAGAAATAAAAGCTGTGTGTTGCGGGTTTATATTTTCTGTTTCAATGATCTTGTTTACAATCCTGAGTTCGCCTCCGTTTTTAAGACTTGTGCCATCCTGACCATGCTCCTCATTAAAACCACTGCCGGCTGTATCAATAAAAGTAAGATGCTGTGCAGTACTTAATAATTTTTCATCCGTCATCAGCTTTCCCTCATAAAAATACTGACTGCTGAAACCTGCAATGGGTTGTCGCATCCGGTATTGCGTGTCCAATAAAAAAATGGGCTGCATTGTTTTTGCCGCACTCTCCAGTATCGAAGTGTTAAAGCCAAGTTGTGCAGCCTCATTACTTAATACTGTTGGTGGCAATTGCAGGTGATCTCCTGCCAGTATATATTTCTGCGCCAGCGGAAATACACACCAGGCAAGCGGTTCAATACACTGGCCGGCTTCATCCATAACCAGGCAATTGAATTTGAGATGCCGCAGATCAGCATCATACAAACCAATGGGCGTACCCAATATTACATCGGCCTGTTCAAATAATTTTTCTTCATTGTATGCCCGTAGTTTTTTTATCTGCAGGCGAATATCTTTTACTTCCTTAAATAATAAATTACGTTGTTCTCTTTCTTCTTTACCAAAACTGCGCTTATATTTCAATGCCATCTTTCTAAATTCCTCTGCCCGTATTTTTAATTGCTTTATTTCTTTTTGCTCCCTGCTGTTTTGCAATTTCCCTTCAGGCGTATGGGCAAAAACCAGTACATCGGTTTTGCTGCTGTTACCAACACGTAAAACAGCAACGCCCTTTTCAATTAATCCTTTTGCAATATTATCAACGGCTGTGTTGCTGGGTGCTGTTACAATAATTTTCTCTCCCAGTTGTACCAGTTGCAAAATGCCTTCAATCAATGTGGTGGTTTTGCCTGTGCCCGGCGGGCCGTGAATAATCAACATTTCATTGTTGGCAACCATTGCCTTTACAGCAGCCTGCTGGCTTAGGTTTAAATTTTTATTATTAAAGACAATGGTCTTTTCTTCAGAATCAAATGGAGATTTTACAACTGTTGCTGTTCCATGTATTTCCTCAAATAACCTGTATAGTTCTTTATTTGCTTCCAGGTTGTTCAAAGTAGTTTTCATGATGAAAGTGGTACGTTGATCCGGCGCTAACTTAATGCCTACATTTTTATCTTCAATCCAATCCGGAAAATCCGGCGCAAACAACCGGAACTCTCCGCTCCTGCCGTCTAAATTCAGCAGTAAGCCTTTAACCGGTTCTTCGCCGGTACAAAAACATTCAATAGCGGCACCATCTTTAAACAAATTTATTTCTACGGGGTAGCTAAGTTTAAAACTTATCTCGGGATAGTCGGCATAGCCAAAATTTTTACGGGTAACGGTAATTGGGTGCAGCGCCAAACCTTCTGCCTTTAATGCTTTAAGGCTATGCTGTTGATCTAAACTATATCGTTCTACCTGCTCCTGCTCTTCTAAATTAATACAGGTAAGTAAGTTCTTAATATGCGGATCTGTTACTGCCATAGTTGTTGCAAAATAAATTTACTCTTTAAAATTCTTCTTAAGCTCGATAAGCTTTGCCTGAAAGGAATTCGCAGCCACTTGTTTTTCCTCAACCGGCAACTCGTTTTTAAATGCCTTGTTAACAGCCTCCTGCCTGACCGTTCCGCTTTCTTTTAAACTCAATGCAATTCTTTTACGGGGTATATCAACCTCCACTACGGTAACCATAACTTTTTGGCCCAGTTTTACTATTTCATTCGGATCGCTTATGTAACGGTTCGCCAGTTGCGATACATGTATCATCCCATCCTGTTTTACACCTACATCAGCAAAGGCACCAAAGTTGGTAATATTTGTAATAATGGCAGGTACCTTCATACCGGTTTTTAAATCGCTCATGCTGTTTATGCCGTCTGCAAACCTGAATTCCTCAATAGTAGCCCGTGGATCACGGCCCGGCTTTTCCAGTTCTTTTAAAATATCAGCAATCGTAAATTCGCCGATTGTTTCAGTAACAAAATCTTTTGTCTTTAACTGTTTTCTTATCTCCCGGCTTTTTATCAACTCAGGCACACTGCTGTTTACCTTTGCTGCCATAGCTTCAACAACATGGTAACTCTCCGGGTGAACGGCCGAATTATCCAAAGGATTCTCGGCATCCTGAATTCTTAAAAATCCTGCACTCTGTTCGAAAGCTTTTGCGCCAAGTAAAGGCACTTTTTTTATTTCATCACGACTTTTAAAACTGCCATTTTTTGTGCGGTAGTCAACCATATTTTTAGCAACCGTTGCACTTAATCCACTCACATAAGTGAGTAAATGTTTGCTTGCTGTATTTACATCCACACCCACAAAATTCACACAGCTCTCCACAACCTTATCCAGCGATTCTTTTAAACGGTTTTGATTTACATCATGCTGATACTGCCCTACGCCAATACTTTTGGCATCAATTTTCACCAGCTCACTTAATGGGTCAAGCAATCTTCTGCCAATACTTATCGATCCACGTACCGTAACATCCTCATCCGGAAATTCTTCCCTCGCCACTTCGCTGGCAGAATAAATGGAAGCCCCATTTTCATTAACCATAAAAAGCGAGACAGGTTTACCAAAATCAATGGCTCGCAGCAATTGATCTGTTTCTTTGCTTGCCGTGCCGTTACCATAACCAATGGCTTCAATATTATATTCGGTAACCAATTCTTTTATTGTTCTGATAGCACCATTCCAATCGTTTTGGGGTGCATGAGGATAAATAGTATTGTACTTTAAAAATCCACCGTACTCATCTAGGCAAACAACTTTACAACCCGATTTAAATCCTGGGTCAAGCGCCATCACTCTTTTATGGCCTAATGGAGATGCCAGTAAAAGCTGACGCAGATTTTCTGCAAATACTCTGATGGCTTCTTCATCCGCTTTTATTTTACTTGCCATCCTGAACTCAGTTTCAATAGATGGCTGCAGCAAGCGAACGTAAGAATCATCTATTGCCAATGAAACCTGTTTACCCGCAAGGCCGGATGATTTTATAAGTATATTTTTGATGGCATCCTGCGCCGTTTCTTTATCAATATTAATATCCATCAGCAAAAAACCTTCCTTTTCGCCACGGCGTATGGCCAATATGCGGTGCGATGGGCTTTGTGCCAGTGGCTCTTTATACTCAAAATAGTCACGGTATTTTTGAGCATCTTCATCATCTTTTTTACTGATCAGCACTTTCGCTGCGATGGTAGCATCAGCGGTAAATAATTTACGCACAATATTTCTTGCCGATTCATTCTCGGCTATCCACTCTGCCATAATATCCCTGGCTCCCTGCAATGCTTCAGCAATATCTTTAACGGCTTCTGTAACAAATTTCGTTGCTGCGGTTTCGGGGTTTTCAAAGCCTTGTGCAAACAATAAAGTTGCAAGTGGTTCCAGGCCTTTTTCAATAGCAATGCTGGCCTTGGTTTTACGCTTTGGTTTAAACGGAATGTAAATATCTTCCAGTACGGTTGCACTCGTACAATCCTCAATACGCATTTTTAATTCCGGCGTTAACTTGCCTGATTCTTCAATTGTTTTTAAAACAGTCTCCTTGCGTTTTTCCAGTTCATTAAAATATTTCACCTGGTCAATTACGTTGGCAATTACAACTTCGTCCAGATTTCCGGTTGCTTCTTTGCGGTAGCGTGCAATAAAAGGAATGGTACTACCTTCTGAATGTAGTTGATAAATACTGTTGACTTGTTTTAAATGTAACCCCAATGCAACAGCAATATGTTGTGTGTATTTTATATCCATCATAAAAAATTGTAGGGTTGCAAATGTATCGTTAGCTAAGCTTATAAAAAACTTTGTTTTATTCCTTATTTAAAATTAAAAACCTTTCATCTTTAACAGATAAAAGGCTTTTAATTTATTAGGCATTCCTGCAAAAAGGAATCTGACTTTAATTATTTTGTTCATTACACTATCCCCCTTTTTAGGCAATGGCGGTTGTGGAGGAAGTTGCGGTCATACCTACTCATCATGCAACTGTCATACCAAATGCCGCCAGTTTACTACGGGTATCTTCATAACTAATATGATGTACACCTTGTATGCCCAGGCTTTCAGCCACGCTCACAAACATAGGCCGGTCTTCAATATAAATTACCTCGGCAGGTTTCACATGCGCTATATCCAGCGCCAGTTTAAAAATGTCCGCGTCAGGCTTACGCAAATGCACATAGCAGCTCGATATAAAAAAATCTACAAAAGCACCCAGCCCGAATGTTTTAATGCGGTGTGTATTTAGTTCCCTTCCTTCATTGCTTACAACGGCAATCTTTAAACCATACTTCAGTTTTAATGCTATTATAAATTCAATCATGTGCGGCAGCCGTTTCGATTGTGCAAACATAAACCCCCTGAACTCCTGTTTACTAAACCCCCGCTCTTCATAAAACACAGTACGGTCAAGGTATTCATCCAGCGTAAGTTTCCCCGTTTCATAGGTATCAAAAGTCATCTTGTGACGGGTTTCCATTTCAGGCAGATCCAGTGCAAACTTTGCAGCAGCAAGTTGCCGGGATTCATGGCCCCATCCATTCGTTAGTAATACGCCGCCAATATCAATAAACAGGCAGGTCATCTTTTTATCTTGGTTCATATTATAGAAGCACAATTTGGTTACCGATACAAATGGTTTTATAGCTAAGTTAAGCTATCACGGTTGCTTTATCAAACCCAAATAAGGAGTAAAAAAATAATGATCATTTATTGCTTTATTTTACAGCATGAAAAAGTCTCTTGTCATTTTCTTCATTGTTGCTTTTAACCTGGTTCCCATTTTTGGTGCGCTGTTCTATAATTGGCAACCCTTTGAAGCCTTCTGGTTTTTTTGGCTCGAAACCCTGGTAATGGCATTTTTCAACAGCATACGTATTGTATTTAGCCAAAACCAGCAACCAGCAACTGTTAACACTAATTCCCCGCTGATTTACAACTTTAATAAAGCCATAAAATATTTTCTGATACGCATTGGTATTTTTTTATTTTATTCCATATTTATTATTGCCTTTATTGGTTTTGCAGCCAATAACAATGCAGATAAGGGCAATGTGTTAACCACCTTGCTTTTTCAAAACAGGTTTTTTAATTTAAGTTTACTCATCAGCATTTTCAGTCAATCTTACTACCTCATATTTTATTTTTTCAGAAACGGGAGTATCTTTACAGCTGATCCCGATACCTACGCCGCACTATTCGACAGTAGGCAATTAATAATTCATCTTGCCGTAGTAGTAGGCGCATTGGGCAGCGTCTTTCTATTTAAAAACACATCTTTTAGTAATTACAGCAGCACTTTTATTATAAGTCTGCTTTGTATTTTTAAGTCTGCCGCCGAGCTTTTTAATTATAAAACGGCGGCGGCAATAGACAATTAAAAAAGCCTTTCATCTTTAACGGATAAAAGGCTTGTAACTTATAAAGCATTCATGCAAAACCAACGCTTGCGTAAATTATTTCTGCTGGTTTCCATCAAAACTAACCATCCAAGCAATGCCAAACTTGTCGATAAACATACCAAAGTTTTCGCTCCAGAAAGTTTTTCTAAAGGGCAAGGCAATTCTTCCTCCTTCTGATAAACCATTAAATAATCTTTCTGCATCTTCCTAACTGTCAGCATTTAATGATACGGAAAAATTATTTCCCTGTACTAAGCCAGGTGCCCAATCTCCGCCGGTATCAATAAGCGTGTATCTACCAACAGGAAGCAAAACATGCATAATCGTTTAAGCATGTTCGTCAGATACTTTATAGTTTTCAGATGTTGGTATACCGCCAAAGCGACCCAGGTAAATAAATTCGCCGCCTAAAACAGACTTGTAAAAATTAAAAGCTTCTTTGCAGTTTCCGTTAAAGTTAAGATAGATATTTACTGCTATCCTGTTGATAGATTTTGGGGTTAAAGATATGGGAGTTAAAGGTAGTAATTTTTAGAGCACTGACTCGTATTAAAACAAAAAAAGCTTTTCAATTTCCTTAAAGGAATTTTGAAGAATATGGCATTGTGGCCTAAGTGAAAAACGATATTCTAACGAAAAATTGTGTCGTAGCATTTATCCGGAGCGGCGGATCAACTTATCTTTTTTGTGTGGAATAAATAATTTCAAAAAAAATCAAAATGTGATAAAACAAAAAGGCCTCTCAGTTTCCTGAAAGGCTTTTTAAAAGAATATGGCAGCTACCTACTCTCCCGCATTGTTGTGCAGTACCATCGGCCATGAGGGGCTTAACTTCTCTGTTCGGTATGGGAAGAGGTGAACACCCTCGGCAAAACCACCATAAGAATGTAGCTGTTAGAACTTAGCTGTTAGCTGTTAGCAGGTTTCTGCTAAAGGCTAATGGCTAAAAGCTAAAAGCATAATAAGGTGACATATTGGAATAAGAAGTAAAGTAGAGTAAAAATATAATTATTCTTCCTAAGAAAAATAAAAAATAAAGCTTACGGGCAATTAGTACTACTCGGCTTTGATGTTACCACCTGTATACCTATAGCCTATCAACGTCATAGTCTCTGACGACCCTTAAAAGTAAACTCATC
>JBBRCM010000158.1:0-9619 GCA_038204855.1 Chitinophagales bacterium
TAATTGATAATGGATAATTTTTCGGGATCATTTAGCTTTCATTTTCAATAACTCTTTTTATTGCTAAGGAATTATCCATTATTTCATTATCAATTATCCATTGATCAACTATGGCCAAAATTCATCTTACATCTTTTATAGCGGCACCTATTGAACGTGTTTTTGATTTAAGCCGAAGCATAAACCTGCACCAGATCTCAACTGCATCAAGCAACGAAAAAGCAATTGATGGTGTAATGACAGGTTTAATAAACAAAGACGAAACCGTAACCTGGCAGGCAAAACACCTTTTTAAAACCAGGCAATTCACTTCTAAAATTACAGAGATGAAAAGCCCTGAGTTTTTTATTGATGAAATGACAAAAGGAGACTTTAAAAGCTTTAGGCACGAACACCATTTTAAAGCCGCAGAAAACGGAACCATTATAATTGATTTGATAGACTTTGAAACACCGTTTGGAAAAATTGGAAAAATAGCCAATGCGCTTTTTCTAAAATCACACCTTGAGAAATTTTTAATAAAAAGAAACGAAGTAATTAAAGAATATGCCGAAACACAAAAATGGAAAGCCATTTTGATTTAATTTTAAACCGATGCAAACCGATAAACCCGAATTATATACTGCACTTTCACCCGCACTTTTAGATCTGTATCCGGTAGAAAAGAGTATAGTTGTTATCATTGATGTTCTGCGGGCCACCTCTACCATTGCCTCTGCTTTGCATAACGGGGCAAAAGCCATCATCCCTGTTGATAGTGTTGCAGAATGTATTCGCATTGGAAAACAAATAGACAGCATTACTGCCGGCGAAAGGGACGGACAAATTGCCGAAGGCCTGCAATATGGTAACTCTCCTTTTGAGTACCCACGGGATTTTGTTGGCGGAAAAACCTTGGTATTAACTACAACCAATGGTACCAAATTGTTGCACATGGCACTTGCCGAAAATGCAAAAGGTATAATCACAGGGTCGTTCCCCAATTTATCAGCCGTTTGCGATTTTTTAGTAGCACAAAATCTACCTGTAATATTGGGCTGTGCCGCCTGGAAAAACAGGGTAAATATTGAAGACACATTATTTGCCGGTGCGGTAATTGACCGGATTGGAAAGCATTTCTCAATTAACTGCGACTCATCTCAAATGGCAACTACCATGTATAACGATGCCAAAGCAGACCTGTTTGAATTTATGAAAGCAAAAAATGCTTCGCATTACAACAGGCTCTCTGGTTTTGGGTTGGAAAAAGACATCCGCTATTGCCTTACTCCTGATTGCGCAAATGTTTTGGTTGTTTACGAAGATGGTAAGCTCGTTTCAAAATAAACTCAGTCTACGGGTTCAAATAATTAACACAAAATTCTTTCTAATACCATCTTGATTTAAAAAGTAGTCCAAAGGACTACGTTGAAATCTTAGATGGTATTATACCGATTGCAGATTGCTTTGGGCTAAATACTGGTATATCGGTATAAACTTCCATTAACGTTTCAGGGCTCCACTTTTTTTCGTTACTTTTGCAAATTGCCTTTTTCAGAAAACTGAAATCCTAAAAATGGCATTTTTAAACCGGGCATGGCATTACCGCACCTTATCAAATATGTTTATAATAACGGCTCGGATGAAGTGATTCGTCGGAGCAAAAAAATCCATGCAATGGGTTTTGTGGAACTGGTTGAACATGACCAGTTGATGGGTAGCGTTGTTTTTAGGGTAAAGGATGACAGCTACGCTACTTTTTACAAAGTCTATATTCAAAAATACACCGACGCTAAATCAATGACAGTCCGCTGCAGTTGCCCATACAACATGGGCGATATATGCCGTCACGAAGGCGCAGCATTGATTCGCCTGCAGGATATGGTTGATAAAAACATGCTGGGTAACACCAATATCCAGTACAACCAGCGGCATACCGTTGCCAAGATGAAGCATATTGAACTGAAGATGATCAAACTGCTTTCATCGCCGGGTATTTATGCCGAAGCTGAAAATCTTTTACGCAGCACAAGAGCAAATATTATTAAAGCAGCAGATGAAAGGGTAGAAGCGGAATTAATTATTGATGGCGAAACTTTTCCACTCGTAATTCAAAAAAACGATGAGCGGAATTTTGATACTTCCTGCAAATGCGGTGAAACCGAACATCCGCTTTGCGAACATAAGACTTTATTGTTTTTGCAATTGTTGGATGCTTACGGCGCTAACTATTTCGACAGCATACGCAACTGGGATAAGGAAAAAAATAAACTGCTCCAGATTTACGGGTACAGCCTGGAAGACGACCTTAACGGTAAATTTGAATTTACTTACAAAGAAGGAAAACCATTTTTAAAAGTATTAAACATTTCTATTAAAAGAGTAGCACCCGGCACGGTAGCAGCAAGGCCATCGGAAGTTTTTATAGTGCCCGATATGCCAACTGAAGAAGTGGCGCTGGAAGAACGCCCATCAAAAAAGCTGGGCGTAGTTTTTAATTTTAATGCAGGGATGTATCCATATTTTGATGTGGATGCCATACAGGGGGAAACAAACGAAGAACAAAGCAAATATCTTGGTAAAGTTGAAAAAATAGACCTTACCAAATTTGTAAATACAGAAGTGTTTAGCGAGGATGATAAACAATTGGTGCAGCAGGTACGCAAATTACAGGCTGTTGAAATAAATAAATACCTCGATCGTAACTCGCCTTTCAGCGGCATTTGGGAAAACATTATTCATACTGATGGAGATGATTTACCAGAAGAAACAAAAGCCCTGATTGCAGAATATCTGCAACCCAAGCTTAAAAAAATATTTGAGGAGCAATCTGAAAATAATTTTGTTTTTTGTTTGCCCAAAGGCAAGTCGTTTACAACAGCTAACCTGGTTGAAATTGAATTAAGCAATCATTTTATTGAACCGGTATTTAAAGTGCAGGCAAGTGCCGATCATTTTGAAATTGCCTGTACGGTTAAATTAATGGGCAATGTTATTCCTTTTACAGATAATGAATGTAACAGCAGCCTGGTTTATTTAAATGATAAAGTTTTGTATCTGTGGCAAAAATCAGAGGATGTATTGCAGGCAGAAAAGTTTTTGAAGGAAGGAAATATTCAGCTTAGTAAAGACAACTGGGCTGATAAAATGAAAAAAATTATTTTGCCACTTACCAAAGAATACAAGGTAGAGTTTGACAAGAGCTTAGTAAGAGAAATTAAAAGTGGCGAGCCTGAAGTAAAACTGCAATTGCAGGAAAAGGGCGACTACCTGGTGTTTCAACCGGTATTTACCTACAAGGGTTTTGAAACAAAGGCTGCAGATAAAGAGAACATCATCATCCCCGATGGAGATAAGATACTGATCATTGAAAGGAATTTAGAAGCAGAGGAAAACTTTCTGAAAAAACTGGAAAGTCTGCACTCCATGTTTGTAAGGCCCGATGACAATAAGAACAACCTGGTATTAAGAGGTGCAGATGTACTGCGCAATAACTGGTTCTTTTTATTTGTTGATGCTATGAACGAAATGAAAGTGTCGGTATTTGGTTTTGAAGCATTGCGTAATTTTCGGTTTAACACGGCCAGGCCCAATACACATATACATGTGAGCAGCGGCATGGACTGGTTTGATGCAAAAGTTGAAATTGAATTTGGCGAACAGCGTGTTGGTATTGAAGAAATAAAAAATGCGCTGGTTAATAAACAATCCTTTGTTCAATTGAACGACGGCACCTTGGGCATATTGCCTGATGAATGGCTAAAGAGATACTCGCTGTTGTTTAAGGTGGGCGATGGCCGAAGCGACCAGTTACGCTTATCAAAATACCACATGAGTGTGATTGATGAGCTGTACGAAAACAGGGATGAAAAGGAACTTAGTTTTGAGCTGGATGAAAAATATGAACGCCTGAAAGAATTTAAGAATATTCCGGAAACGCCAGCTCCGGAACATTTACAGGCTATACTTCGCCCTTATCAAACTTCCGGCTTTCAGTGGCTTAACTATTTAAACGACGTGGGGTGGGGCGGTATTCTGGCAGATGATATGGGTTTGGGTAAAACCATCCAGGCATTGAGTATGCTGCATCATTACAAAGAAGTTACCGGTGGTTTAAAGGCCTTGGTTGTTTGCCCTACAACATTAATTTATAACTGGCGAAACGAAGTTCAAAAGTTTTCTCCTTCTTTATCTTTTCATATTCATCACGGCAGCATTAGAAGCCGTAGTGTAGAAGAGTTAAGTGCACACAACATTATTATTACTACTTATGGCACTTTGCGCAGCGATATACAGGTGTTGCTGAAAATTAATTTTGATTATGTAGTACTCGATGAAAGCCAGGCAATAAAAAACCCGGCATCAAAAGTTACCAAAGCTGCTGGTTTACTAAATGCGAAGAACAGGCTGTGCATGAGTGGTACCCCGCTGCAGAATAATACCTTCGATATTTTTGCGCAAATGAATTTCTTAAACCCAGGCTTGCTGGGTAATATGGAGTTTTTCAGAAACGAATTTGCAACGCCGATTGATAAATTTGGTGAGCAGGAACAAAAGGAACACTTACGTAAACTTTTATTCCCGTTTATTTTACGTCGCACTAAAGAACAGGTGGCCAAAGACTTACCGGATAAAACAGAAACGATTTTGTTTTGCGAAATGGAAACAGAGCAACGCAAGGTTTACGAGGTTTACCGCAACAGTTATCGGGAAAAAATACTTGGCACCATTGATCAGCAGGGAATTGGTAAATCGCAGTTAACCATTTTACAGGGTTTGATGAAGTTGCGTCAAATATGTGATAGCCCGGCCATATTGAATGAAGATGAAAAATATCCAAACCATTCTATTAAGTTAGATGAACTTGCTAGGGAGATTGAAGAAAACATCGGTAATCATAAGGCACTTATATTCTCCCAGTTTCTGGGTATGCTGGCTTTAATAAAAAAGAAACTGATTGAAGATGGTATTCCGTTTGAATATTTTGATGGCAGCACATCGGCGCCAGACAGGGAAAAAGCAATTCAGAATTTTCAGAACAATGATGAGTGCCGGGTGTTTTTAATTTCGCTGAAAGCCGGTGGTGTTGGTTTAAACTTAACTGCTGCTGATTATGTATATATTGTTGATCCCTGGTGGAACCCTGCTGTGGAGCAACAGGCCATTGACCGTACGCATCGTATTGGCCAAACCAAAAACATTTTTGCCTACCGCATGATTTGCGTGGATACTATTGAAGATAAGATACTGCAACTGCAGGAAAAGAAAAGAAAACTAGCCAGCGAACTGATTGCCGATGACGCAAGCTTTGTAAAAGCCCTCTCCAAATCAGATGTTGAATACCTGTTCAGTTAAGTACGTTGTTGTGAGAAAAGTAAATTGTTTCAGGAAGAAATAAAATTTTTCAATCTTTCAAAATCGCGGTTGTTTCCTGATAGAAAAAAATTTCTTAAGGCATTACCCAAAAATTTTAGAAAGGCATTGGCAGAAAACTGCTGTGTTGTGGTATCGTTTTTCATACGTCAGATTTTGTACATCAAAAATACAAACCCGGTACACATATTGTCAAGCGCAGTTTTACCTAATCTTTCCGAAGGTAATTTCCGAACAGGGATTCGTTATTTTACGGCCTGCCTGTTGAAACTACCGCCAAACCTGCGGCTTTTTTTGTAGTACCGGATTGGATAAACATCAGGATTTTGCCTTAGTTTACCTATAAAATTTTTAAATACCTGCACCAATAAATGGCCGGATTTTTCCTGGGATGGGGTTTTGTTCATGGATTAAATGTTTAGAGTATTACACTTAACGATAGGGAATAGTCAATTATTGCACAGCATGTGTTAATTTTAATGGGAATATTTAAGGCCTAAGCCGAACCAATTTTTATGATGCAGTCAAATCCTGGTGTAGATAGAATTACAATTTACCCGGTAAAATCGCTGGATGGTGTTCCGTTGCAAAAGGCGCAAATCGGCAATGGAGGTTCTTTAATCCATGACAGGGAATTCGCCATTGTTGATGGCAATGGAAAATTTGTGAACGGGAAAGCAAATGCGCTGGTACACCTGTTAAGATCTGCTGTGGATTTTGAAAGTGAAATAATTTCCTTCAGGTATGACACAGAAGAAGTCTGGAACAATTTTCATCTGCAAAAAGATAAACACGCTATTGATGAATTTCTTTCTTCATTTTTTAAGACAACCGTTACACTTATCAGAAACACCGAAGGTGAATTTCTGGATATACCCGTACAAAGTGGTGTAACCGTTTTATCAAACGAAAGCCTTAAAACGGTGGCTGCCTGGTTTAATGATATGGACATGGAAGAAACAAGAAAACGTTTCAGGGCAACTATTGAAATTACAGGAGCACCTGCCTTTTGGGAAGACAAACTTTTTTTAGAAGAAGGAACAGCGATTGAATTTAAAATTGGCGAAGTAACACTTTATGGAATAAGCCCTCGTGCCAGGTGTGTGGTACCAACACGCCATCCGCAAACAGGCGAAGTGCTGCATGGGTTTCCTAAAATATTTGCAAAACAAAGAACTAAAGGGTTACCGCAATGGTCAACACTTTCTGATTATGACCATGCCTATTACTTATCGGTTGATTGTTACATACCGCCAACAGAATTTGGAAAATGGATTGCCATTGGTAATGAACTAACAATCATCGGGAAGAAAACATTGCATACTTTAACGCAATAAAAAAATGGATATACTTTTAGATATACTGAACGAAATGGTGAAGGCACACCCAACATCAAACTTTGTAAACAGCCTGCAGCAGCAATATTGCAACCGTGGTGGCTTAAGCAAAAAACAACTGGAAGACCTGCATAGTAAGGCGGTTAAAGCCCAGGTTATTTCGCAGGGCAAGCTGGCAACTTTAGAAGCCATCATCAAAAAAAAGCCAACCAGGGAACGGGCTGCGGCAACTAAAACTGCAGGACTGCCGGTTAAAGATGAAGCCATTGGCAAAAAAATTTCAGCTATTCTTGAAAGATACCCTCAACACAAGAGATTGATTTTCTTTAAATCGAAATTTGATAACAACGAAAATATCTCTGCGCTGGAAATTGGGGAGATAGAAAAGTTTGGGAAGCTGTTATTGAAATGAAAAGCTTTTTAAAGCTTTCAAAAATTTAATCCAGATTTTATAGAGAGATCCTTAATTTTTTGTAATTTTTGGTTGCAAGGCCACCCTATATTTTTTCTGTGCTTAAAAGTTGTAAGGTCAACTTCTCCACAGTCAAAACAAACGTCTATATACTCAAAAAATTTGTTTGTTGAATCGAAAAATATAATTGCGATATCTAATCCAACTGCTGTAGAAATATTTTTGGTATATCTGTTACCTTTAAAACCAATATTGAATAAGATGTCAGTTAATGAATCAACTTGTTGGGTACTCAATGTAACCGAGTCTTTTACTTCTGACCAGATAAGTGATTTTTTATTTAACGGAACTGATAAAAGATCTTTAGAAAAGGAAACAATCTGAATTTTTTTTGCACGATTGAAAGGATACAGATTAAGCCTTTGCTTTGGAGTTAATTTTAATTTAGTAACACAATCATACTCCTTTCCTCCCATCTGGCTTTTGGCTGATAGAATAAAAAAAACAAAAAATATTAATAAAATATATTTCATTAAAATAGTGAAATAGTTTTTCACTTCTTCATAAACACCTGCGCCGGCGCATCGTTCTTTAAAAAGATAATCATGTTTTTATCTTTCAGATAAACCATTTTACGGGATTCACCTTTTACATTTAATCCATCTTCAACAGGCGATACGGCCGTAAAATTTCCACCACCAGTACCTTTTAAAAGCAATGCCGATGTTGCATCATACACACCCGTCATAACAGCGGGGTCGTTGCTGTTACCACAAACCAAAATATCTTTTATGCCGTCGCCATCTATATCATCAATAATCATATCGTTAATTGTAGAGAACTGGGCTTTTTCAGGAAAAGGAATAAACCGGAAAGTATTATTGCCTTCGTTCATCAGCACACCAGATTCAAAAAAGTTGGTTTTAAAAATGTCCATGTTTGCTTTTTCTGTAACGGTTAAGATCTGGTCCATTGTTTTACCGGAGTAGTCCCTGTAACGCACAAATTTTTTCCGCATGGAAGGGATTTGGTCAATCAATTGATCCCGGCTGTAAAGCGGATAACATTTACCCCATTGGTAATAGCCGAGTATGGCATCATAACTTCCGTTGTTATCAAAATCTTTTGCATAAATGGTACATGGCTCGTTAATATTTCCTTTTATATTAGAATTTAAGCCGCGGTTGCCAACCACAAAATCCATGCGGCCATCTTTGTCAATATCTTCTGCCTTCATATTATACCACCAGCCGCTTAATGCATCCATACTGATAGTGGTATCTTTTTTGGATGGCAACACAATATGAACGGTATTTTGTTTTTTTACAAATAGCCCGTTCTCTATTCCAAATATTTCCAAAGGCATCCATTCGCCACTGATCGATAATTCATTTTTTCCATCAGCATCCATATCGGCCCAAACCGCCTGGTTAACTATGCCGGGATTAAGTAATGCCTCTGCAACCTGGTTGGTAACATCGGTAAAAACGCCTTTATTATTCTGCAGAAGCATACTTCTTTCAGGCTTTGGAAATTTACCCGGTAAAACATGGCCGCCAATAAAAAGATCTAAATCCCCATCTCCATCATAATCAAGTGCAGTAACACAAGAGCCGTTAAAACCCTCAACAGGTAAGGCATTGGGTGCAGCGGTAAAATTTCCTTTGCCGTCATTTTTGTATAAACGGTCCTGGTACAATTTATCACCCGGCATAAATTCTGCGCCACCACTTACTACATACAAATCCATATCGCCATCGCCATCAGCATCAAAGAAAACAGCAGCCATATCTTCGCATTTTTTATCAGCCGTAAATGCAGCCTGTTTTTTTTCAGTAAAACTGCCATTCGCATTCTGTATCATCAGCTTTGCCTCAAAACCTGCTGCGCCACCAATAAAAATATCTTCCAGTTTATCTCCGTTTACATCTGTCTTGGCATAATAAGGGCCTTTGCGGCTGCACTTGTAAGGTATCAGTGGCTCTCTTTTAAAATCAATAAAATCATCTTCGGCCTGAGTGTATTTTAATTTACCCTCTGCAGTAACATCTTTAAAAGTACCGGCCTTTACAACCGTGCTGTTGCTGCTGCCTACAGCGTTTGATTCATAAAGCGTAAGCACCTGGTCAGCATTTACATTTTCAAGTATAATTTTCTTTTGATTGGGGAAAGTAATCTCAGCTTTGGTTATCGTGCTTTCTTCTCCTGTTCCAAAATGAAGCACATGCTCCATGCTGGATAAAAACCCATGCTGCGGATGGTAATGCTGCAATTGTATCTGCCCTTTTGCATTGGTAAGTTTTACAGTTGCGCCATAAACTTCATCGTTTGATCCGGGGCTTTTGTAAAAGCGAAATCTTAAGAAATGAGAAGCGGGATTTAGCTCCCGGATATTATTCTTTAAAATAAAAGCGTTACCATCCACATTATTTACAACAAGGTCCAGGTCGCCATCATTATCCAGATCGGCATAAGCAGCCCCGCTCGAAAAAGAACCCGGAACATCGCTCCAGATATC
>JBBRCM010000159.1:0-9572 GCA_038204855.1 Chitinophagales bacterium
GTTTTCATTTGTACCAGGCCAGTGTGTATGATATGCCTTTTGCAAAAGGCCAGTTTGACAAAGTTTTTTGTTTTGGTGTGATACAACATACACCCGATGTACAAAAAACAGTTCAGTCTCTCATAAATATGGCTAAGTCCGGTGCCGAAGTAATTGTTGATTTTTATTGTGTTAACGGCTGGTGGACAAAAGTGCAGGCTAAATACATCTTCCGGCCCATTACCAAAAAATGGAGTAACGAAAAATTGCTGAATAAAATTGAAAAGAATGTTAACTGGATGATTTCTGCTACTACTTTTTTTAATAAAATAGGCATGGGCAGATTTGTTAACCGCTTTATCCCCATTTGTGATATTAAAGGCACATTGCCACAAGGCATGAGCAAACAGGAACTGAGGGAATGGTGCATCCTGGATACATTTGATATGTTTAGCCCGGAGTACGACCAGCCTCAAAAAGTAAGTACCGTAAAAAAATGGTTTGAAGAAAATGGTATGGAACAGGTTTGGGGTGGCACTATCCGTTTTGATAATAGCACTGCTTATGTAGTAAAAGGTATTAAAAAATCTGAAACTACTGCGTAGTTTTTGGTTTGCCCGCAGATGTCGCAGAATACGCAGAAAATAAAACTTTGTATCTGAGACATCAGCGAAATCTGCGGAAGTTTTTTTCGTGAAAATCTGTGTATTGAGCCTGTCGAAGTATCCGTGGCAAAAGAAATTCACGAAGTGAATAAGAAATTCAAGTTCAGCATGCAAAAAAAAATCGTTCATTTTATTTTTAACCTTAGCCGCGGCGGTGCCGAAACCATGATGGTGAGGGTAATAAAAGAACTGCCTGAATATGAACATGTGGTGGTTACACTCTTTCCGGGCAATAATTTCGAAGCAGAATTGCAGTGCAAAAAATGGATTTGTCTCAATATAAAATCACTGCTTACTTTACCGCTTGCATTTTTTAAATTTAAAAAATTAGTTAAAGCAGAAAAGCCTGACCTGGTTCATACCCATCTTTTTTGGCCAACGCTTGTTGCCCGACTTTCGGTACCAAAGAAAATCCCGCTAATTACAACCATACATGCTTTTATTGCAACCTCGGGCGAATACAAACATTGGTACATCCGTTTTTTAGATAAGCTTACTTACAAGTTCCGAAAAAGCATCATCATTGTGGTTGCCAAAGGCGCCCTGGAGGAGTATTTTTCTTTTTTAAACTTAAAGCCTTACAAAGCCTATGCATTGTATACGTTCGTAGATGTTGAACGGTTTAATGTTGACAAGGTTTCTGCTGCAAAAAACAATGATACTTTTAAAATGCTGGCTGTTGGGGCTTTGCGACTTCAAAAAAATTATCCTTACATCATTAATGCTATGGCATTGATAAAAGATAAAAATATTGAGCTGGATATTTATGGCACCGGCAACTTGCAGGCAGAACTACAACAACAGATTGATTTAACCGGGGCAAAGGTTTTTTTAAAAGGCGAGGTGAATAATATTGAAGCCATTATACCGCAATACGATCTCTTTGTAATGTCATCAACTTACGAAGGGTTTTCTTTGGGTATACTTGAAGCCATGGCCATGCGCATGCCGTTGCTGCTGAGTGATATTGTATCTTTTAAAGAACAATGTGAAGACAATGCCTGGTATTTTTCACTGGCAGATGTGCAGGATGCTGCATCGCAGATAGTCTCACTAAGTATGGCCGATAAGAATGTACTGCTTTCAAAAGCCGAAGCTGGAAGACAAAGAGCGATTAATAATTTTACTTTGCCGCATCATATTGCCGGTTTACGAAAAATTTATGACGAAGCTTTGAGCGATACTAATTAACAGAACAAGGTATCTTACCTTTACCAATAAATAAAATAGTATGTGTGGCATCTCCGGCTTTATAGATTTTAATAAGAAAACCAATATAGATGTATTGGAAAAAATGAACCGCATCATGGCGCACCGCGGCCCCGATGGCGAGGGTTATGGCATGTATGAAACTACGAATGCTAAAATCGGTCTCGGTCACCGCAGGTTAAGTATTATTGATTTAACTGCCGGGGGAAGCCAGCCAAAAACATTTGGCAGCCTGCATATTACTTTTAACGGCGAGATTTATAATTATGCAGAAATAAAAAAAGAGCTGGAGCAAAAGGGACACCAATTCGATAGCCACAGCGATACCGAAGTTATTTTACATGCTTACAAAGAATGGGGCAGTGCTGCTTTGCAGAAATTTATCGGCATGTTTGCATTCGTTATTTACGATGAGGCCGAACAAAAATTATTTGCCTGCCGCGACAGGGCCGGCGTAAAACCTTTTTTCTATTATTATAAAGATGGCTTGTTTCTTTTTGGATCGGAATTGAAAGTCCTCATGCAGCATCCGGCTTTTGAAAAACAGATCAACAACGATGCTGTGGGTGCTTTTTTACAGTTTGGATATGTGCCTACACCACATTGTATATTCAACAATGCCTATAAATTAAAACCCGGTCATTTTTTAAATTTCGATATTAAAACGCAGCAATTTAAAGAAGAACAATACTGGAATGTGTACGATGCGTACAACAAACCAATTTTAGATATAAGCTTGCCCGAAGCCATTGAAGAAACTGAAAAATTACTAACCAGTGCTTTTCAATACCGCATGGTTAGCGATGTGCCGGTTGGTGTTTTTTTAAGTGGCGGATACGATAGCAGTTGTGTTACCGCCATCCTGCAAAAAAATAATACAGAAAAAATAAAAACATTTACGATTGGGGTTCCGCATGCCGGCATGAATGAAGCTCCCTTTGCAAAACAAATTGCTGCTCACCTTGGAACCGATCATACCGAATATTATTGTACCGAAAAAGAAGCGCTGGATATTGTGCCGCAGCTTCCATTTTTTTACGACGAACCTTTTGCCGACAGCAGCGCCATACCAACAACGCTGGTAAGCCGCATTGCCAGAGAAAAAGTAACGGTGGCCTTATCTGCAGATGCCGGTGATGAAATTTTTGCCGGTTACAACCGTTACGATTTCATGTCGAAATACGGCGGCTCAATCCAAAAAATACCGGGCGTTTTGCGCAAGAGTGCCGCGGCCATGATGGACCTTATACCAGCGGATAAAATTCCGGTTTTTAATAAAAAATATCTTTTTCACAGCAGGTACGAAAAAGTAAAATCGCTTTTAAAAGAACCATCGGCCCGCAATGTTTTAATGAGCATGACGCAGCAGATGAACACAAAGGACTTAACGGAATTATTTAAAGACAGCATCAAGCAAATGCCTTCTTATTTCGACAGTAAGGATCTTAAGCCAGATAATTATTCAGTTTTATCGTACATGATGGCGGTTGATTACCAGACTTACCTGCTTGATGATATTTTGCAAAAGGTTGACAGGGCCGGCATGAGCGTTAGCCTGGAAGGGCGTGAGCCGTTTTTAGATCAACGTATTATTGAATGGGCCGCACAGTTACCTTTGGATTATAAATACAACAAAGGCAACAAAAAATTCATCCTTAAGCAAATCGTTCACAAATATATTCCGGCTAAAATGATGGACCGGCCCAAAATGGGCTTTGGTATTCCCATTGCAGCCTGGTTACAAAATGAGTTGAAGCCCTTTGTAGACATGTATTTTGATGAACAATTCATTGAAAAGCAGAATATTTTCAACAACCACATAATACAAAAGGTAAAACATTCGTTTTATCACGGCAAGATAGAAAGAGCAGAAAAAGTGTGGTATATATTGATGTTTCAGATGTGGTACGATAAGTGGATGAATAATAATTAAGACTTTTATACGTTTTCAAACACCGATACTCCGTTCCCTTCCAAAACTGCAAGTAATTTTAGGCTTATATTTACCTTACAAACCCCCTAATGACGGAATACGAAATAAAAGCGAAGAATAAATTCTCGTTTGGATTGGCCGAATTGATTCAGTACCGGGAGCTGTTTTATTTTTTTACCTGGCGTGACGTTAAGGTAAAATATAAGCAAGCTGCTTTGGGTATTCTTTGGGCCATTCTGCAGCCCCTGATTATGATGCTGATGTTTACCCTCATTTTCAGCAGGGCACTTCATGTAAGCAGTGATGGTATTCCTTACCCCGTTTTTGCTATCAGCGGGTTATTGATCTGGAATATATTCAGCAACGGGCTCATGAACAGTGCCAACAGCATGGTTAATAATGCCAACATCATCAAAAAAATATATTTTCCCCGATTGATTATACCCATGAGTGCTATACTTACTGCACTGGTTGATTTTTTATTTGCATTAACAATCTATGTTGCCATTCTTATTTATTATCACCAGGGGGTTAATTTTTTAAAGCTGTTCGTTTACTTGCCTTTAAGCCTCCTGATAACCATAGTTACAACATTTGGTTTAGGTACTTTTTTAGCAGCGCTGAATGTTAAGTACCGCGATTTTCAGTACCTGCTTCCCTTTATGATACAGTTTTTATTATTTGCCAACCCGGTTTTATATTCGGCAAAAGCATTTACCAACCCGGTCATTAATACCATCATGAAAGCAAACCCGATTGCTTCTGCCATACAGCTTTGCCGCAGTGTGTTTACCGGTCAGCAAGTTGACTGGCAGGGCGTAGCCATTGGAAGTTCGGTTGCTGTAGTGTTATTTTTTATCGGAATTTATACATTTAGAAAAACAGAATCATACTTTGCCGATTTAGCATAATTATGAAACCAATATTAGAAGTACAGCATTTAACAAAGAAATTCAGAATTGGCGCCAAAGAGGAAAGGTATCTTTCATTAAGAGATGCACTTACCAGGCCTTTTCGTAAAAAAGATAAGGAAGCCAGTACTTTTCTTGCACTGGATGATATCAATTTTAATGTTTACGGAGGAGAAAGTATTGGAATAATAGGCAGGAACGGGGCAGGTAAAAGTACTTTACTGAAAATATTAAGCAGGATCACTCCGCCAACTTCGGGCAAAATAGTTTGCCGGGGAAGGGTAGCAAGTTTACTGGAAGTGGGAACGGGTTTTCATCCGGAATTAAGCGGACGTGAAAACGTGTATATGAACGGGAGCATACTTGGCATGCGCAAGGCAGAGATTAACAAACATTTTGATGCTATAGTAGATTTTAGCGGCGTGGAGAAATTTCTGGATACTCCGTTAAAACGCTACAGCAGCGGCATGCAGCTTCGTTTAGCTTTTTCTGTAGCTGCGTTTCTGGAACCGGAAATATTGATTATTGACGAAGTGCTTGCAGTAGGCGATGCTGAATTTCAGAAAAAATGTTTAAATAAGATGAAGGATGTGAGCATGAATGAAGGCCGCACGGTTTTGTTTGTAAGCCATGATATGAATGCGATAAAAAGTTTGTCTAAAACAGCAATTTTATTAGAGTCGGGACATGTGCTAAAAAACGATTTAGTGGGGGAAGTAATACCATTGTACTTAAACAGGATACAGCTTACAAATAACTGGGCCACGCAAAAGGAAACAGCAACACCTCATTTTACTAATGTAAGCATCGTTATAAAAGATCATCAGCCTGATTTAAAACTGGAAGTTACTTTTAAAGTTAAGTCTGATGTAAAGATGAATAAGGCTTTTGTTGCTTTCAATATATCAAGCAATACAGGCACAATGATAGGGCAGGCGATACCAAGCCTGGAGCCATTTATTGATGTTTCTTTTAATGAGCAAATTTTTAAAACAGAAATTGAAATAACAGGATTTGTACCTGGCACTTTTCTGGTTAGCGCCTGGTTAGGCCCCCATTATTCAGAAACCTACGACTGGCAAAAAGATATTGTAGGATTTAATATTATTGATAGTCCACAAAAAGGAAGAGTTTACCCACATGCTATGGAACAGGGAAACATTGTTCCGTTTTCAAAAATGATAAATGGTTGAATATGATAATTGATAATGCAAAAAAATATCTGAAGGAAATAAAATCTGATCTTAAGTACGGTCCCTTGCATAAAAAATATTCGGGTTTTTCAATGGTAACCCAAAGAGATTATATTGATTGTTTAAAGCTGGTCTCTAAATTTAAAAATATTCCAGGCAGTGTAATTGAGTGTGGTGTCTGGAGAGGCGGAATGATTGCAGGCATTGCGGAGGTACTGGGTAAAGACAGAAATTATTATCTCTTCGACAGTTTTGAAGGCTTGCCCGATGCAAAGGAAATTGATGGAGAAACCGCCCTGGCCTGGCAGGCCGATAAAGAATCCGCCATTTATTATGATAATTGTAAAGCAGAGATTGAATGGGCACAAAAAGCAATGACGCTGGCCAATGTACAGCATAAAACCAGTTTTATAAAAGGTTGGTTTGATGTTACAGTGCCGCAGTTTAAAAACGACGAACCGATAGCGGTACTGCGGCTGGATGGTGACTGGTACGACTCTACCATGGTTTGCCTGGAACATTTATTTCCAAGGGTAATTGCCGGGGGCTTAATAATTTTAGATGATTACTATGCATGGGATGGTTGCTCTAAAGCCCTCCATGATTATTTATCAAAGAATCAACGTGCCGAACGGATAATACAGGCTTATTCATCAGGTTGTTATTTAATAAAAAAAGCATGACACCTAAAACTTACGAGGATAATTTTTTCGGTTTTCATTCAGATGATTCTTTTAATTCTGCAAAGGAAGTCATTCCTGTTGTTATCCAATTTATTAAGCCAGCATCGGTTATTGATATTGGATGTGGCGCCGGTAACTGGCTATACAACTGGAAGGAATTGGGTGTAACAGATTTTTTAGGTGTTGATGGCGATTATGTGAGGGCTGAAGATCTGATCATTCATAAAAACAATTTTGTGTCGGCTAACCTGGATAATGGTTTTAGCACAGACAGGAAATTTGACCTGGTAACATCGCTTGAAGTTGCCGAACATATAAAACCGGAGAATGCGGAAAAATTTATCGCTTCACTTTGTAACCTGGGCGATGTGATCGTTTTTTCTGCAGCAATTCCGGGGCAGGATGGAACACTGCACTACAATGAGCAGTACCCCGATTACTGGATAGAAAAATTTGCAAAGCATAATTTTAAACCTTACGATTGTTTAAGAGAACTTATCTGGAACAATGATAAAGTTTCGCCCTGGTACAGGCAGAATGTGTTGTTTTTTGTGAACGATGAAGTAAAAGATAATTATCCATCCATTACCACTAACCATAAAAAAATACTTCCGCTTGTTCATCCTGAAGTGTACAGGTCGAGGGTGAGGGATGCGGCTTACAGTAAAAAAATATTACAAAGTCCTTATAGCGCTATGCGTTATTTTGCCAGCAACTATTTTAAAAAAATAAAAAATTCACCGAAGCAATGAGGATTGAAAACGGTTCAAGGTTTGAGGATTACGATAAAATTACCCGGTCTGATTTAAATTACCTGGTATATGCTCCGTTAATACGCGACCTTAAATCTTCTATTAAGCAATACGCCACCGGAAAAGTGATTGATATCGGTTGCGGTAATAAACCCTACGAAAAAATATTTCAGGGAATTACCGATGAATATGTTGGCTGCGATATCGTGCAATCTAGCCTGCAAAAGGTAGATGTGTTATGCCCGGCAAATAATATACCGCTGCCCGATAATTCATTTGATACTGCATTTTCTACCCAAACCATTGAACATGTAGAAGATCACCAGGGCTTGGTTAATGAAGCTTTTCGTTTAGTAAAACCGGGTGGCCATTTTATCGTGTCAGGCCCTATGTACTGGCACCTCCACGAAGAACCGTACGATTTTTTCCGTTTTACTAAATATGGATTTAAATATGTTTTGGAGAAAGCGGGTTTTGAAGTGGTGGAGATAAATCCCAATGGTGGTGCGTGGTCGGTTGCGGGCCAGGCAATCATTCATTCATTCCGGTACAGCAAAAGCAAAAATCTTTTTATACGGCTTAACCGGGCTTTCTTTTTTAAACTACGCATATATTGGATGGTAAATGCGTTTTTCTCCTGGCTCGACAGAAAAGATTATAACCCGGTTAATACAATGAACTATGTTGTAATTGGCACAAAGCCTTTAAACGTTTAAAAGATGAATCCAAAAATATCCATCATCATTCCTTGTTATAATCATGGGCAATACATTCGGGAAGCTATCAGCAGCGTAGAAAAATGCACTGATAAAAGTTTATATGAAATGATTATTGTCAACGATGGATCTACAGACGTATTTACGATTGAAGAAATGGGCAGACTTGCCAACGATGGTTATCACGTAATTAACCAGGTTAATCAGGGACTTGGCCGCACCCGTAACAACGGTATAAAAGCATCAAAAGGCGAGTATATTTTACCATTAGACAGCGACAACCGCATAAGGCCGGAATATATTTATGAGAGTATTAAAATTTTAGATGCACATTCTGAAATAGCCATGGTATATGGCGATGCCCAGTTTTTTGGCGATAAAAATATAAGGCATGTAATAGGCGAATTTAATTTGCAGAATATGATGGTTGAAAACCACATAGACGCCTGTGCAGTTTATCGCAAATCTGTTTGGGAAGCTGTTGGCGGCTATGATGAAAAAATGCCCATCATGGGATATGAGGATTGGGATATGTGGATGAACATGACATTCAAAAATTACAAATTTTATTACGTGCCTCAGATTTTGTTCGATTACCGGGTGTTGGGTAATTCCATGTTACGGTCCATCAGTGTAAGCAACAAAAAGAAATTGTTTAAGTACATGGATGAGAAATATACAAGCTACCTGAACATGGATCATTTAAACCAGGAGTTGATGAAGATATGCGGACGAAATAAGAAAATAGCTTTAAAACTTGCATTGGCTGTTTATTTCCCGGGCATTCTTAATTATTTGGTTAAAAGAAACATCATTAAAAACCCGGATATTTTTTAAGGCATTAAAAATTAAAAATGAAAATTACCATCTGCGCTTTTGATGCCCCCAATAACTTAGACGGTCCTACCACGTGGATCAAACGCCTTTTGCCATATTTCAGGGAAAAAAATATTGAATCACGTATTATATTTCTTGCAGCAAATGATAAAGACCTTCCTGCCTATAATTATTTTGTTAACGAAGGCTTTGCCTGTAAACTGGTTTACTGGGAATTATTCAATGATGAAAAAATACTGGCGATACTGAACGATGTAAAAGAATTTCCGCCGGATATTTTCATTACCAATTACTTTGCCATTCCTTTGGAAGCAGGCAAATGGATAAAAAAAGCAGGCATACCAACGGTAATGGTTTTGCACAACGATAATAAATATCATTATGACCTGGTAAAAAAATATGCGGCAAACAATGATGAAAGTGATGTGTCTTCGGTAGTTGGTGTATCCAATTTAATTCAGCAAATCAGTCAGCAAACGGCACCACTGCATACATCCATAAAGTATATCCCAATTGGAGCACCGGTAACTGAAGATGTGGCTGGGCTTTCTGTAGATGGCGAACTTAAAGTGGTATATGCGGGGCGTATTGATGAAAAACAAAAACGGATTTCGGATGTTACCCATGCTTTTTGCAAAGCAGCCAAAGAAGTGCCCGGTACCAGCTATACTATTTACGGTTCCGGACCTGCTGA
>JBBRCM010000160.1:0-9394 GCA_038204855.1 Chitinophagales bacterium
TAGCATAAAAAAATGTAAAATTATGTCACAGTCATTAGTAAGAAATTACATCCACCTGGTGTTCAGCACCAAGCATAGAACACCGATGATATTTTCGCCGTATGAGGAAGAGTTGCATAGTTATATGGGCGGCATTTGTAACAACCTGGATTGCCAGCCCATAAAAATAGGCGGCTATACAGATCATGTTCATATACTCTGTATGTTATCAAAAAAAATAGCATTGATGAAATTGTTAGAAGAAGTAAAATCACATTCTTCTAAATGGATGAAAACAAAAGACGAGTCGTTAAAAAACTTTTACTGGCAGGATGGGTGTGGAGCATTTTCTGTAAACCCGTCACAAGTAGATACAGTCGTAGCTTACATCACCAATCAACATGAACATCATGCAAAGAAAACTTTTCAAGATGAATACAGGGCATTTTTAAAAAAGTATAAAGTAGATTATGATGAACGCTATGTGTGGGATTAGGCAAATATATGGTGGCATCCCATGTGGGGATATGACGCCCTTTCAGGGCTTGGTGGCTATTGGTTTATTTGTTACACAGGGCTACACCCTGTGCAAATAGATTTCGCCCTTTCAGGGCTTGATCTAAATTGGTTTATTTAGTACAAAGGGCTATACCCTTTGCACATATAAAACACCCCTTCGGGGCTAATGCATTGGCAGCCCTGAAAGGGCGATATCTAAAGAGAGATGGGTGCAGCCCATCGGTCTGAAAGGGCGAAATATAAAAAGAGATGGGTGCAGTCCATCGACGCAAAATCGATTAATACATGGGAGATAACTCAACAACAATGAAAACAAGAAACCACACTGAACTTGCTTTTGAAGAAGCCATCGAAACGGTCTTGCTTCAGTCAGGTTATATAAAAGGCAATGCAACCGACTACAGCAAAGATTTTTGTGTAGATGAAAATTTGTTGTTTGCTTTTTTACAAAACAGCCAGCCTGCAAAATGGGAGAAGTCGGCCAGCATTCACCGTGCCGATACGCAAACAAAGCTATTGCAGCGGCTTCATAAAGAACTGGATACAAGAGGCGCTTTGGATGTTATACGCAATGGTTTTACGGATAATGGTGTTACTTATGATATGGCGTATTTTAAACCAGAAACCACTTTAAATGCCGATACCGAAAACCTGTACAATCAAAATATTTTATCCATAACCCGCCAGGTTAAATACGCAAAAAAAAATGAGAACTCATTGGATATGGTGTTGTTTGTAAATGGCCTGCCGGTAGCAACCGTTGAATTAAAAAACCAGTTTACCAATCAAAATACGCAGCATGCAAAACGCCAGTTTATTGAAGACAGGGATCCACGGGAGTTACTGTTTCAGCCCAATAAAAGAACCCTTGTACATTTTGCGGTAGATACAGATGAGGTTTACATCACTACCAAAATAGACAATGGTGAAACCATTTTTCTTCCGTTTAATTTAGGCTATGAAAATGGTGCAGGCAATCCGCCTAATCCTGCCGGGTATAAAACGGCTTACCTGTGGGAACAGGTTTGGCAAAAAGATAGCTGGCTCGATATCATTGGCAAATTCATTCATGTACAAAAAGAAGAATACAAACAAAAAGGAACTACTTACAAAAAAGAAAAAATAATATTCCCCCGTTATCACCAGTTGGATGTGGTAAGGCAATTGTGGGCTGATGCAAAGCAGAAAGGTGCAGGGCAGCATTATTTAATACAGCATTCGGCAGGCTCCGGCAAATCCAATTCCATCGCCTGGCTGGCTTACCGCCTGTTTAGTTTACACAATGCATTGGACGAAAAAGTTTTTAATTCCATCATTGTAATAACCGACCGCAAGGTGCTGGATAAACAATTACAGGATACCATTTACCAGTTTGAACACAAGCAAGGCGTTGTGGTAAGAGTTGATAAAAGTTCCGGGCAATTGGCCGAAGCCATAAAAAGCGGTAACAGTGTCATCATTACCACGCTGCAAAAATTTCCCTTTGCAGCGGTGCTGGATGAAGTTAAAAATTTACCCAACAGAACCTACGCCGTTATAGTGGATGAGGCACATAGTTCGCAGGGCGGTGAGGCATCTAAAAAATTAAAGGAAGTACTGGCGGCAACCAACCTGCAGGAAGCAGAGAAAGACGATACCGATAAAGAAGAAAACGATCCGGAAGATTTAATCAGGCAATCAATGCAGGCAAGAGGTGTGCAACCTAACATGAGTTTCTTTGCATTTACCGCAACACCAAAAGCAAAAACGGTAGAGGTATTTGGCCATGCCGGAAAAGATGGAAAGCCAAGGCCGTTTCATTTATACTCTATGCGGCAAGCCATACAGGAAGGTTTTATTTTAGATGTACTGAAGAATTACATGATGTATAAAACCTTCTTTAAAATATCCAAACAAATTGAAGAAGACCCCAAAGTAAATAAGAAAAAAGCCAGCCGTGCCATTGCCCGTTTCCTGTCTTTACATCCTTATAATTTGTCGCAGAAAACAGAAATTATCATAGAACATTTCAGGCAGGTAGTGGCCACTAAAATTGGCGGCAAGGCCAAAGCAATGCTGGTAACCAGTTCCAGGCTTCATGCAGTGCGTTACTATTTTGAATTTCAAAAGTATATAAAGGAAAATCATTACACCGACATCAAAGCATTAGTGGCATTTTCCGGTAAAGTAAAAGACCCTGATTTACCCGATCAGGAATTAACCGAAGTAAAATTAAATGGCTTTTCAGAAAAAGAATTGCCCGAAAGATTTGGTAGAGATGAATACCAGATATTATTGGTGGCAGATAAATACCAAACCGGTTTTGACCAGCCCTTACTACACACGATGTATGTAGATAAAAAATTGTCGGGCGTAAAAGCAGTACAAACATTATCCAGGTTAAACCGCATGTGTACCGGCAAGGAAGATACTTTTGTATTGGATTTTATGAACGAAGAAGAAGAGATTAAAATTTCGTTTCAGCCTTATTATGAATTAACAGGTATCACAGAACAGTCGGACCCTAACAGGTTGTACGACCTGAAAGTGAAGCTGGAAGAAAAACAAATTATCTGGCAATCGGAAGTGGAAAATTTTGCAGCACAGTATTTTAAAAATGCAGATATGCATGACAAGAAAATTCATGCTTTGCTCAATTCTTATATTGATCCCGCTGTAGACAGGTTCAAGGTAATGGAATCGGAAACAGAGCAGGAAGATTGGAAGAATACGCTTCTTTCATTTACCAGGGCCTATTCTTTTTTAAGCCAGATAATGCCCTTTCAGGATATGGCATTGGAGAAATTATATGCGTATGGCAGATTACTTTTAAATAAGCTGCCCCGCAAATCATTGGAAGATCGGTTTAAATTAAACGATGAAGTTTTATTGAAATATTACCGATTACAAAAAATAAAGGAAACCAATATTGTAATGGAGCACCAGGCTGAATATGGTTTGGAACCCGGCACAGAAGCAGGCATCAGAAAAGACAAAGAAGAACAAATACAATTATCACAAATTGTAGATGCCATCAACACCCGCTTTGGCACTGAGTTTACAGAGGCAGACCAGTTATTATTTGACCAGGTTGGTATTGACTTATTAAATGATGATGTTATTGTAAAGCAGGCAAAAACCAATACGTTCGAAAGCTTTTTGCAGGGCAGCCTCCGGAATAAGTCAATAGAAAAGTTTATAGACAGGATGGATATTAACAACAGTACCACCAGCAGTATTTTAAACAACGAAAAATTAGCTGATGCCGTAATTTTTAAATACCTGGCCAGGTATATTTATGATAAAATAAATGCAGCTTAAATAAATGCTAACCATACATCGGAAGTTTTTAAATCTTCCGATGTCTTCCTCAGCGGCGTTTTTCAGCCCATCATTCCTTATTGAACTTTATTATTAGTGACTTTGTAATTTATTCACCAGACAAAAACACAGACTTATGAATGTGACAATGAGACAATAACATTAAAATCACTATTGGCAATGACAACCTAATTTTTACCCGACGCACCAAGTCAGGCACATTTGCAAGACGCACAAAGCCAAAGAGGCCGGAAGATGCTGGAAATCAGACTTCAACATGTTCAACCATCACTTCGCCATGATTAACCAAAAGCGGAGTTATAGAATTGGCTATGATGCAATACGAGTATGTACTCAGCAGTATTTCATTTGCCAGGGCTTTATCTGTTTCAGATTCTATGTATATTTTTGGATAGAGGTTTATAGTGGTAAATTCAAGGTGTCCTTCATACAGATTAATTTGCCCGATTGCAGCACAGGTTACATGAGCAACTTGTAATTTTCTTTTATCGGCCAAAGCAAGATAAGTTGTGCTGAAGCCACTGCATAAAGAACCTAAGAACAGATGTTCGGGCGTCCATACATCGGGCACACCACCTTTAAACCCGGGAGCTGTGCCTATTTCAATGCAGCCCTGTACGTCTTTAGCCGTAAGCATTCCTTTCCGGCCTTCTGTTCCGGTTAATTCCACTTCAAAAAAATATTGGTGTTTATCGGTTTTATTTATCATGGCACTTTATTTATGAGATATAAAAATGGGCATCTTTACATCGTGAATAACATCGTTTGCAAAACTCTTTTGGAACAATTGTGAAAAGAACGACCTGCCAAATGCACCCATTACAATAACACTATTGGGTTTGTTTGAAAGCCACTCTGCAAAATCCTTCTTGTGCTTCAGATGCAGTGATTGCAGTTTTAAATTGGGGTAATGGCTGGATACCAGTTCAGTTACCAGGCTATACTCCAGCATTTCATCCTGGTGCTGGAGGATGGATAATAAAATGGTTTCTTTTTTTGCCAGCTCAGGAAAAAGATAGCCAAACTGCTTGATGGCAAATACCGAAGATTCATTACCATCATAAGCTAAAACAACCTGCCCGGGTTCGCCATATTTTTCGGGGATAAGCATTACGGGGCATTCTGCTCTTTTTAAAACTTCTTCCAGGTAAAAATTAGGCTGCTGTATTGATACATTGGCATAAAACAAATCGCTGCTGATGATTAAAACATCAGCAAAGCGGGTTTCTTCAATTAACGAAGATATTGCCATCAGGTCTGTATCCTTGTGTATCCTGAATTCAATGCCTTCCGCTATGCAGGCTTCTTTAAATAAACTTATATTTTTATTCACCAGTACATCATCCTCATTTTTAACCAGCCATTCGGGCATGATGGTAATTCCCTCCAGCCCAGTGTAGGCAAGTAATTTTGAATAATCTACCGGGCTCAAAAAAACACCCGCCAGCAAAATTTTACGCTTTGCATTGGTACTCTTTACAAATTCAAAAGCACCTTTTGGGAAATGTTGACCATCCAGAGACATGATTACTTTTTTCATATAAACTTATTTTCGTTATGCATCGCAAATTTAAAAACCTGTTTAGGGCATTTCAATGATGCAGTGACGTGTAAAAAATGATTGTTATCAGGTATTTTATAAAGCAAACATGATACCAGTATTAAAAACAGCCGGGTAAAATGTTTGGTATCATTTTTTTTCTGTTTGTGATTACAATCATAAACTGCTGGCCCAAGGCTGCATAGATTTACGTTATAAAATTCATCACAAAAAAATTAAAAGATGAGAAATAAACTAAAAACCATACTGGCTGCAACATTGCTGTTATTTGCGATGGCATGTAACAACGGCGAACAGCAAAACAGTGCTGCCAGCACCACCACTACTACCGATAATACTGCATCAACAGGGCAATCGGGTGTACAGGATGATGCATCTGCTAAAAATGTGGTGCAGGTTGCCATTGGCAGCAAAGACCACACTACTTTAGTTGCGGCCATTAAGGCTGCAGAGCTTGTTGATGCATTAAGCAATGCAGGCCCGTTTACCGTATTTGCACCAACCAATGCTGCATTTGATAAACTGCCTGCAGGCACCGTTGATGGTTTATTAAAACCCGAAAAGAAAGACGACCTTACCAACATACTGCAATATCATGTTTCGCTGGGTGTATTTAAACCTGAAATGTTGCAGGATGGACAGGTAATTGGGCAGGTTAATGGCGGCAATATAACCATCAGTAAAAAAGCAGATGGCATTTATGTAAACGGAACGGCAAAGATCATTGCTTCCATTCCTGCATCCAATGGGATTATACATGTAATTGACGGGGTATTACTTCCCGCTGCAAAATAAATGTATTGTGATTGAGACTGAAGAAAGGCGCAAACAATAAATTGTTAGTGCCTTTCCTGTTTAAAATATTTTGTCTGATGAAGGAGATTCTGCAACAATTTTTATCTGCATAACAGTTGCAATGCTTTTCGCCCTTTGTTTAACCAGTTCCGCAGTATCTCCTTTAAAAAGCTCATTTACGGTTGTACTAAATAAGTGGAACCATTGTTTAAAGTGTGCATCTGTTAAAGGTATCAGGCGATTAATATGTTTATGCAGTTCCATAGGGTTACCGGTATAAGAGCCGGTATAAAATAACATGTTCTCGAAAAAATCGTACATGACGGGCAGGTGTTTCTCCCAGTTTACTTTGGCAACATCGGTAAAAATATACCCGATAAGTTCATCCTTTTTTACTTTTTTATAGAATTCATTTACCAGTAACTCAATGTCCTGTCTTGTGCTGATGTCTTTGTTCATAATACCGTTTTTAATGTAACAGGGAATAAATCTCCTGCATCAAAGATGGTGAGCAATGTTGCTGTAATAAGGGAAATAAAACCCGTTCTTCTTTACGGATATGGTTCTGCAAACTGACTGCCAGCTTATCCATCATATTTTCCAGATCACTGCTGTCAGCAAGCGATTCAAACAATGCCGTGAGCTGCTGATGTTCTTTTTTAATTTCGCCGGCTATCAAATTTATTTCTGCGTGTCTATCTTTCACCTTATCCAGCATTTGTTCCTCCAGCCAAAAATGCTTTTTAATATGCAAAGCGAATTGTTTCTGTGCATAGGCAGCTTTTTCCTGCTGCCCGGTTGGCAATCCCTTATAAACCGGCGCATTTTTTTTCAGCAGTTGCGCCAACAAAAGGGTACCGTGATGATCACGTGATAAGGGTGCCAATGCTTCATCTCTTTTCATACTACAAATCTTTATGTTTGAATTTGCGTAAAGACAGCCATGTTGGAATAAGTACCCAGGTAATTAACACCAAAAAGGAGATGATTAAACCAAGCTGTGTTCCAAAAAATTCTTTAAAAATGGCTCCGGTATAACCCATCAATGCAGATACATCCATCTTTAACAGGATCAGTATCCTGCTAAGATCGATCGGGTTGAATGCTGTAACAGCAACCATCGGTTTTTCCAACGGGTAATCGGCAAATTGAAAAAGCACAAACAATACCAGTCCGTCAAAAATTATCGAGAAGTAAAGCCATAATAATATTACTACACCAATTCCTTTTGCCTTATCTCTTGCATAAACGGCCACCAGCATGGCAATGGCTACAAAAATGACCGACAGCAATACTCCGGTGCCCAGCATCATGAGTCCGGTTGGCGTTGCCTCGTACAATATGATAGGTATGCCTGCGCCAACAAAAAAAGCGAATGCCATAGATGCAGCCAGTCCTGAAAAAAGGCTGAGCCAGATGGTCTGTCTTTTTAATGGCTGGCTTACCAGCAGTTCCAGAAATTCGGAACTGTTGTAAACATAAATAGCCGAAAACAAAAGGCTTACCAGCGGAACTATGATGAGGATAATATTCAGCAAACTCAACAAACCTTTGGCCGAATTATCTTCCAGATTAAAAATGCTAAGGGATATCAATAAAAGAAATGCAGTGTAGGCAAGCATGATCTTGTTACGCAGGATATCAATGATTACATATTTAATAATTTTTTTCATGGTATCAGTATTTAGACATTACACTGGAAATGGCTTTAGATAATTTTCTTTCTCCTGTATCTTCCCGGAGTGCATCAATGGTTTTATGAAAACAAAGTTTTCCGTCCTGCATATAAATTACCTGGGTAACCAGGTCGTCCAGTTCGCTGAGAATATGTGACGTAATTAAAACCAGTTTTCCTTTATTTTTTTCTGTAATGATCTTTTCTTTCAGGATATCGGAAGAAACCGGATCGAGGCCTGCAGTAGGTTCATCGAGTATCAACACTTCAGGACTAAAAAGAAAAGCCAAAGCTGCACTGACTTTTTGCCTGGTACCACCCGACAGTGTACGCATCCTTTTTTTCAGTTGCTCCTGCAACCCAAAACGGCTTATTAATTCTTCATCCAATGTCCCAGCCATATCACCCCTGATATCTTTCATCATGTCCAGCACCTGTCCTATCGTCATATTTTCAGGGTAACGTCCTATCTGTGGCATGTAGCCAATATTTGCCCGGTATTCCCAATGATGCTTTATGTTTTTGCCATTAAATGTTATAAAGCCGCTGTCGCAAACAACCATACCTAAAATGCTTTTGATAAATGTTGTTTTACCACAACCATTCGGGCCAATCAACGCAATGCATTCACCCTTTGCACAGGTAACAGAAACATCATCCAATGCTTTTAGTTTACCAAAATTTTTTGAAACATTACTTGCTATTATCATAATGGTAGCGGTTTCATTAACGGGTGCTCATCTTTTAAATTTTCGGGTGTTAATGATGGCAATATCTTTTCCGTTTTATCCAGCAAAGAAGTCATCAAACTACGGAATAGAATCATTGCCGGTGGATTTTGTTCAATAATCATGGCATACAAACTCACAGGCCGGTAAGGTATATCGCCAAGCTTATCTTTATTCAGATCATAGCCTTCGTATTTATCCCAGTAATTATGGTTGAATGTATTTAAAACCAGGCTGCCATTGGTTCCTACATCAAATGTATTGCCCTTGAAATTATTATTTGTTACGGTTACATCCATACAACTCGCCTGAATTTTTAAGGCCCAGCCATTGCCCTCAAAAACATTTTTTTGCAGTTGTATGCGACTGGCACCTTCCATAAAAATGCCGGCCGTGTTCTTTACAAAAAAATTATTATCAATGTAACCATCGCTTATTTCTTTCAGCAGCAGACCATAAGCACCATCGCCCCAGTTTTCTTCAAAATAATTACGGATCATCTTAACATGATTTGAAAACATGACCGCAACACCGGCTCCGTTATTTTTAAATACATTGGAGATGTAAGCATCGTGATTGCTAAACATAAAATGTAATCCGTATCGAAGATTTTTTTCGGAAACATTGCGCCAGATAACCGAGTTGGTTACAAACTCAAAATAAATACCATCCCGGTGACCGGTGATTGTATTTGCTATGATACGCATGCTGTCGCTTTTCCAGCAATGAATGCCATTACCGCTTTGCTGCTCTTCCTTTGCATAAGATGTGATGCTGTTTTTTTCGATACTGCAATTTGTTCCATATTGAGAATAG
>JBBRCM010000161.1:0-9328 GCA_038204855.1 Chitinophagales bacterium
TTTTTTGATATAGAAAAATATAGAAGTATGGCTTTTAGCGACAAGCTACAACATGGTTTAATAAGTCAAGAGGTAGAAAAAGTATTTCCAGAACTTGTAGAAGATGCTTTTGCCCCAAACACCAGCAGCGATAAAAAAGAAAATGGCAAACCCATAGCATACAAAGGTCTTAACTATGTGGGTTTAATACCAATGCTCCTAAAAGGTTTACAGGAGCAGCAGGCACAGATAAATGAATTAAAAACACAACTTGAAACAGCTACTAGTAATACTTTGGTAGTAACCGACAAAAACAGCCTGCCAACCGAAATACAAAACAAAGCCTTTGCCCTTAGCCAAAACGTACCCAACCCTTTTAGCGAAAATACTACCATTAGCTACAATATACCAGCTACTGCTGGCAAAGCAATACTTGCTGTGTTTGACCTTAATGGCAAAATGCTGTTGCAGTATAATTTACAGCAAGGTAAAAATACCATTGTTGTAAAAGGTAATACGCTTAGCGCAGGTATGTACCTGTACAGCCTTATAGCCGATGGGCAGGAGGTGTTGAGTAAGAGGATGGTGCTGACGAAATAAAATATGTAAGCTTTTTGTTCTCCTTGTTTTCCGGCTCTAGATACAGAAAACAGGGAGATTTTTATGCACTACTGATTGCGATAATTTTAAAAACCAGAAAAAATATATAACGCTGCCGGTTTTAAAATTAGGTTTCGGCTGCACAGAAAAATAAAATATCCAGTTCTTTTCATTAAATTTGACGGCATGAGAACAGCAGAAATAAATACCACAATAGTTGACGGCTATGTTGAACTTTTAGATAATTTAAGTACAAATAACAAACTTGACCTTATATCTAAGTTAACAGCTTCGGTAAAAACCGATCTGGCTAATAAAAAATCATCTTTCAAAAAATCCTTTGGTGCATTTGATTCAAAAAAATCTGCCGAAGAAATTATTGAAGAAATCCGCAGCAGCAGGGTTTCTACCAGGCAAATAGAATCGTTTTGAAAAAATATCTAATAGACACCAACATTGCCATTTTTTACATGAAGGGTAAATATGACCTCGAAACAAAATTTGACAAGACCACAGCAGGCAATTGCTATATTTCCGAAATGACTTTGGCCGAAGTTAAATTTGGCGTTGAGAAAAGTGATAAGCCAGAAAAGAATAAAAAAGCTTTAGACAATTTTTTGACAGGTGTACAAATACTTCCTATTTTCCATTGCCTGGACTTATACGCAAAAGAAAAGGCCCGACTTCAAAAAGCAGGTACACCTGTTGATGATTTTGACCTTTTAATTGGTGTAACGTCTGTAAGCCATAAGTTGACAATGGTTACTAATAACACAAATCATTTTAAACGTATCAGCGGCACTAAATTGGAAGATTGGACGATTGCCTGATAGCCACGCACACAATCTTTACCGCAGGCATGTACCTGTACAGCCTTATTGCCGATGGGCAGGAGGTGTTGAGTAGAAGGATGGTACTAACCAAATAAAATATGGTTGGTTTTATGCTAACCGATTAAATTTTGAAAAATGTATAATAAATGAAAAGCCGTCCCCGCTAAAGTTGGGACGGCTTTTTAAATACGTAATCCGTTTTATGCTAATGCCAAATCCAGCACCTGCTGCATTGTTTTTACATAATGAAACTTAATACCCTTAATGTATAGTTTGTTTATTTCTTCTACGTCTTTCTCATTTTGCCAGCACATGATGATCTCTTTTAAACCTGCACGGCGTGCTGCCAGCACTTTTTCTTTAATGCCGCCAACGGGTAATACCTGTCCACGTAGCGTTATTTCACCGGTCATGGCCAGGTAAGGCTTTATTTTACGGCCGGTAAAAGCACTTGCCAATGCACTCAGCATGGTAATACCTGCGCTTGGACCATCTTTGGGAGTGGCGCCTTCGGGCACATGTATATGAATGTCTTTTTTCTTGAAAAGGTCGGGGGCAATATCCACTTTTTTGCAGTTGGCTTCCAGGTAGGTGAGGGCAGTGCTGGCACTTTCCTTCATTACATTGCCGAGGTTACCGGTTAATTTTAATTCGCCCTTGCCTTCGCTAAGTTGCGTTTCAATAAATAGGATATCACCACCAACGTATGTCCAGGCCAAGCCAACGGCTACGCCGGGCATATTGGCAATCTTGTACAAGTCGTTGCTGTATCTTGGTTTGCCCAATATCTTTTCCACATCATTATTGGTGATTGTGGCTTTTAATTTCCCCTTTGTAACCAGTTCTTTGGCCTGGTAACGCATAATGCTGGCCAGTTGCCTGTCCAGTTCCCGTACGCCACTTTCACGGGTATAATCCTGGATTGTTTTTTCAAGAACCGTATCACTCAATTTGAAACTGGCAGGTTTAAGCCCATGCATTTCTTGCTGCTTTGGTATTAAATGCCGCTTAGCTATCTCTATTTTTTCTTCTACCGCATATCCGCTTAAATCTATGATTTCCAGTCGGTCACGTAAAGCTACTGGTATATTGCTTAAGCTATTTGCGGTAGCTATAAACAGCACTTTGCTCAGGTCGTATTCCAGTTCCAGGTAGTTATCATAAAAGGTATTGTTCTGTTCCGGGTCCAACACTTCCAGCAAAGCTGAAGAAGGATCGCCCCGGTGATCGCTACCCACTTTATCAATCTCATCCAGTATCATTACCGGGTTGCTCGATTTTACTTTGCGTATAGATTGCAATATACGGCCGGGCATGGCACCTATATATGTTTTCCGGTGGCCACGTATTTCACTTTCATCGTGCAGCCCACCCAGGCTTACCCGTACATATTTGCGTTGTATGGCGGCAGCAATGCTTTTTCCGAGGCTGGTTTTACCAATACCCGGAGGGCCCAGAAAGCAAAGAATGGGTGATTTCATATCGCCCTTTAACTTTAAAACAGCCAGGTATTCCAATATGCGTTCTTTTATCTTCTGCATACCGTAATGGTCCAGGTCCAATATCTTTTTAGCCTTTTTCAGGTCGTAGCTATCTTCGGTATATTCATCCCAGGGCAGGTCAAGCATCAAATCAAGGTGGTTGTATACCACCGAATAATCCGGGGTAGATGGGTGCATACGTTCCAGCTTTTCTGCTCCCTTGGTAAACATTTCCTTTGCTGCTGCGGGCCATTTTTTGTTCTCGGCCTTCTTCAGCATGTCTTTTACTTCAGCAACATTATCGCCACCCAGTTCATCCTTAATGGCCTTCATCTGCTGTTGCAAAAAGTATTCACGCTGCTGCTTATCAAGCTCGGCACGGGTTTTATTGGTAACCTTGTTTTTCAGTTCGGTGTATTGCAGTTCGGTCTGCATCAGGTTCATCAGCAGTTCTGCACGGGCTTTAATGCTGCTGATCTCCAGCAGGCGTTGCTTGTCCTTGATGTCGCTATTTAAGTTGCTGCTTACAAAATGTATCAGAAAAGACGGGTTCTCTATATTTTTTAAAATGATGGCTGCTTCGCTGGGCAGGTTGGGCGATAGGTTAATGATCTGGGCTGCCAGGTCTTTAATACCGCCAATCATGGCATCAAAATCAGCATCGTCTTTTAAAGTCTCATCGGTTAATACTGTAATCTTTGCTTTAAAGTAAGGATCGTCGCTGGTTATCTCTTCAATTTTGCAACGCCTGCGCCCTTGTATAATGATGGTTGTGCCGCCATCGGGCATTTTTATCAGCTTGGCAATTTTGGCAACGGTACCAATATCTTCCAGGTCACTAACTGTTGGTTCTTCCACGGTACTGTCTTTTTGCGCCACCACGCCTATCAATTTGTCAGCCTTATAAGCATCGGTTACGGCTTTAATACTCTTATCCCGGCCAACCGTAATGGGAATTACAACGCCTGGAAAGAGTACAGTATTTCTTAAAGCTAATAAAGGAATAACATCTGGAATAGGTTGATCATCAGTGCTTCCATCATCATCTTCATTTAGCGGAATCATGGGCATGAATTCCATTTCGTCTTCAGTTCCTTGCAGGTAAATCTTATTGTTCATAGTTTTTTATATCAAGTCAAAGTGTCAAGCCACAAAGGTAGTTGTTGGCTTTTTAAGTGAGCAGGTTAATTGTCAATATTAATGCCAGAAGGAAAAAGCTATTAGCCGTTAGCCCTAAGCTTTTAGCATAACAGATAATTCTGGCTAACAGCTAATAGCTAATGGCTTATCCCTAAATTTGCACCGCATGTATATAAGCTGTAACGATAAAGAACTGGAAATACTTGAAAAAATTGCACACTCGGCAGCAGAACTTGGTTTGCCCTGTTATTTAATTGGTGGTTTTGTACGGGATAAGATTTTAGGAAGAAATACCAAGGACATGGATATTGTTTGTGTGGGAGATGGTATTGAACTGGCGGCAAAGGTTGCTGAGAAATTCAGTCCAAAACCTGAAGTTCACTTCTTTAAAAATTTTGGAACAGCGCAGATTAAAATAAAATACCCCGCCGGAGAAAAGAAAAATCTGCCTTTACAATTAGATGCCTATAATACTCCAGTTCCCTCTCCTTTGGAGTTCTTGAGCAAAGCTCATTGGGGTGAGGTCTTTGAGATCGAATTCGTAGGTGCCCGTAAAGAAAGCTACGATTTTAACAGCCGCAAGCCCGCCGTTGAAAACGGAACTATTGAAGACGACCAGAACCGCCGTGATTTCACCATTAATGCCATGGCTATCAGCCTAAATAAAAATGATTACGGGCAATTGTTAGATCCTTTTAACGGCATCAACGACCTGGCATTAAAAAATATTCAAACGCCTCTTGCACCTGCGCAGACTTTCAGTGATGATCCCCTGCGGATGATGAGGGCCATCAGGTTTGCATCGCAATTGAATTTTGCTATTCACCCCGAGATATTTGCGGCCATTGGCGAGATGGCCGACCGTATAAAAATTGTTAGCGGCGAAAGAATTGCTGATGAACTGAATAAAATATTGATGAGTGAGAAGCCTTCGGTAGGTTTTGACCTGTTATATAAAAGCGGCTTACTCAAGATCATTTTCCCTCAAATGGTTGACCTGGCCGGTGCCGAATATATTGACGGACATGGGCATAAAGATAATTTTTACCATACCATACAGGTGGTTGATAATATTGCCAAAAACACCGATGACCTATGGTTGCGCTGGGCGGCGGTGTTACATGATATTGCCAAACCTGCCACAAAAAAATTTGAAGAAGGGCATGGTTGGACATTTCACGGGCATGAAGCGGTTGGTGGCCGAATGGTGCCGAAAATTTTTACCAAACTGAAATTGCCACAGAACGAAAAAATGAAGTTTGTGCGTAAGATGGTGGAACTGCACCTGCGGCCCATCAGTCTTACCAAAGAAAATATTACCGACAGTGCCATTCGCAGGTTGTTATTTGATGCAGGTGAAGATTTTGACGCATTGATGACTTTATGCGAAGCGGATATTACCTCTAAAAACAAAACCAAGATAAAGCGGTTTATAGAAAATTTTGAAATGGTGCGCCAGCGTTGTACGGAAGTGGAGGAGAAAGATCATTTACGCAACTGGCAGCCGCCCATTACCGGAGAAATGATCATGGAAACATTTAAGCTGCCGCCATCAAGGCCTGTGGGAGATTTAAAAAATGCCATAAGGGAGGCGATATTAGACGGCATTATACCTAATGAATATGAAGCCGCATATAATTTTATGTTAGAGAAAGCAAAGGAATTGGGAATTTCCAAGGTTAATTCATAATTCTTAATTCTTAATTCTTAATTTTACCGCATGGCTATATTACGTTTCAGAATTTATTGGGAAGATGACGACAGTGTGTACAGGGATGTTGCTATAAAACATACGCAGAGCTTTTTCGACCTGCACAGTGCTATTTTAAAATGTTTCGAGTTTGACTCGAAGCACAAGGCAACTTTTTACCGTAGTAACGACAACTGGCTGCGTGGCCGGGAAATTTCGCTGGAAAAATACGATAAGGAATATAAAGTTGAACCCTTCATCATGCCGGAAGTGCTGATAGGTACAGAAATTACCAATCCTAATCAGAAATTCATTTACGAGTACGACTTTAACAAGTTCTGGCATTTTATGGTAGAACTTATAAACGTTGATAAAGCAGCAAACACAAAACTTGTTTACCCATGTTGTGTACGCACCGAAGGTATTGCGCCCTCGCAATATGGTACCAAAGGGCTTGTTGACAGCCGCCTTGCCGAGATGGAGGAAAAATACGACCTGCGACCCGATGCCATGGCAGATGGCTTTAGCGAACAGGACGAAGATGGTGATAGCGTTGAAACTGATGGGGAAGAAGAATCTTCGGCAGACGAAGCGAATGATGGATTTTAAGTAATGGATAATTGGTTAATGGATAATTGATAATTTTTTCGATTCGGTTACATTTCCAATCATTATTGCGGTTAACATTTCATCATACTTTACTATCCTGAAACATTATCCATTATCAATTATTTCATTATCCATTAAAAAGAGTTCTTTACAAACTCAAACCGCACATGAATAAAACCTGCATCGTTATCGTCGGTCCAACTGCAGTTGGTAAAACTTCTCTGGCTGTAAAAACAGCACTTCATTTTCAAACAGAAATAATTTCGGCCGATAGCCGCCAATGTTTTAAAGAATTGAATATTGGTGTGGCAAAGCCTTCGGTAGAAGAGATGGCGCAGGTGAAACATCATTTCATCAGCTCTCATTCCATAAAGGATGAAATGAATGCCGCTATTTACGAGCAGTACGCTTTGGCGAAAATAGACGAGCTTTTTAAAAGGCACGATGTGGTTGTAATGGTTGGTGGTACTGGTTTATATGTAAAAACCTTTTGCCAGGGACTTGATGAAGTGCCTATTGTTGATGAAAAAATACGTAAAAAAATAAATGACGATTTTGAATGGGAGGGGCTGGAGTGGCTGCAGAAAGAGGTTGAAAAAAATGATCCCATTTATTATGCCAAAGGCGAAATAAAAAACCCACACCGGCTGCTGCGTGCGCTGGAGGTCAAATTATCTACCGGTAAATCTATCATCGAATTTAGAACCCAGCAAAAAAAGCAACGGCCTTTTAATATTATTAAGATTGGGTTGGAACTACCCCGGGAGCAATTGTATAAGCAAATAAACGGTAGGGTAGATGCCATGATGAAAGCAGGCTTTTTGGATGAAGTAAAAAAACTGGTGCCTTATAAAAAATTAAATGCCCTGCAAACGGTTGGTTACCGGGAACTGTTTGGGCACTTGATTGGCGACCTTTCGCTGGAAGATGCCGTAGAAGCAATAAAGATAAACACCCGCCAATACGCCAAGCGGCAAATGACCTGGTTTAAAAAAGATGAAGAAGTGAAATGGTGTGCGCCGGATTTTGAAAAGGTGTCTGCTATAATAATCTGATTTTTAAACAGTTCGTGTTGGCCGTTCGTGTTATTTGTCCTGGAGGAATTTCGAAATTGTTATAATTTTTGTTTCGCCAAATCTCGTTAACTCTAACAGGTCTTTATCACCTGTCAACAAAACGTCTGAATTACCGTCAACTGATAACGAAAGTAAAAAATTGTCTTTCGTATCTCTGCAAACTTCTATTTTAGTCTGAACTTTTACAAAGTCTGCATACTCTTCTGTAGTTTCAAGTATTTCTTCAATGTCTGTAGATGAAAAGAAGCGTCTGAATTTTGGTCGCTTTGCAACTTCTAAAAATTTGTCAAGTAATTCCTGGCTAAAAACTAAAATACCGTTTCTTGAAAAGATGATTTCGTCAAGTTTTGTGAAGTCTCTGGTGATTAAAAAACTAATCCAGAGATTCGTATCAATGATAACACGGCTTACTTTATTTTGCATAACGTTTAGCTCTTACTAACTCTACTTCTTTCGTTATTTCATCCAGTGTGGGTGCAGATTTAGCTTTTGAACGTAACTTTTTTAAAACTGTGGCAAAACCGTTTTTAGAGGTGTCTTGAATGGCAATGAGATTTAAGTCTGCTAAGTCTTTTAAAAGTTTTGTAGCTTTTGGATTCAATATGTCAATACGCATTGTAGTCATATTTCAAATTTAAAGAAAAAATGTGAATATTGATTTCGATTTAAATTTTAATAATACTCAGTTTTTCTTAAACATTATTTTATCTGGAAATTCTCTTAAAGAAAAAATTGAGTCGGTGCAGCCCAAAACACGATCTTTATTTATTTTTTTTATAATTCCAAAACCAGGAGGGGGAACAAAAAAAATACCATTTTTTTGTTCAAAAAAAGTATCAGGATCAGTCGATATAGGAACTACATCTAAACCTGATAATTTATATAACCCAGGCTTTAAAAGATCGAAATTACGGCTGCTGTCTTTTAAGATTAAATTGCCATAACTGTATTCCTCAATAGAATAATCAGCTTTGGTTAAACTGAAGTAACCATTTTCACTGCCAACAAAAACTTTCCTGTTTACTTTAATGCTGTCAGTAATTTTATCAAGAAAAGGAAGTTTATCCTTCACTTTGCCATTTTCGATGTAAAACCAGCCATAGGGTTTAGAATTAAAATACCGGACAAATTCAATAAAGCCATTTGAAATTCTAAAAGTGTCATTTTTTCTCTTTCAAATTGATATAGCCTAAAATCTTTCGGGTGTCTCGTATTTTGTTTTAAAATTCCTAAATCCATTGAGAAATGCCTAAGGCTCCGTTTCTGATCAATTGCAAAATGTATAATCCTTTTTTGGGAAGAGCTTCAAGGGTATCAATTTCATCTATCCCAGAAAATTTTATTTTATTGAGTACAAAATAATTTTTATTAATAAAATGAGTATATGCCAGGTATCCAATTATTGCGTACAAAAGTATCCAGAGAAAATGTCTCATGACCAATATGATATGTTTAAATAAAGAATCAACTCCACATCAACTTCCCCTTCTGCGCCAGATATTCTTCCTGGGTAATGGCGCCTTTCTGTAACAGCTCAAAAAGTTTGTGCAATTCATCCGCAATCATTTGCTGCGAAGGTGCTGTGGTTTTATTGGTCCGGGCAATGGCTTCGGCTAATTGGGTGGCCTGGCTGCTTATCTGTATTTTTTTATACTCTTCCTGTGCATGGGTAATGGTGTCTTTTAATAATTTGGGATGATGGATGAGCTGGTATTTTGTTTCGCCCATTTCGGCAGCGGTTTGTATATCTACATTTCCGTAACCAAAAATCCTTCCCAAAATTGGCTGATCGTATTCTACATTGTTAATTTTATCCAACGGACTTTCTTTGGAGTAGCGGGTAAAAAAACCACTTTCATCAACTACCCTCATATTGGTAACCGCCCACAGGTTGTATTTCCAGTTAATGTATTCTATCAT
>JBBRCM010000162.1:0-9050 GCA_038204855.1 Chitinophagales bacterium
GATGGCATTGCTGCTTTCGCCAAATTCTTCCTCAAGCCCACGCAAATATGCCCTATTACTGCTGTTTAAAAAAAACTTGAGCAGCAATTTTATACGTGTTTTGGAAGATATGAGTGCTTCTATCATTGAGAGTGAGTAAATAAACTACTCAAAATTAGATGATTTTGAATAGTTAGCAAGCTTAAGACGCACTTTTTTGTAAAAAAGTTGTGGGATTTAGAAAATTATGGGATGGGGGAACTACTACAACCGTCAGTTCTTGCTAACTAGGTTGTCTTTAAGCTGGTAAGCTATACCACTTTCGCTACATACAGCATTTCCGGCTGCATCAAACTGTAGTTTCTGTCCATATTCACTCATCCAACCGGTTTGCCTGCCGGGGTTTCCAACAATTAATGCATAAGCCGGTACATCTTTGGTAACTACAGCCCCTGCGCCGATAAATGCATATTCGCCAATGGTATGGCCGCAAACTATGGTTGCATTGGCGCCAATACTAGCCCCTTTTTTTATTAAGGTGGTTTTAAATTCGGTTTTGCGACTTACTGCACTGCGTGGATTTATTACATTGGTAAGCACAGCACTGGGACCCAGAAAAACATCATCTTCACAAATAACCCCCTCATAAATACTTACATTATTTTGTACCCTCACATTATTGCCCAAGGTTACTTTGGGAGATACTACCACATTTTGCCCCAGGTTACAGTTGTTGCCAATAACAGCACCCGACATGATGTGAGAAAAATGCCAGATTTTCGTTCCTTCGCCAATCACGCAATTATCATCAACAATAGAACTGGGGTGTACGTAATAACTCATAGTTAATTTTTATTTAGATATTTTTTTTAAATATTTGCCATAGCCGCTTTTTTCCAGCTCTTTTGCCAACTGTAATAAATCATCTTTGCTTATAAAACCCATGCGCCAGGCAATTTCTTCGGGGCACCCAATCTTTAATCCCTGTCTTTTTTCTATTACCCTTACATATTCAGCAGCATCGCCCAGGCTTTCAAATGTACCCGTATCAAGCCAGGCAAAGCCACGATCAAGTACCGCTACTTTTAATTTTTTTTGTTGCAGGTAATGGTCATTTACCGTTGTTATTTCGTATTCTCCTCTTGCACTTGGTGCAATATTTTTTGCAATTTCAACCACATTGTTATCATAAAAATATAAACCGGGTACTGCGTAATTACTTTTAGGTGCTGTTGGTTTTTCTTCAATGCTTACAGCATTTTTACCTGCATCAAATTCAACCACACCATAGCGTTCGGGATCACTTACCGGGTAGGCAAAAATTACTGCACCATCCGGATCTACACTCTGCTGCAACAGTTTACTGAATCCGCTACCATAAAAAATATTATCGCCCAATACCAATGCAACACTATCACTGCCTATAAATTCTTCTCCAATTACAAATGCCTGTGCAAGGCCGTTGGGTACTTCCTGTTTGGCATATTCAATTCTGCAGCCCCACTGGCTTCCGTCGCCCAGTAATCTTTTAAACTGATCCTGATCTTCAGGTGTAGTAATCACCAAAATGTCTTTTATCCCCGCCAGCATTAAGGTGCTTAGCGGATAATAAATCATCGGCTTATCATAAACCGGCATCAGTTGTTTACTGATTCCCTTTGTGATGGGATAAAGCCTTGTGCCAGAGCCGCCTGCTAAAATAATTCCTTTCATGCAGTTATTGTTTATGATATTGTTGGTTATAATATTTTTGATAGTCGCCACTTGTAACGTGGCTTAACCATTCGCTGTTTCCAAGATACCAATCAATTGTTTTTGAAATCCCTTCTTCAAATTGTAATGATGGTAACCAATCTAATTCATCCTTTAATTTTGTTGCATCAATAGCATAGCGCAAATCGTGACCAGCACGATCGGTTACATAAGTAATCAATTTTTCGGAACTGCCATTTTCTCTTCCCAGTTTTTCATCCATCTGCCTGCACAATTCCTTTACCAGGTTAATATTTGTCCATTCATTGTGCCCGCCAATGTTATAGGTTTCGCCAATTTTTCCGGTGTGAAAAATAACATCAATAGCCCGTACATGATCTTCTACATACAACCAATCTCTTACATTTTCTCCCTTACCATAAATGGGTAAGGGTTTATTGTTGATGATATTGTGAATGCAAAGCGGTATCAGCTTTTCAGGAAAATGAAACGGCCCGTAATTATTACTGCAGTTACTAATCTTCACCGGCAATTTATAGGTATGATAAAACGCCCTTACAATATGATCGGAAGAAGCTTTCGATGCTGAATAAGGACTGCGGGGATCATAAGCTGTTTTTTCTGTAAAAAACCCGGTTTCGCCAAGCGACCCATACACTTCATCTGTTGAAATATGATAGAAGATTTTATCCTCTATATTACCAGCCCATGCTTCTTTTGCAGCCTGCAGTAAAGATGATGTTCCTAAAACATTGGTGGTTATAAATGCAAGTGGGTCTGTAATAGACCGGTCCACATGGCTTTCGGCAGCGCAATTCAGTACCGCTGTAAATTTATGTTCTGTAAATAGTTTACGCAGCAGATCCAGGTCGGTAATATCACCTTTTACAAATTGATAGTTAGGCTCGTTTTCTATATCTCGTAAATTCTCAAGATTACCTGCATAGGTCAGTTTATCAAGATTGACAATTTTATACCCGGGATATTTCTTTACAAATAACCTGGTTAAATGAGAGCCGATGAAACCTGCGCCTCCTGTAAGTAAGATAGTATGCATCTATATTAATAAATTTAGTGGCGCAAAACTAATCATTAATTTCTTTTAATACAGGGATTGTGAGCAAAGGAGTGTTAAACCGGAGACTTTATTCATTTGATAAAAAAAACATCCGCAGACATTATAAACCTGCAAAAGCCACATGAAAATACTGCTTGATCTCGTTCACATCAAACTGTTCAGCTCTTTTTGCAGCTTTGCTTAAAAAGCGATTCCGCAATGCCTCGTCTTCCATCATTTTTTTCATGGCATTGGCAAGCGATATTACATCTTTAACGGGTGTTAAAATTCCATATTCACCAATTTCATAATTATTTATGGACCGGTGGTGCAGGTCTGTATCAGGTGCCAGCAGCTCTCTTGGCCCCGAACTGCAGTCTGTTGAAATGACCGGCTTGCCGCAGGCAAGGGCTTCTATTAAAACATTGGGAAAACCTTCCACATCCGAGCTCAGCACAAAACAATCGCTTCGTTTTACATATTTAAACGGATTTTTATCAAAGCCACAAAAAATAACCTTATCCATCAAGCCAAGCTCTCTTACTTTTTGTTTTAAGATATCTTCCATTATACCAGCGCCAACAATCAATAGTTTACAAGGCAGATTTTTTAAAATAAAGAAGGCCTGTATCAATAAAAGTTGATTTTTTTCTTTTCGTAGATTTCCCACTGTTATAAAATGAAAAACATCTTTTTCAAATACAAATTCAGGTACTTCCACTGCGTGTGATTTGATAAGCTGCAGATCAACAGGATTATAAATTACCCGAACGGGAGTTTTAATTTTAAAATTCTCTATAAGGTCGGTTTGTATGGCATAAGAGTTTGCCAATATAAGATCGGCACGTTTATAGGAATACATTACCATAAATTTTGAAAACATGCGATAAATGACTGAATGGCTTTCCTGCATAGTAGTTTGATGGGTGCCTTCGCACATGATAACCCGGCCACGGTAGCCCAAAAAACTCTTCATAATTGCATTTATGTAACAGGGGCGGTATAAAAATGCAACAGAAGTATTGATGTTGTACTTTTTACAATACCGGAAAATCTTCAAGGATATTTGTGGCAGTTTTAAAAAGCGAACCACTTTATTCTGCATCAGGGGTTGATGCAGGTTGAATACTTTTATTTCGGGTGGAATTGTATAATCTACATAGTTGCTGTACAAAGCCAGGTGAATCTCAAAATCATTTTTTAAGTGATCTAACAACAGCGATACCACCCGCTCGGCGCCACCTATTTGCAATGTATTTATAAAAATAAGCAGCTTTGGCTTAGTAACATTCATTTGTTCTCATTTTTGCCCTGGCACAAATATCCGTTATTTATTTTGGGCAAGTTTTAAAAAGATGTTTTGTATTGCTTCCATCATACGGGTTAGCGAAAAACGTTTTTTTGTTAGTTCCATTATTTTCTCCCGTTCAAAATTTACAGCCAGTGCTTTTTTTATAGCTACAGCAAAAGCAACAGGGTCGCTATCATCGACCAGTAACCCGTTTTCATTTGCTGTAATTATTTCTGCAATACCGCCCGGCGCATTAAAGGCAACCACCGGTATCCCAAGGGCTCCGGCTTCCAGCAACACATTGGGAAAGCCTTCGTAATAAGAACCCATCAGAAAAAGGTCGGCATCTTCTATACCGCTAAAAGGGTTATCCTTTTGCCCGGTTAAAAAAATTTTATCATTTAATTGCAGGTCATCAATCAGCTTTTGTAATTCGTTTCTTTTATTTCCTTCGCCAATTATGTAATAGGTAAAAGAGATTGTAAGCAGGTTAACAGCATATATCAGCCGTTCAATTCCTTTTTCTTCACGCAGCCCTGCAACTGTTATAAATTTATATGCAGCTTTACTCTCTTTTATGTTTGATTGAATTGTGTTACCAGAAAGTTCTTCAGTGGCATTATGAATTACAATTGTTTTATCAGGTGCAATTTGATAATGGTTTAACAGGTCCTGCTGCATATAAGTCGATTGACAAATAATAAGATTGAACCTGTTGTAATATTTTTTTATTAACCTGTTATATAAAGCCGGCACTTTAGCCTGTTTACTGTTTATGCTTACAATGCTGGCTTCCCGTGCAATAAACTTGATGTTCTTACTAAATTGATTCTTGAAAATGGCCAGGTATAAATTCAGATGGTTAGCTGTGGAAAAAATAATAACAGGCTCAAAAAATTTAACCACTTTTTTTACGGCGGGCAAAGAAAACAAAACTCTTTTCTTTTTAAGGTCTATAATTTCTACAGCCTCGTTTTTAATTTCATAAAAAGGTCTGGCATTATCAACAACAACCAGGCAAACAGAAAATATTTCAGTATTTATATGATTACAAATAAGTGAAACAAATTTCTCGGAACCGCCGCATTCAAGTGTGGGTGTAATAATCAAAAGCCTTATCCCTGAATAGTTTTTATCATTCATACATCAGGGTTTTACAAAAATGGCTATGAGGTTTGGCGTTTTGTTTCTTACAGCATCTTTAAGCCCGGCGGCAATAACCAGTTTTGCAAGTACCTGCTTAACAAAATATTTTACAGGCCCAAGCTCGAGTCTTTCAATATCAATATTAACACAATGCTCAACTTTAAAACCGAAGCTGACACCTAATGTAGTTAAACCTGCAACATCAAATGTCTGCATGTGTTGCATCTCGTGAAACTCGCTTTTACAAAAAGGGCAGAAAGCCAGATGATCGTCCAGGTTTTCATTAAAAGGTGTGGTGATAAATATTTTCCCGCCGGGTTTTAATATTCTAAACAATTCCTTCATGGTTTCATTTAAAACTTCATCCTGCAAATGCTCAATGGTTTCAATAAGGGCGATCGAATTAAACTGTTCATCTTTAAAAGGAGAAGGCAGTTTGTCAATCAATACCAGTTGTTTTAAATTAGATTTGCCCGCTGTTCTTTTCCTTGTTTCTTCAATTGAATCTGCAGAAAAATCAAGGCCGTAAAAATCAACTTCCGGTTCATTGAGCATCTGCTCCAATAAATGGCCGGCACCGCAGCCATAATCAAGTACATTTCCTTTCAACAATCCCTTCTTTTGTATAAATTTTACAATACCCGGCGCCAGGGTAGCTGTAAAATATTGCTGCTGCCTGGATAAGTTTTTGCTCTGCCAGTCCCAGAATGCGGCAATGTCTACGGCGGTCCAGTCTGAAGGTTTTTTATGTACTGCTTTCAAAATCGGTTTTCTTTTTTATTCTGGTCATTAAACAATTTTATTCCTTTATTATGAACCCCTGGCCTGTTGTAAGCATGATCACAGCTTCCGCTTTATCGGTAAAAAAAACATCCATAGCTTTCTTTGCTCCCGGACATGTAGAAAAACCATAATCATCACATATCATAATCCCAGCTTTATTCAGCCTTTCATAAAAAAAAGAAATGGCATCCAATGTTGGCTGGTATAAATCTACATCAATATGCACAAAGCAAAACCGGGTTGCTTCAACTTCAATAAACCTTTCCGGTATCCACCCTTTGTAATAATTTACAAAATTAAATGCTGAAAGATTGTTTCTGCAGGTTGCTTCTTCTGTTGCAAGGTTCCCTGCCGCCCAATAGTTTCCATCTTCACTTTTTGGTTTGCTTAAGCCTTCGAAAGAATCAAAAACATGCAGTGATTTATTTAACTCTTGTTGCTGTATGAAAGAGCAAATAAACCAGGCGGTTGCTCCTTTATAAACGCCACATTCGGCCATATCGCCGGAAATATTCTTAATTAAATGCAAAAACTGGTTAACAGTATATTTCCTGTCAAGGGAATGAAAATCATCACCAACCAGGCCAAGATAGCTTTCTTCAAAGGCCTTATCATCCCGCCAAAGCTGGCCAGCTTCTGTAAAATGAAAATGCGGGTTAAACATATTGGCAAGCCTTTCCATGGCGTAATATCGCCGGTCTTTATTTCTGGTAATAACCCATTTGGCGGTAATACGTAAGAAGTACCACGCATTAACAAAGAAACCAACCGGGCGAAGCTTATTTTTCTGCATTGTTTTTATTTACCCTGAATGCTTTTATCTTGCTCATCAAAATGAATACGAATAAATATATACAAAATCCAATTAACAGCTTATAGAAAGAAAGCAGGTTTACAGACAACATTCCAAAATACAATAACGCCGAAACCGGCAGATAGAAAGCCATAATACCAGCAGTGTATTTCAGCAACTTTCCATATTCGATCGCTGTAAAATATTTTCTGCAAATGAAATACATCCCTATAAAATTAACCAGGTTAACAAAGATAATTCCATAAGGATAACCATACTCCCCATAGTTTTTTGTAAGCAACCAGATGGCAGCAATTAAAAGTACATTTAAAACCACCTGGTACAAAAGCGACTGCTTAATTGCCTGCATGGCAATAAAAATTCGGGTAACTATGGCATTGATGCCGATACTAAAAATGGTGATAGAGAGCAGTTGCATAAATTTTGCAGCATCAATAACGGCTTCCTGCGTAAAATTTCCTCTTTTATAAAACAAAGATGTAATGGGCTCTGCAAAAACAAACATAAAACACCCAGTAGGCACCAAAATAAAAACCATCAGTTTTGAAGTGTACAAAAAAGTTTCATTCATGCCTGCATGATCCTTACGGGCAAATTCTTCATTTAATTTGATGCCGCTTACATTGGCAAACTGCGATGTAACCAGCGTGTTGGGTATATCTGCAATATTTTTTCCATAATTCATTACGCTGATGATACCACTGCCAAAGCCACTTAAAAGGTACAATGGAAACATACTACTGGCAACCGTTGTAAGCTGTCCCAGCTCAGCATAAAACACGTTGCCCCAGATGGCTTTGCGTATCACCGGCTTTTTAAAAAAGAATTTCCAACCGGCAACTTTGTGCAGTATATAAACTTGTATAAACAGGTTTATAGCGTAAGATATTAATCCACCAATAATAACACTCAGCACATCGTACTTTTCTTTCAGCAAAAAAATGCAAACAATAACCACACAACTTTTAATGCTGCTGATAAACAGCGGAAGACTAAAATACTTTAAAGAAGTAAGTATGTTATTGAGGTAATTAGTAAGCAGATGAAAAATAAAAAACAGCGAGCCTGCCCAAAAATAATTCCGGTAAGTAATGATGTCTGCCCCGGCAAATTTTGAAATAAGCCCGAAAACAGTGGTACCGAAAAAATACATAATTAACGTAAACAGTACGCCGATGATGAAATAAATCAGCAAAAAATAATTCAGAAAATCCATTGCCTTTGCTTCCCCTTCATTTTCCCGTATCCGCATAGATTCCGGAATAAGTACTGCTGTATCCAGGCTATTTACAAACCCCGAAAATAAGACCATGGTTGTAAAAACAAAAAAGTAAATATCTGTTTTTATATCGCTGCCAAAATAACGGGCAATGATGACGGTTAACAGAAACAGGATTCCTTTGGAAATGATGTTGAATAAAACAGAAAGCAACATGCCCTTTGTATATGATTCAGTTTTTATCAACCTCCAAAAAATCATTAGCCAGTAATATTTAACAATGATGTTTACTTTATTCCCTTCGGGAATATTTTTTTGCCACAGAGGCACGGAAGCACAGAAAAATACAATTAAACTTCCTCTTCTGTGTTTCAGTGCCTCTGTGGCAATCCATTTTTACCTCAGGTAAAAATTTCCTCCTCAAAAATAGTGGTTCAAAGCCAAAATCAATTCTGCTGCAAACATTTACTCCTTTACCTTTGCCGCCTATGCATTACGCTTCAATTGAAAACCTGATCAAATCGTTTGGGATACGTACCCTTTTTAAGAATATTTCCTTTTATGTGGAGGAAGGTGATAAAATTGCCCTTGTTGCCCGAAATGGTAGCGGCAAATCTACTTTACTAAAAATTATTGCCGGGCTTGATACTGCCGACAGCGGCACCGTGTGGGTACACAAAGACATTAAAGTAATTATGCTGCAGCAGGATACTGCTTTTGAAGAAAACAAAAGCATTTGGGATAATGTGTTAAAAATGGACAACCCGGTTGTGAGGGTGGTAAAGGAATACGAAATGTGCCTGGAGCAGGAGGAAGAAAATATTGAAAAACTTACCAACCTGATGGCAAAGGTTGACGAGCTGAACGCATGGAATTTTGAAAGTGAACTGAAACAAATACTCGGCAAACTTAACCTGCACCATTTAAATGAACCGGTTAAAAACCTGAGTGGCGGACAGCGAAAAAGAGTGGCGCTTGCACAGTCATTAATTGAGGCACAACTGCACGAAGGCAAATGCCTGTTAATACTGGATGAGCCTACCAACCA
>JBBRCM010000163.1:0-9047 GCA_038204855.1 Chitinophagales bacterium
AAACAGTATTTTTAATTTTTTATGGCATCCGAAGGTCACTCCTGATAACAATGGTTCAGAACGGGCTATCAGGAATGTAAAAGTGAAACAAAAAATATCCGGTCAATTTAAAACACCTAAGGGTGCAGATGATTTTGTTACCCTAAGGTCTATCATAGACACGACCATTAAAGCCGGACAAAATATTTTGGCTGCGCTAACACTTATCGCTAATTTAGGAACTGAATAGTTACTATATTTTTCTATATCAAAAAAATAATTTTTGGGCTGCAATTGCATCAGCTTTGGCATTATATTTTCTTCTGCGTTTATTTCTTTTTTAAATTTTTGATCACTTACAAGTATAAGGCTTCCGGTGTAAGATAAGTCACCAACAAAGTAACCGGCATTGTTTACACTACCAGGAGGGGCTGTACCAATACCAGTTGCAATACCTAAAATGGCATATTTTGTATTTGCAGATCCTACTAAATTAACTCCAGTAATGTCTCCCACCACAGCCGCATAGCTATTTAACCGGTTACCTGCGTTATTTTGGTCGAGCCCATCCCCGGTTACGTATAGGCCAGCTTTTTGTACAAAACTTAAGGCTGTACTGCTTGCAAAAGGAGCCACACCATCAAAAACGCTTAATAAAAAGTTTGCGTTGTTTGTTGCTGAATAATCTTGTATGCCTAACACCATATTATTATACCTGTTACTGCTTTGCCAAACATTTTTTATACTGCTTGGGCTTGTGGGATCGGTAAAAGCCCTGAACTGAAAAATGGTACTCCCAACAGAAGCGGTACTTCCAAAATCCATTACAGCTTTTATAATGTTGCTGGTATTATCTTCAATTAATGCGCTGTTAATGGTGCGGCCTGCGTACTGGTGCCTGTTGCCATATGTATTAAAGCTACTCGTATTTACAGGGCCGATAGCACTCCACGTATCACCAATGCCAAAGCTGCCAAGGGTGCCGCTTTGCAGTTGGCCAACCAAGGTACCTCTTGTGGCGTAACTAAATGATGGGATAGTGATGCTGGGGCTTGGTGCCATGGTAAAAATAGCTGCATCTGTTGCAGGCAATCCGGGAGACCCGGGATCTAAAGCAAATTTAAATTCTAAATTACCTGGCAACACACCTGCAGCTGTTGAATTACCTATCCATTGAATAGTTGGATTACTTACAGTTGTACCCACGACACTATATCCTATTGTAAGGCCTTTACCATTTGTTTGTGTACGAAAACCATTAAGTATTTGGCTGCCTGCATTTAAGCTGCCCATACTATTCCAACGGGCTGCGGTTCCAAAATCTCCTGTTTGTTGGTTCGTAGGAATAACTCCCGTACCTACGAAAGCATTTTGGGTGATCAGTCTTCCTCTTACTTCAAACTGGGAAATATTTGCCGGTGTTGTTGCAATTGGTACTGGTTGAATTACACTGGTATTTGAACTTGTTGTTTGTGCTTTTACCAAAAAGCAACCGAAAAAAACTGCTGTTAAAACAGTGGTAAATAATTTTTTCATTTTTTACTGATTTAGGAGTGTTAATAAATAATTTTACTAAACCTACATTTTTTTTTTTCTATATTTATGTAACATTTTGAAGCTATTTTATCCACATATTATTTTTTCATGCAAAAGCTTAAACAAAACCATATTTTGTTTAATAATATCCTTTTTTTGCTTAAAAAAATTGAACGCCCAGCAATTTAATAATTGGATTTTTCATAATTATAATGGTATAACATTCAATACTGCTCCCATAACATTTTTAGCAGGCGGTCAAATAACAAATACAATTTCCAGCTATAGTACTGCATCAATTAGTGACAATAATGGGCAATTGTTATTTTATAGTGATGGTGAAAGAGTTTGGAATAGAAACAATGTTTTGATGCCTAATGGATTGGGCTTATCAGGCGGTTATGGACAAATCAATACAGCATTAATTATTCCTTTTATAAATGATACAGGTAAATATTATTTATTTACCGCTCAAGGATTAAGTAATTCGCCTCTCTCTGATACCAATAAATACGCTTACTCAATAATTGATATGCAACTAAACGGTGGCCTAGGAGATGTTGTTAATAAAAATACTTTTATAAAATTTTTTGCTATCGAAAAAATGGTTGCCTTGCCTAATGCAAATGGCAATGATATCTGGTGGATAGGCAGAGACTGGACTGATAATTTTTACAGTTATAAAATTAATTGTAGTGGGTTTCAAAATAGTAATCCTGTAATAAGCACCGTTGGCGATAATACGAATAATAATATAAATATTCTTAATGGTGGTGAGATTAAGGCAAGCCCTGATAGTAAAATAATTGCTGCTTGTTATTTCGATTATTTCGAAATTTATCAATTTAACAATGTTACTGGTGTTATGAGTAACCCAATCAAAATACCGACTCCAGATGGATGTTATGGTGTAGAGTTTAGTCCTAACAGTAATCTATTGTATGTTACTGGCTACGATACTTTTTTTGGTTTTATAAAACAATACAACCTTTCTACTTACGACAGTATCGCAATATCTAATAGTGCAATTAACCTAAATAGTTTCTATTATGGTGGCGGTTTACAACTTGGTCCAGATAATAAAATTTATAACAATCCAGGTGGTAAAATTATTCAGGCAATAAATAATCCAAACGTACCAGGCACCGGTTGCAATTTTCAGGATAGTGTAATTGTGTTACCAAACGATGCTTTTCGCCGTTTCCCCTACTCTTACGTAAACCTTATCACCGCCCAAAACGTACAAATCTCGTACACCATTGCCCCCAATTGCCGCACGGTAACATTTACCGGCAAAACCTATATAAAAGGTAATAACCTAACCTTTAAATGGAAATGGGGAGAGCCGCCGCCGGTGGCAGGCACGCCATTAGATAGCACTACGCAGGTAGTACCCAGCTTGGGAGATACCACCTACACAACCATTGTACACACTTACCCACCCGGCCAGGATACATTTTTTGTAAACCTTGCCGTAAGCAGCGATACGCTTTGCGGTATTGGCAGGGCAGGCATAAAAGTAATACTGCCGCCGGCATTGCCAAAGCCTGCCGCCAACTTTGGTTATGCCGCCAGCTGCGGCAATTTAACGGTAGCTTTTACCGATAGCAGCCTGCTTAATACCAACCCCGGCATCAGCTACCAATATGCCTTTAAACCCGCAATAGCTCCACCCACGGCTTATAGCAACTTTAGCCAAATGCCAAACCCTGCCTATACTTTTGCAGTTTTTGATAGTTTTGATGTACGCCTTATTGTAAAAGGCACTACAGGTTGTGCCAGGGCAGATACTTTGGTAAAACGCATTGTATTTACAGGCGTGCCCAATGCTAGCTTTACGGCTAATAATACCTGCGCCGGAAAACCGGTTAGCATAACCAATAGCAGCAATAACCCCGGCACCGTAACCTATTTATGGACCGGCAGCGAAGGGCAAACAAGTAACGGTACTGAACCTGTAAATTTTGTTTTTAACAGCGGTGGCAGCAAAACCATCCGGCTAAAAGTAACCGCACAAAATGGCTGTGCCAGCAGTATTACAAAAATCATAACCGTTTTCACAGCGCCTACTGCCGCTTTTGATATTATTGAAGCCTGCCTGGGTAGACCTCTTGTAATAAATAATAACAGTACGGGGCCTATTATAAGCTACGCCTGGCAAACCAGCAATGCACAACAAAGCAGTGCCATAATACCGCAGTTTTTGTTTGATACAGCAGGCAATTATAGTGTTAGATTAGAGGTGGCTACTGCCAATAACTGCAGTACCAGCCTTACCAAAACTACCCCCATACAACCGGTAGTATTGATAACAAGCCCTGGTATTGATATAAACGTAAACGCAAACCAGCCGCTGCAATTAAATATTACCGGGGCGGCCACTTACAGTTGGCAGCCGTTTACCAATCTTACAAATGCCAATAGCAGTAGCCCGGTTTTTAAAAGTGCAGTTACCGGCATATTTCCGCTAACTGTAAATGCCACCAGCGCACAGGGCTGCAAGACGAGTGAATCCCTAACTATAAAAGTATTTGATGGCGGTGATTACCTGCTTGTACCCAATGCTTTTACCCCTAATGGCGATACAAAAAACGATAAACTAAATTTTACCTGCTCGGGCTTACAGACTTTAACTTTTTTCAGGATGTACAACCGCTACGGACAAATAGTGTATCAGCAAAATAACTGCGGCAACACCGGTTGGGATGGCAGTTTTGGCGGCAAAGCACAACCGGGTGGTGCCTATATTTATAACTGGCAAGGTATAGCTTTTAACGGGCAAACGGTGAGTGGTAGTGGTTCAGTTATATTGGTGAGGTAAAGCGGCTGTCTTAAAAACAACATGCAAATTTTAGCAAGATTAAAACAAAATATTTCTCCATCATTTTACCAAATAAAAAAGAGGCTGTGTCAAAATTTTGAGACAGCCTCTTTTTATTCCGTTTGAAAAATCAGAAATTAATACCCAAATATCTCTTCTAAACTTAACCTTGTCATCTCACCATATTTTTTCATTGTTTCTTCACTTACTTTTTTGTCGGAAGCTACTACACAATAAGTGTATGGTTTGCCGGAAATATATTCACTGTGAAATTGTTTCAGTTCGTTATAACCAATCTTATCAACCGCCGTGTAGGTTTTCTTGCGGATATCGTCCGTTAAACCTTTGCGTTGTGCGGTAAGATAATTGAAAATGATACCATCCTGTGTGATACGCCCTGTTTCAATATCTTTTTTAATGCCTTCACGGGCAAACTTAACATTCTCTGCAACGTTTGGCAGGTTGTTTAATAATTCATTCATTGCAACAATAGATTCGTTGAATTTATCTGCCTGACAACCTACATAAGCCAGTGTGTAAAAAGGGTCTTCTTTTTTATCTGGTACTGCATAAAATGCAAAGGTTGAATAAGCAAGCGCCTTACTTTCCCTGATGGTTTGAAAAACCAATGCGCCCATGCCGCCGCCAAAATAATTGTTGAAGATATCAATCACGGGTTCTTTATCGGCACTGTATGCCGTTGTATTACGCACCCAACGAATTTCGCTTTGTACCATATTATAATCTGCAAACAAAACCTCATTTTTAGTTTGTGTGGTATTGGTAAATTTAACAGGTGTTGCTGCTGTTATAAATGAAGCAGGAATGGAATGCACAGTCTTTAAATTTGCTGCAAGCTGCGCCAATGGCTGCGGACCATAGTACAATATTTTATGTGCATTATTATTTAGGCTGTGTAAAATATTTACCAGTTCATCAGCAGTAGTATTGTTCAACTCGTCATTGCTCATGGTATAGTTAAACGGATTTTTCTGGCCAAACCTTGCATAACTAACGAGGCCGTTCATTATAGCTGCTTTATTTGCCTTTGCATCTGTACGTGATTTGGTTATCCTTGCTTTTAAAGATTTTAACGCAGCTTCATCAGCCTTGCAATTTTTTAAAACATCTTCAAAAAGTTTAACTGCTTCATTGAAATTTTCCTGTAAGCCTTCAATAGTAACTGTTGTAAATTCTGAAGAGGCACTTACAGTAAAGTTGCAGGCAATTTTATAAAACGCCTTGCTTATCTCTTCTGCACTCATTTTATCAGTGCTTAAAAATTGCAGGTATTGTGCAGCCAGGCTTAATTTTTTATCGTTCCAGGTTCCTATATCAAAACGGTAACGCAGGCGAAAAAGGCTGTTATCTTTATTCTGTACATACAACACTTCTGCAGGGCCAATCTTCGCTTTTTGCAGGTCTTTATTATAATCGAGCCATACTGGTTTCACCGATGTAGCCGGCATATTGTTTACCTGTTTTACAAAAGCAGATTGAGCATCACGGTTTGTTTCTACCGGCGTAATAGTGGGCTTATCAACTTTGATGATATTTTTATCTTCGCCTTTGCGTTTTAAAATAACAACATAATTATCCTGAAAATATTTATTGGCAAAAGCTACAATATCTTTTTTTGTCAGTTTTGATAACATATCGGTATAAGCAACCTGCTCCTGCCAATTCAGTTCAGAGGTAAATGCATCCATCAGGTCACTGGCTCTTGATCCATAAGATTCTGTTGCCTGTATTTTACTTTTCTTTTGGTTGTTGATGATTGATGTGATGAGCTGATCATCAAAGTTTCCTTTTTTCAGGTTTTCAATTTCACCCAACATCAATGCTTTTACATCCTCTAATGATTGACCCTGCGTTGGCCGGCCCTGCATAAACAAAACTCCATAATCAATTAATGTAAATGCCGATGCTGAGGCACCAAGCAGTTTTTGCTTTTTAACTAAATTCAAATCCATGAGGCCAGCCTTGCCGTTGGTCAATATCTGCCCAACCAAATCTGCTAACAACACATCTTTATCTTTATTACCCGGCAGCCTGAAACCGATGGTAACAGTTTCTGCATCCGGGCCTGTTACTTCTGCAGCAATGGGCGACTTAATAGGTTGTTCAGGTTGAAAAGCGTATCTGGTTATTGGTTTGTTTTGCATATAACCAAATGTTGCATCCACTTTTTTAATCATGGCGTCCGGGTTAAAATCACCACTCATAATAACTCCCATATTATTAGGCACGTAATAGGTGTTGAAGTATTTTCTTATTTCAATCAGCGATGGATTTTTTAAATGCTCTACCGTGCCAATGGTTGTTTGCAAGCCATAGTTATGATTTTTAAAAAGTTCTGCAAACAGTTTTTCGCTAACCTTACGTCCATCATTATCCAGACCACGGTTCTTTTCTTCATACACCGCTTCCAGTTCTGTATGAAAAATCCTGAGTACCGGATTTCTGAAACGTTCGCCCTGCACAGCCAAATATTTATCAATGGCGCTGGCTGGCACATCATCTGTATAAACAGTTTGCTCAAAAGAAGTAAAAGCATTGGTACCCTGCGCCCCCATTGAACTCATCATTTTATCATACTCATTGGCAATGGCATATTTGGAGGCTACGCCAGAAACAGAATCAATGCGATGATAAATGGCTTTACGTTTTGCTTCGTCAGTTGTTTTATTGTATTCTTCATACAAAGCGTCAATTTTATCCAGTTCCGGCTTTTCTTTAGCCCAATCCAGCGATCCGTATTTATCAGTGCCTTTAAAAAGCATATGCTCCAGGTAATGCGCCAGGCCGGTATTAGTTGATGGATCTGTTTTGCTACCTGCTTTTGTAGCCACATAACACTGTATACGTGGATCTTTGCTTACAGGGCTTAGGATAACAGTAAGACCGCTTTTTAACGTATAAAACCTGGCTTTGGCCGGATCGTTTGTTACATACTTATAAGTGTATCCACCCGAAGCTGCTTCTTTCCATTCGTACTTGCCGGTTTGTGCAAATGTGGTGGCCGTTACAGAAACAAGCAACACAAAAAGCAACTGTTTTAAAATTCGCATATAAATTTTTATTTGATGATTAAAATGAGCGGCTAAAGTACCGATTCTGCAACTTAAATTTATACCGCTCACAACATTATTAACTTTACATTTGAAAAAATTAACTGGCATATGACCCGCTTTTTAAAATTCCTGCTTCGCAGCATTGTTGTTCTTTTTATTTTGTTGAATATCATTGTTGCTTTTCATGCTTATAAGTTCACACATTTTTATAATAATGGCGAAATAACCATAAAAAAAAATGAAGATAAAACCGGCTGGGATAAGACCAAGGAAATACTCTTTGGCATCAATGCTGTAAAACAGCAAAACAGCAATGCTTCTGATTCTACTTACAAAATCATAACACTTACAACCAAAGACAGTATTAAATTAGAAGGCTGGTACATACCAGCCGAGAGTGCCAAAGGAACTATCTGTATGTTTCATGGCCATGGGGGCAAAAAAAGCGGCACCAATGCCGAGGCTGAAGCCTTTCATAAACTGGGGTACAATACTTTTCAATTAGATTTTAGAGCGCATGGAAACAGTGGTGGAAACACCTGCACCATTGGCTATGATGAAAGTGAAGACATAAAACTGGCTTATGATTTTATAAAAAACAAAGGTGAAAAAAACACAGTGCTTTGGGGCATATCCATGGGAGCATCTGCCATTACTAAAGCGGTAAAAGATTATGCTCTTACTCCTGAAAAAATAATTTTAGAAATGCCCTTTGGCACCATTAAAGACGCAGCAGCAGGGCGCTTAAAAATGATGGGGCTTCCTCCACAACCTTTGGCTACACTCATTACTTTCTGGGGCGGTACTGAGCACGGCTTCTGGGCATTTGGCATGAAGCCACAGGAATATGCAAGCAGCATTAAATGCCCGGTGTTGCTGCAATGGGGCCTTAACGACCCAAGAGTAAGCAAATCTGAAGAAGATATTTTATTTAAAAACATTTCAACCGCAAACAAAAAATTTGTGATTTACGAAACGGCTGCCCATGAAAGCCTGTGTAAAAAAGAACCTGCAAAATGGGAGGCAGAAGTTGCTGCATTTTTAAGATGACCGATCCGAAAAAAATATCCATTCTTGATTATACCTACGATTTGCCGGCTGGCAGGATAGCCTTGCGTCCGCTGCCGGAAAGAGATGCATCAAAACTCCTCATTTATAAAAATGGAGAAATAAGCGAAGATGTTTATAAAAACATTGCAGACTATCTACCTGCAGAAAGTGTGCTCATCTTCAACAATACCAAAGTAATAAAAGCACGTATCCGCTTTCAAAAAAGCAGCGGCGGCATTATTGAAATATTTTTACTGGAACCTTTTGAGGCAGATTATACATCTACTTTATCAGCAACAGAAAAAACTACCTGGAAGTGTATGATTGGGGGAGTGAGTAAATGGAAGGAGGAAGAATTGGCAGTGGGCAGTGGGCAGTGGGCAGTAAAAGCAACATTAGTTGAGAAACTTGCTGATGCTTATGTGGTGGAATTTAACTGGAATGGCGATATAAGTTTTGCAGAAGTTTTGGAGCAGGTTGGAGATATTCCCTTACCGCCCTACATTAAAAGAAAAACGGAGCAAGAAGATACTGCAAGATACCAAACCATTTATGCTGTAGATGAGGGCTCGGTAGCTGCACCAACG
>JBBRCM010000164.1:0-9013 GCA_038204855.1 Chitinophagales bacterium
GTTTTTTTAAACGATATCAATATTACCAAACTACCCATGTATAAAAGGGCGCAAATGGGTATTGGTTACCTGCCACAGGAAGCCAGTGTTTTTCGTAAATTGAGTGTGGAAGATAATATTATGGCAGTGCTGGAAATGACCAAACTCAGCAAGAAAGCTCAAAGAGAAAAATTAGAAACCCTGCTTGATGAATTTAATCTGCAGCGGGTGCGTAAAAACAATGGCGATACTTTAAGTGGTGGCGAAAGGCGCAGAACAGAAATTGCCCGGGCCTTGGCTGTTGATCCAAAATTTATTTTACTCGATGAACCTTTTGCCGGTGTTGACCCCATTGCGGTAGAAGACATACAGGCCATTGTTGCCAAATTAAAATTCCGGAATATTGGCATACTGATTACCGATCATAATGTAAACGAAACGCTCTCCATTTGCGACCGGGCTTATTTACTTATCGATGGTAAAATATTTACCCATGGCACTGCCGAAGAGCTTGCTGCTAACGAACAAGTAAGAAATTTATACCTTGGTAAGAACTTTGAACTAAAGCGCAAGGATTATTTGCATGATGAAGCTGCCCGATAATTATTTATCTTGTTGGCGAAATGAAGTTTCTTTCCCCCGCCATATCTAAATTAGCCCGCATGCGCCTGTGGCGTATCGAAAACTGGAGCAATCACCCGGTAGCTGCCCAGCGGGAGGTTTTACAGGGGCTGGTTACCGCTGCACAATACACCGAGTTTGGAAGAAAATACAGTTTTTCAAAATTATTTACTTTAAAAGAGTTTAAAAAAAATGTTCCTATACATGAGTATAATGACCTGAAGCCTTACATTGAACGTATGATGAATGGCGAAGAGAATATTTTATGGAATACACCCGTTAGCTGGTTTGCCAAATCATCCGGCACCACCTCTGATAAAAGTAAATTTATTCCTATCAGCGAAGAGAGCCTTTATGATAATCATTTTCAGGCAAGTAAAGACCTGCTCAGTAATTACTATAAAAATTTTCCGTCCAGCGATCTGTTAACCGGTAAAGGCCTGGTTGTTGGGGGCTCACACCAGATAAGCAAGGTAAATGATGAGATACAATACGGCGACCTGAGTGCTGTGCTGATGCAGAATTCTCCTTTTTGGGGGCAGTGGATACGCACCCCCGAACTCAGCGTAGCCCTGCTTGATGAATGGGAGAATAAAATTGAAAAGCTGGCACAAGTAACGGCCCAAGAAAATGTTACTTCTTTAGCCGGAGTACCAACCTGGACGCTCTTACTATTAAAACGCATCTTACAAATAAAAGGAAAGACTACCATCAAAGAAGTTTGGCCTAATTTGGAATTATACATCAACGGTGGTGTTTCTTTTATCCCGTATAAAGATCAGTTTGACAAAATAATTGGTGGAAAGATAAATTATATTGAAATATACAATGCAAGCGAGGGCTTTATTGCTGCACAAGTAACTCCCGATGATGATGGCATGTTATTATTTACCGAGCATGGGATTTTTTATGAGTTTATGCCTGTTGAAGAATATGGCAACGAAATTCCTATAACCGTAGGTTTAAAAAATGTTGTTATCGGCAAAAATTATGCCCTTGTGATGAGTACTACCGGGGGTTTGTGGCGCTATTTAATTGGTGACACCATTCAGTTCACCCATCTAAACCCATACCATATAAAAATAACCGGCAGGTTAAAACATTATATGAATGCCTTTGGCGAAGAAGTGATTGTTGATAACAGCGATAAAGCAATTGCACATGCGGCAGAAAAAACAAATGCCATAGTTAACGACTACACCGCTGCCCCGGTTTATTTTACAGAAAACAGTAATGGTGCACATGAGTGGCTTATTGAATTTGAAAAAGAGCCGGATGATTTTGATAATTTTATCTTCGAGCTTGACAGCGAATTAAAAAACATCAACAGCGATTATGAAGCCAAGCGCCATAAAAATATTGCGTTAAGGCTGCCAATAGTTCATAAATTGAAAAGAGGCACATTTACAGAATGGCTGCGTAGCAAAGGAAAAATGGGTGGACAGCATAAAATACCCAGGCTTAGTAATGAAAGGGATATGCTTGAGGAAATACTCGCAATAAAAAATATCGGTAATATTTAAAGTTTTGGTTTTATTTTGATGCACAGAAATTATTTATCATGAAATTATTAGACGGAAAAAATGCAATAATAACCGGTGCCGCACGTGGTATTGGCGAAGGCATTGCCATAAAGTTTGCAGAACATGGCTGTAATATTGCTTTTACTTATGTAAGCGACAGCAGTGCAGAAAAAGCAAAAACGCTTGAAGATAAATTAACCGCCATGGGCGTTAAAGCAAAGGCTTACCAAAGCAATGCAGGTGATTTTGCCGCATCTGAAGCTTTTGTAAATGATGTGTTGAAGGAATTTAACAGTATAGATATTTGTGTAAACAATGCCGGTATTTCAAAAGACAATTTATTGCTGCGCATGACACCGGAGCAATGGGACGATGTGATGCAGATAAACCTGAAAAGCGTTTTCAATATGACCAAGCAGGTAATTAGGCCCATGATGAAAGCAAGAAGCGGCAGCATTATAAACATGAGCAGTGTTATTGGAGAGATGGGCAATGCAGGCCAGAGCAGCTATGCAGCCAGTAAAGCCGGTATAATAGGTTTTACAAAAAGCATAGCCAAAGAACTAGGCAGCCGCAATATACGCTGCAATGCAGTAGCACCTGGTTTTGTTGAAACTGATATGACCAGTTATTTAAAAGAAGGCGAAGCTGCTGAAAAATATAAGGCCGATATTCCTTTGGGCCGCTTTGCCAGTACCGAAGATATTGCCAACATATGTTTGTTTTTAGCCTGCGATATGGGTAGCTATGTTACTGGTCAGGTAATAAGTGCATGCGGAGGATTGAATATCTAACGTAAGATTTTATATGCTGAAGACTTACAGATTTTACAATTTTATTACACAAAAAGTTATGCTGCTTGTTTAAAACTGCTTTTCTTTGCCATTCTAAAAAGTGAAAAATTTTTTATCTATATTATTACTAGTTATCACTATGGCATATATAATGCCTGTAAAATTTTGCGATTTTACAAAAGATAGTATCTCCTTAAACACTGCTGAAAAAAGCTGTGAAGAATCTCCCGAAGTAAAAAAAGATAACGGTAAAGAATTTTTTAATAACATTAACGGGCAATATTCCATTGCATTTACAAAAACATCCACCCACAATACAGCAACGCAGTTGCTTTCTTCTTTTTGTGGTTTTGTGGAAACGCCCCCTCCAGATTTTTTATAAGAATATTCCTTTTTATTAATTGTTTTAAGTCTGCTGCAGGCTTAAGAACCTTAACTATTCTTATAATTTATTCCTACATGAAAAAAAATATTAATCCGGTTTCACGGGTGTTGAAGCTGCTATCGCTGGAAAGAAAAGAAATTTCCCAAATATATTTTTACGCCATTCTTTATGGCATGATCATGCTGTCTATCCCGGTTGGTATACAGGCGTTAGTCTCTTTTGCACAGGCGAATGCCGTTTCAGCTTCCGTGGTTCTTTTAGTAGTACTTATCGTTGTGAGTGTTTTTGTTAGTGGTGTGCTGCAGATTAATCAAATGAAGATTATTGAAAAGATACAGCAAAAGATATTTGTACGGTATGCCTTTGGCTTTGCCGACAGGATACCAAAGATTAACCTTTCCGCTGTTGATGATCAGTATCTACCCGAACTGGTTAACCGTTTCTTTGATACGTTGACACTACAGAAAAAAATCGCAAAGATCCTGCTCGATTTTCCGCTTGCCATGGTGCAGATATTTTTTGGTTTGCTGCTGTTGTCATTTTATCACCCCATATTCATTGCTTTTGGATTGGTTTTAATCATCGTGGTAAGTGCTATCTTATATTTCAGCGGTACAAAGGGCCTTGATACAAGCCTTGAGGAAAGCACACACAAATATAAAGTGGTAGCCTGGCTTGAGGAAATGGCACGCATTATCCGCTCCGTTAAATTTTCAAAATCGCCAGGCTTTTCAATGGGTAAGGCAGATGAGAGCATTACAAATTACCTGCAGTCACGTACTTCCCATTTTAAAGTATTGCTGCTGCAATATAAAACCCTGGTTGGATTTAAAACCCTTATTACTGCAGCCATGCTGATTGTTGGTTCTTACCTTATGATAAACCAGCAATTAACTGTTGGGCAATTTATTGCTGCAGAAATCGTAATTCTTACCATTATAAGTTCTGTAGAAAAAATAATTATAAACCTCGATAGCGTGTATGATGTTTTAACTGCTATAGAAAAAATTGAACAGGTTATTGATAAGGAGAGCGAACAACAGGGATCGGTACAATACAGCACCAGCAACCAGGGAATGAAAGTTAGTTTGCATGACCTTGAGTTTAGTTTCCCGGGTAGCTCTACTGTTTTAAAGGGTATCAACATAACCGCTGCTGCCAATGATAAAATTTGTATCAATGGAGAAGAGGGCGCAGGTAAATCAACTTTATTACGTTTACTGGCGAGTATATACAGTGATTATAAAGGAAATATTCTGCTGGATGATATTCCGCTCAAAAATTATGATTTGCAATCCCTGCGATTACGAATGGGCTTAATGATTAGCCAGCAGGATATTTTTGCAGGAACCTTACTGGAAAACATAACCCTTGGGCTAGACCCTGTGGATATGGCTGAAATAAAGGAATTAAGTAGTAAAATAGGGCTCGCTGATTTTTTGGCAACGCTTACAAAGGGGTTTGATACAAAGCTCAACACCTACGGCCGCAAGTTGCCGGGCAATGTAATTAAAAAAATATTATTACTCCGTGCTATCATTAATAAACCTGCCCTTGTTTTACTGGAAGAGCCCTGGCACGGCCTGGATGAACAATCGCAAAAAAAGATCAAGAATATATTATTGCATGAAATGAAGAGCAGCACTGTTTTTATTATTGCTAACGATGTTGATTTTGCACAGCAATGTGATCAAACAATTACTCTTAAAAACTAAATTATGTTGGTTACAATTTCTAAAATACAGAAGCCTTCAGATTTACTAAACTTACAAACCTGCATCAATGAATAATTTAAAAGCATACCAATCAATTTACAGATACAACAAAAACAGTAAAATAAAATACTGGGTAATAGGTTTCTTTATCACCGTTTCAGTAATTCTTTTTTTACCCTGGACACAGAATGTAAGAGCCAAAGGCAACGTAACCACACTGCGCCAGGAGCAAAGGCCGCAGGAGTTAAACAGCATCATTCCGGGTAAGATACAAAAATGGTATGTTAAGGAGGGTGATCATGTAAACGAGGGCGACACCATTTTGCAGATATCAGAAATAAAGGATGACTATTTAGACCCCAACCTGGTTAATAGAACAGGGCAACAAATAGGAGCCAAACAAATGAGTGTGGAGTACTACAAAAGCAAGGTTGCCGCTACACAAAACCAAATTGGCGCAATGGACAATAACCGTAGTCTTAAACAATCGCAACTGGAAAATAAAATAAACCAGTTGCAATTAAAACAACAAAGTGATAGTGCTGATGTAATTGCTGCTTTAAATGATTTTGGTATTGCTGGCAAACAATATAAGCGGCAACAAAATATGTACGATAGTGGCCTTGTTTCATTAACACAATTAGAGCAAAGAAATATGGCCTTTCAAAATGCCAATGCAAAAAAAATAAGCGCCGAAAATAAATATGCCAATACAAGACAAGAGCTGCTGATTGCAAGAATTGAAAGAGATGCCATTAACCAGGATTACCTGGAAAAATTTTCAAAGGCACAGGGAGAGCAATTTCAATCTATGTCACAGATTGCAGGCGGGCAGGGCGATGTGGCCAAACTGGAAAATCAATACAGCAACTACAGCATTCGCAAGGGAATGTATTTTATAACAGCACCACAAAACGGGCAGGTAACCAAAGCAAAAAAAGCGGGCATAGGTGAAATTATTAAAGATGGTGAAATGCTGGTAGAAATTGTGCCCGATAATCTTGATTATGCAGTAGAACTTTTTGTCAGCCCGATGGATCTTCCGCTGATTGCAAAAAATCAAAAAGTACAGTTCTTGTTTGATGGTTTTCCAGCTATTGTATTCAGCGGCTGGCCTAATTCTTCTTACGGAACTTTTACCGGAACGGTGGTGGCTATAGAAAATTCGGTAAGTAATAATGGAAAGTTCAGGATACTGGTTGTGGAAGACTTAACAGCAAAGAAAAAATGGCCGACCCAATTAAAAATAGGAGCCGGTGCACAGGGTTTTGCATTGCTAAAAAATGTGCCGGTATGGTATGAGCTGTGGCGCAACATCAATGGATTTCCGCCGGATTATTATAAACCTGCGGTAACAGATAAATTATATAAACAGAACATCAAATAAAACTAATGAAACGAACTACGGTAATATTATTGATGCTCCTGAGTTCTAAGTTTTGCTTTTCTCAGGATAGTAACATCTCACTTTCGGTCATTGACTTTTTGCAGATTGTAAAACAATTTCATCCGGTGGCAAAGCAGGCCAGGCTAAAGGTAGATATGGCAAGAGCCGGAGTAACAATTGCCAGGTCGGGTTTTGACCCCTTATTGAACATAAACGGAGGTAATAAAACCTTTGACGGTATCAATTATTACCAACATCAGTCGGGTTCTATAACCATACCCACCTGGTACGGTATTGAAATAAATACAGGAATAGAATATTTGAATGGCAGCCGTACCGATCCGCAGGAAACAACAGGAAAAACAAGTTTTGCTGGTGTTACTGTACCGTTGGGAAAAAATTTACTGATGGATAAAAGAAGAGCTGCACTGCACCAGTCAAAGATTATGGTACAGGCATCTGAACAGGAAAAAAGGGCCATGCTGAACGATTTGATGATGGAAGCTGTTTCTGCATACTGGAATTGGGTGCAGTCATATTTTGTTTATAATACTTACACCAATGTAATTGCAATCAATAAAAAAAGAGTATCGCTTGTTGTAATAGCTTACCGCAATGGCGACAGAGCTGCCATTGATACAACAGAAGCAGTTGCACAGTTGCAACAATTCGAATACCAGCAGAACGAAGCTTTGCTTGAATGGCAAAATGCAACGGTTGATCTTAATACGTTTTTATGGAAGGAAAATAATACAGGATATGAATTACCGGCTTTTATATTACCTGATAAAAAAATGGAAGCATTATATGATGCGGTTATTTTTCCAGAACTAGAAACGCTGATAGCCAGTGCAAGAAAAACACACCCAGATCTTAATATTTATAATTACAAATTAAATGCGCTGGATATAGATAAAAAACTAAAGTTTCAGGAATTGCTGCCAAAGCTGGATCTTAAATATAACCAACTTGGTAAAGGATACAATATTGCATCAACCACAGCCAGATCTTTGTTTGATAACAACTACAATTTTGGCCTTAATTTTAGTGTGCCGCTCAGGTTGAGCCAGGGCCGTGGAGAATACAAACTGGCTAAACTAAAAATAATTGAAACCGGTTTACAACAAAGCCAGAAAGAAATTGAGATTATCAACAAAGTAAAAAACTACTATAACCAATTGGTTAATTATAAAGCACAGGTTAATTTATTACAAAAAACATATTCCAGTAATCAAAGGCTGTTAACAGGCGAGGAAACCCGTTTTTTTAATGGAGAAAGTACTTTGTTTCTGGTGAACAGTCGGGAGAATAAGACATTGGAAACTCTATTAAAGCTAACTGAGATAACCATAAAGTACAATAAAGCAGCGCAGGCTTTACAATGGGCTTCGGGGCAGTTATACTTATAAAATTTTGAACAGCGCAGGATATTGATTCTATTCCGGTTCCAGGCATTTTTTATAAAAAAGGGCAGGCGTTAAAAACCCCGGCCCTTTTATCTCAACTTCTATTTTTTGAAACTTGTGAGAATATTTTTTACGGAACAATCTCTGTTTCATCTGTCAGGTATTTTATCTCTATAAAACCATTTACCTGTAATTGGAACTGGTTGTTAACTGCGTATTCAATTATTGTTTGTAATATATTTTTTGTAATCTTCAATTGCTCAATACGTTTTTTAGAATTAGAAATATCTTTAGAAAATCTTTCTTTATTACTAAACTGCTCCAACTTGTGATAATTTATTTTACGTGAAATTAGATCAGATAAAATTTTACCGGCTTCGGATGGGGCAAATGTTCCTTCAACCAATGTAAGGATATGTATGTTTTCCATAATTATTCAGATAATTGAATTTCGCTTTTAATAGAAATGCTGCTCCCGGTCTGTTCTATATACAGCCTGGCTTCGGACAGGTTTTTCTGCAATTGTTTAATTCTGGCCTCCCTCATTTTAATATCTTCTTCATTAATAGAATGTTGAATTTTGTCTTCCTGAAACTTAATTTTAATCTGCGTCATCTGTGTAATAATATCAACAGCATCATTGGTGTTGAATTGACCTTGTATTAGTTGTATATTCATTTTGCTAGGTTTTTATTGGCCCTGTCCCAGTGAATAGGCCGGCTTATCATCAAAATTGTAAAGATTTTCAGTTTTAATTGTATCTACATTCTCTTTTATTGCATTTTCCAGCAATTGGATAATGTCATTTTTCGTAATGCCATTTCCATCAGTGGGCTTAAAACGGCAGCGCCAATGATCTGTACAGAATGTTTCTGAAAAACCATCGGGATATACTTTAATGCCCCGGTTGGTAATCATAGAAAGTTTCAAGTTTTCAAGTTCTGCTTTATGAACCAGGGATGCTAACTCATCGGGATTACTTCCGCTCCAGTGTACAAATAAATCTACCCCTGCCAATTCTTTTTTAAGCGGAGATTTGCGTTTATATTTAGGAAGATTTAAAACAACCCCTTTCTTATAAGTTACTGGTTTTAGTATTAATGGTTTTTTTTCCAGATTGGCAATTACAGCCTGTGCAAATTCTTTTGTTCCCACCTGTTGTTTGCTTACTCCTTCTTTAAAAATGTCATTGGTATGAATTCC
>JBBRCM010000165.1:0-8939 GCA_038204855.1 Chitinophagales bacterium
AAAGTTTATGATGTTAAGAGAAGATGTAGGCAGGCATAATGCCCTTGATAAAATTATTGGCGCAGCCATGCTGAACAATCAGCTACCTTTAAACAACTGTATTTTATTATTAAGTGGCAGGGCCAGTTTTGAACTGGTACAAAAAGCAGTAATGGCAGGTATCCGCATCATCGCATCGGTTGGTGCGCCATCCAGTCTGGCGGTGGAAATGGCAACAGAAAACGATGTGACTTTAATTGGCTTTTTAAAAGAAGACAGGTTTAATATTTATTCCGCAAGAGAGAGAATAGCCGTGTAATTTTTTTTGCCGGAAAGACGGGAAGACGTTCTATTTTTACTTCCCGGCTTACCGCCTTACCGGCAAAACAACAACACAAAATGAAGTTACGCATAAAAGGAAATTCATTAAGGATACGACTTACAAAAACCGAAGTAAGCAAACTTGCCGAAAGCGGTTACCTGGAAGAGCAGACCATCTTCCCCAACAACCGGTTTATATATGCATTGCATAAAACAGGTTCTGAAGTTTTGTCAGCGAAATTTGAAAATAATAAAATAACGATGTTTGTTCCTGTTTCATTTATTAAAGACTGGCCCGAAAATAATGTAATAGGCTTAGATACAAAAATGCCCATATCGCAAACTGAATCTTTATACCTCTTAATCGAAAAGGATTTTGTTTGCTTAGACGAAACTGCCGAAGACCAAAGCGATAATTATGAAAATACAAATAAAACCCGTTAAGCCTTGAGTGAAGAAAAAAAAGATATTCCATCGGCAGAGAATCCTGAAAAATTTACAGGTTTAAAGCTTGGCCCCTTAAAAAAAGTGGCAGCGGGTGTGCCAGCAGTAATTAAAAGTATGCAGCACGCCTTTAGTGAAGCAGGTGTTTTCCGCGGATTAAAAGCACTTAATAAATTAAATACAAAAGATGGATTTGACTGTCCCAGTTGCGCCTGGCCCGACCCCGATGACGAACGCAGTAGTATTGCCGAGTATTGCGAAAATGGCGCCAAAGCAGTAGCGGATGAGGCAACGACCAAAGCGATAGGTGCAGACTTCTTTGCAAAAAATTCAGTAAGCGATCTTGCAGCATTATCCGATTTTGAAATTGGCCGTAATGGACGTGTATCAGAGCCCCTGTATCTTCCCGAAGGGGCAACACATTATCAACCTGTAAGCTGGGATGATGCTTTTAAAAAAATAGGTGCTTCTTTAAATGCTTTGTCTTCGCCCGATGAAGCAATCTTTTACACATCGGGCCGCACCAGCAATGAGGCTGCATTTTTATACCAGCTTTTTGTAAGGGCATACGGTACCAACAATTTACCCGACTGCAGCAATATGTGTCATGAAAGTAGTGGCTTTGCTCTCGGCGAATCACTGGGCATTGGTAAAGGCTCTGTAAAGCTGGACGATTTTTACGAGGCCGAAGTGATCATGATTCTGGGACAAAACCCCGGTACCAATCACCCACGCATGTTAACTGCTTTGCAAAAAGCAAAACGAAATGGAGCAATCATCATTTCTATAAACCCCCTTCCCGAAACCGGTCTGATGGGTTTTAACAATCCCCAAACTGTAAAAGGTATTTTAGGTATTGACAGTATGCTTACTGATCTTTTTCTACCCGTAAAAATAAACGGCGATATGGCCTTACTGCAGGCCATTGAATTATTATTAATGCATGAAGAAAAAATGGCACCCGGTACAGTCTTTGATACGGCATTTATTGAAAAAAATACAGAAGGATTTAATGATTTTACCAATCACCTGAAAAAGCTGAACATTCAGGATCTGGTTGCTGCGTCTGGTATTCACCTGGCCGACATAAAACAGGCGGCGGATATTTTAAAAGATAAAACAAAGATCATCGCCTGCTGGGCAATGGGATTAACGCAACATAAAAATGCAGTAGATACTATTAAAGAAATTGTAAACCTGCTTTTACTAAAAGGCAGTATTGGCAAACCCGGTGCCGGCACCTGCCCCGTTCGTGGGCATAGCAATGTGCAAGGCGACCGCACCATGGGTATTTATGAAAAGCCGGCTCAACAATTCCTGGATATGCTGCAACATAATTTTAATTTTCAACCTCCGCAAAAGCACGGTTACGATGTGGTGGATTGTATTAAAGCCATGCATGAAGACAAAGCAACCGTTTTCATTGCCATGGGTGGTAATTTTTTATCCGCCACACCCGACACTAATTTCACTGCAGATGCATTGCGTAAATGCAGCCTTACCGTACACGTAAGTACCAAACTAAACCGCAGCCACCTGGTACATGGCCGTGAGGCTTTGATATTACCCTGCCTGGGCCGCAGCGATCAAGATATGGTTAATGGTGAAGCTCAGTTTGTTAGTTGCGAAAACTCAATGAGTGTTGTACAGCAATCGAAAGGGATATTAAAACCAATTAGTGATACATTACTGAGCGAACCGGTAATAGTTTGCCTGCTTGCCAAAGCAACACTAACCGGTAGCAGCATTAACTGGGATAAATATTTACAGCATTACGATAACATAAGAACAGATATTGAAAAAACAATCGAGGGGTTTGAAAACTACAATGAGCGTGTAAGAATACCCGGTGGTTTCTATTTGCCAAACTGCAACAGGGATGGAAATTTTGAAACTGAAACAAAAAAAGCGCAATTCAATCTTGCCACTGTAACCCCCGTAGTCTTAGAAGAGGGAGAATTAATAATGATGACCATACGCAGCCACGAGCAGTTTAATACAACAATTTACGGGTTGGATGACCGTTACCGCGGCATTTATAACGAGAGAAGAGTGATTATGATGAACCAGGCCGACATGAATGAGCGCCTTTTAAAACAGGGTGATATTGTTGATCTGTACAATGATACTGATGGCAGAGAAAGAGTGGCTCATCAGTTTATTGTGATACCCTATCCTATTCCCAAAGGATGCACTGCCACTTATTTTCCTGAAACAAATGTATTGGTACCCATCAGCAGCGTTGCTGAAAAAAGCAATACGCCGGTTTCAAAAGGAGTAGTAATTAAAATAAAAAACTCAGATTAAAATTACCTGCAAAAAAAAACCTTCTGAAAAGAAGGTTTTTTTGTAATACTTACTGAGGTAGAGGTCAAGATTCTTCGGTTTTCCCAGGATACTGGAGGTTTACTGTTTGGATATTGGAAATCTTTAACAACACGAATATAATTTGGCCACTGGTTGTGCTTTGTAATGACTACTATTAAGTTTTTGTAGCTTTTTTTCTATTCCCGTTAAAATAAAATCCACAGCGCAGTCAGTTCTTCGCTGGCGATTCCTTTTTCAGTTTCTCTGTATTTTTCCGGCACTCTATAAACAAATTTTATTTATAATGCCTTCCCTTTTGATAATGTTTCCACCGCAGCCTGTATAATCTTTTTGATTTCGGGGCTTGGAGCATCCACCAATGCTTTGTTGCCATATTCCAAAGCCTTTTTAAGATCGCCTTTTGCAGAGTAGCCACGCATTAAGCCTGCGCTTGTTGGCCAGGCTCCATTGAATTTTTTATAGTTCATTTCAAAAATCTCCATTGCTTCGGTAACCTTGTTTTCGCCCAGTAACTGGCGGCCATAATTATGCAATTCATTAACTGTTGCTTTGTCAAGCGCAGCCTTCATCATCTTATCTGCTTCTTCTTTTTTATTTAATTTATTAAGCAGTCCTGCTTTTACAGAGAGATTTTTAAAATTATTTGAACCGCCCAGGCCGGGGTCAACTGCTGAGTTAATCCATGCAAGCGCTCCTTCGGTATTTACATTGTTTTGTAAACACCAGGTTGCGGCAGCCTCCAGACTCGACGGGTCAAAACCTGCTGCACCACTCATTTGAGAACGTATGTATGCAAGCGTAGTGGTATTAAGATCCACTTCTACTTTAAAAGGAATGCGCCAGCGCTCCCACTCCATTGCAATTTCTACTGAGTTATTTGTTTGTTTAGAAAAAGTATAATCAAGTCTTTCTTTACTTTCCTTCATATCTTTTTGCTGATAAGCGGTAACACGCATTACATCAAGCTGGCTATTGTAAAAATAGCTGCCCCATTCTGTTGTGTTCTTATTAAAAATGAGTGTACAGGAATCAGGAAACAGTGCCATAAAAAATGCATACTTACCTGCAGCAAGCGGTTTACCATTAACCATCACATCGGTTGAAAAAGAAATATTGGTACACTCGTCTGCGCCGGCCCTCCAGGGCGAAGCAGCACTGGAACCAAAACCGAGCACTTTAAAATCGTACCATGCAATGTCGGTACCCCAGATTTTCCCTTCACGGCCTTTAACACCCGGGGCGTTCCAGGTAATATCAATATTGGTTGCACCCAGCAACCTGCCTGTTTTACATTTGTAATTTACATTGCCATCAGGCATCCGCAGCATTTGTGCATTTGCCGGTGTCATAAATACAAGTAACAAAACGGCAAAAATTGTATGGAGGGAAAATCTCTTTTTCATAACAGCATTTTTAATGAATGTTAAGTTGCAGGTTAAATGTAGATTGAATTTGCCGTATTCATTTTCCGTACATACAATTTTAATGACGGGTGTTTAAAAAACTGCCTGTTCTAAATGAAGATGCAACAAAAACAGCTGCCCAGGCAAGGCCCATACAAACAGGGTAATCCAGAAGTTTTGCATTCAAAAATGCACAAAAAATTACGGAGTGGTTGTTTACACCCCGTAATAATTATTCTAGTTTAAAAACGATATTACAGTTTAATTACACTGTTGGTACCGCCGTATTCATTCACAAGTTCCTCATCTGCCTCAGTATCATTAACCCATTCAGTTTTGTTAACTAAATATTTAAATTGGTGTTGAGAATCTTTGGGTAAAGATATCTCGGTAGAAAAAGTACCATCTTTCTTCTTTTTAAGAATGATGCCATTTTCCCAATCGCTGTTAAGCCCTACAACTTCCACAGTTTCAGCATTTTCAGGAGCAAAGCTGAATTTAACTTTACAGTAATCTTTTGTTTTGAAATACGTTTTCTGAATCATTTTAATTTTTGTTTGGTTATAAAACAGTTGTTCCGGTAAGATGATTACCGGGTCAAACAGCAAAATAAATCGTTAGTGAAAAAGCCTACAGGGAATCCCCGCCGCTACCGTTAATACAGTTTTTAATAAAAGGTAACCCGATGTTGTAATTAGGGGATTTAAAACTACATATAATTTACCCGGTCAGCATTAGGCTGCAACCCTTTGCAGGATGACTTTGCAGGCTATAGATGAAGTTACCTTTACCATGTGTTTTTTATGCAGCGGAATGGCAAAGTAATCTCCGGGAACGAATTGATGTATCTCATCTTCAACAAGAATATCACAGGTGCCTTCTACTATCAAAAATCTTTCATACTCATCATCATGCACTTCATGTGGAGCGTAATCTTTGAGCCATACAATAGCAGTAATAGCTTCAGGTGTGTAGCCAATAATTTTTGCAAATACATCTTCTGTATTTAAAGAAACCATATCAGGCCTGTTAAGCCATTGGCTATAATCTGTTATCGCTGAATTTGCTGAAAGTAAGGGAGGCATCGAGGGAGTTTCTCCGTTTTTTAATCTTTCGGTATAATCAATAGTGGCCATTAAAAACGGCTTTATCACCGGGTTAGGTTGCAGTTTATGCCCATCTGCATAATCTTCTACAGAGGCTTTTATTTTTACAATTTCTTCCTGTATTTCACCATGTTCCAAAGCAAGCCTTTCCACCTCATCGCGTTCTTCATCCATGGCAATGCCCAATACATACAGTTCTAAAATTCCGGTTTCAATATATTGACTAACACTAAACATTTTTTTCTTTCAGCTGCTGAATTTACTTTTTAATTAAACGTTTGGGAACAGATATGTAATCAAAAATAACCTATTTAAAATGGTTTGAGCCGGATTATTTACGAAAATCACCTGTTGTAAAATAGAAAGAGCAACCACTAAGGTTACTCTTTCTTCCAAAATTGACGATATAAAATTTGTGTATATTATTTCTTTGGCATTAATACTGCATCAATTACATAGGTAACTCCGTTGCTTGAAATTACATCTGCAATAGTAATGTTAGCCATGCCGCCTTTTGCATCATGAACCATCCATTTGTTATCCTTGTAGCTAATGGTGAGTTCTTCACCCTGTACAGTTTTCAATTTTTGTCCGTCTTTTAAATCGGTAGATTTAAAAGCACCAGCCACTACATGATAAGTAAGGATTTTTGCGAGCGTTGCTTTATTCTCTGCTTTTAATAAATTATCAACCGTACCGGCTGGTAATGCAGCAAAAGCAGCGTTTGTTGGAGCAAATACGGTAAACGGACCAACTCCTTTTAACGTTTCAACCAGGCCGGCAGCCTTTACAGCAGCAACTAAAGTTGTGTGGTCAGCAGAACCTGCTGCATTGTCAACGATGTCTTTTGAAGGCACCATGTTTGCACCGCCTACCATAACACCTTTCTCTTCCATCGGCTTCATGGGTTCTTCCTTTACCATAGAGGTGGTATCAGTTTTTGTAGTCTCGTCAGTTTTTGTGCCGTTGCAGGCTACAAATGATACTGTTGTTAAAGCACCAGCTACCAACAGTGAAAATAGATTTTTTTTCATAAAAAGTTATTTTTTTAGTTAAATATGGCTTATATACGGTGTACAATTGAATTTGGATTGCAGGACGACTATATTTTTGAAATGTTTGGAAAAGAGGTTGGACACCGGAGACACGAATAAGGCAATAAATGGCAAGAAAGAAACAGGCCGAAGAAGTAATTTGGCGGGAATACTAGTTTTCAATTACAGTCGGTGTTCCTCCCGCCATCCAAGTGGCGTATACTTCCGACAGTTTCCAGGTATTACCGGCGTAATTCTTAGGGCGGGCCTGTATATATTTTAAGAACAATTCCAGCTCGCTGCGCTTGACAGCCTGCATAGCAGCAAATAGTTTTTTGCCGGTATAAATTCCGGTTTTAATATCCTGATCTTGCTCAGGTATTTGCTGCAGCATGGCAAAGCCGGTGTATTGTATACCGCTTACCATAGAATCCAGGATGTTCTGTTCATCTTTTTTGGTATTGGTAAAAACAGCATCGCTGTTCATGAAATTTTTGCCAAATACATTGATAAATTGTACAGCATGATTCACTAAATTCAACAACAATCCATCATATACATAAGGAACCTTCGATCGTAAATAAATTATATCCCCTTCTGTTGGTTGCTGATCTTTTTTTAATCTGATACCAAAATAATAATATTCTCCTTTAATAAGGTTACACCTTCCCCAGCCTATCATGGCGGTATCCAGCGTTGTGCCAATCTTATAAGCATGATAAAGTACACCTAATTGCTTATCGGCGATTGCTACCGGAAATGCATCTGGCTTAATTACCTGCACCACTACTGTTGAATCGCTCAGCGGTTTTATATACCCGGTAATCTTATATGCATTCGATTTTTCTATCGAATGTTTTTGCGCCAGCAGTGGGCTGCTAAGGAAAAACAGTATCACTAAAACCCTAAGTTTATGCTTGTTCATGTAAAAATTTAAAAAAAATTCCAGGTTACATTGCATTTATCTTTACTAAAAGCTTATCGGCCAGTTTAGCATCAAGTGGTTTTAACTCGTTAAACATAGTATAGGCATTGGTCTTATCGCCCAGTTTTACATAAATAAGTCCGCTATAGTACCTGCACAAAGTACTTTTATTATCGTGTGCAAGTCCTGCCTTTAAAGTATTTAGCCCTTCCTTATATTTACCTGTCATGTATTGTGCGTATCCTAATTCCGTATAGCCGGCAGCATAAGTTCTGTCCATTTCAATTGATTTAATAAGCAGGGGTATTGCTTCCCCGTACTTGTCTTTTTCGTTGTAGCACCAACCTAAACCATAGTTTGATCCTGAACTTTTAGGGTTGTATTCAACAGCTTTTAAATAATTGGTTATTGCATCATCAACTTTTGCCGGACTGAAATTAAGCCGGTAAACATCTCCCAGCCCTTTGTAGGCTGTACCACTTTCTGCATTCAATTCCAATGCTCCCTGATAGGCTCTTACAGCTTCTCCATTTTTTTTGAGTTTGTAATTTGCAAAACCGATCTCATTGTAAACATCAACGCTTTTTTTTATTTCATTGGCCTTGTTTAACCATTCCAATGCATTGGTATATTCTTCAAGCCCGTTATAGATATACCCTATGTTATAGCACGCATCATCATTCTTATTATTTTGGTCATAACATTTTTTATAAGCTGTCATGGCTTCCGCATTTCGCTCCAGATTCTGGTAAACATCCCCCAATTGCTTATATGCCAAAGCATAATCAGGTTTTATTTCAACGGCTTTTTTAAGGCAGGTGAGCGCATCTTCGTTTTTTGCAGTTTTTTTATAGGCATAGCCGAGTTCCTGCCAGGCCTCGGCATGGTCTTTTTTAAGTGCTACAGCTTTTTTCAACCTGTCAATAGCATTGATAAATTTATCTAGGTCGTTGTAGCACCAGCCAGCCAAATAAAATGCTTTTTCATTTTTGGGGTCAATCTCTGAAGCCTTATCATAAGCCACTGCTGCTTCCTTATATTTTTGGTCATCGTAAAGCTTTTCTGCTTTATCAAACCATTCTTTTGATGTTGTTTGGGAAAATGAAACATAGGAGGCCATCAATGAAACGCAAACTATAGCAACTCTTTTATTCAAGTTTGGCATAAAATAATTTTTGCTAAAATTAAGCTACGTCTCATTTAAAAGCAATACCCATCATTGGGTATTTTAAAAAGAAATATTGAAACCCCATTTAAATGCCCAGTTATCGGCAGCTATTGGTAAAGTATAATAGCCGTAGCGATAAAAAACGCCGCCTCCAATACCAATATAGGCAAAGGAAAACAGGCTGCGGCGGTATATATTCTTAATCATTAGTCCCGATTCGAATAAGCCTTT
>JBBRCM010000166.1:0-8824 GCA_038204855.1 Chitinophagales bacterium
TATTTTTTTCGGGGGGACTCCAAATAAGCCTCCACCGCCAGGATTTTCCATTGATCATTAATTTTAAGAAGTGTGCGGTTCTCTCTCGAGCGCATGATTGTGCCATTTATATTTACAGCGTTAGCAGTATAGGCAGCAAAAGCCATGTTTCCACGTATCACCATCGTATAATTATCGTTTGCAATTTTTGAATTATCTTTTTCAGCAGTTTTAAACCAGTCTCTCATTCCCTTACTTATTTCGTTCCAGCCAGATGTAAATCCAAACGAACTATCGGGTTTGTTCCAACTCAATTGGTCATCGGCACTTTGCACATGATAAGATGCCCAGGAATTATAATCACGGTTATAAAAAGCCTGAGTTTCGGCAAGGCAGGCTTTTTTGATGGCTTCCTGGTCCGCTGCCTGCGAAAAAGTTTGTACACTTATAAGTAATGAACCAAGAATGAGAAGAAATAATTTTTTCATAATGTAAAATTTGAATGATAAAAATGATAATGCCTATGGTTTCACTTTCGGCGTATGTCTTGCTAAGGCAGTTTCAAAAATGCCTGCCAGGCACTTTATTTTCGGTTTTGCCAAACACGATTGTTTTCTGCCGTTCCTTAAAATATTTTTTTTAAAGTGTCTAGAAAATAATCTTGTATTGTCAGCTTTGTCTATCAATTAATGAGCGGCTGCTGCAGCCGGTACCACACCCAATTGTTCCATCAAAGCCATTTGATCGGCCAGCATCCAATGACTAACGATCATGTTATTTTCAATTTCATACCTGATTACAAACGGAAAATCTACCTGCTTAAAAGTGGGTGGGATTCCACCCATGTCGCCCAAGTGGGTTCCTTTGATACGGGCCTGTACAATAACACGGTTTCCTTCGGCTGTCATTTCATCAATATATACTTCATACTTCGGAAAGGCTGCCTCAAAAAATTCAATATGACTGATCAGTGCTTCATCGGTCATATACTTTTTCAGGTTCTCCCGGGTTTTATCACCGCCATTAGAGATGGCAGTAATGTAGTTAATAACGAACTCTTTGTTTTTGTTTTGCTGTTCCATAAAATAATTTTTTATAAAGGTATATCCATCCGCAGCCCCTTCACTATCGCATTTGTTGCAAATGCTTATTCATTTGTTGCATTCCGTTTTGTACGCAAAAACTGTGAAGGATTAATTCCATATTTTTCACCAAAAACTTTTGTAAAATTGCTGGGCGAGTTAAACCCGGTTTGAAAAGCCGCTTCACTAATAGATACATCCCCTGTTTCCAGTAACTCCTTGGCTTTTTCGAGCCGCATGGTTCTAATATAATAACCCGGAGAATTACCTGTTAATGATTTCAGCCTTCGTAACAACTGTGCCCGGCTCATGGCCATAGCAGTACTCAGGGCATTGGCGTCAAATTGTTCATTGTCCAGGTTTTTTAAAATGCAGTTATTAATGTTGGTAAGAAAGGCTGCTTCCTTTGGCTTTGTTTCAGCAAGCCGGGCAACAGGATTATTCAACTTGGCAAAATGTGATTTGATACCATTGACCACACTTATGTAATTCCACAAGGCACCATTTACAGGTTCATGTTTAACATTCTCTGGATTAACTGGAGACAAGGTGTAACATATTTCAAAAGTAGTTTCGTGGGGAGATGAGGAATATAAAGTAACAGGCAGGTTGCTATTGTTTGTAAGTGCTGATACCATTTTAAGATTAATTCCTGTATTGTGTATTTTTATTGATACATATTTTGAAGCTTCCTTTTCTACTACATCGGCTTTTACATGAAGACTATTGTTATCCGGCATATATTCAATTATGGAACTGATCAATTTAGAAAAACCAGTCAGCAATTCATTTGACTCGAAATGAAACTGTATTTTTTCTTCTTCAGTGGAAAATTTTAATGCAATATGCCTACTGCCGGCAAAGGGTTCTAATGCAATGCACAGATTTTTTAATAAGGGGATGATATCGGTATATTCGTTTTTAAGCATCCATTCATTAATTTACTAAATGTACAAAATCATTTTAAAATACAGTGGGTATGCTGGGGCAGATACAAAAAGGTTAAAAAATTTTTGCTGCTGATGTGGTTGGAATTAGTTTACCAGGTTTATAAAACTGATTTATAAATCTTTGGCTACATTGCAACTGATAAAATGATCTGCTGCTGTTAGATAGTTGATTATAGATTTACTGTTGAAGAGTGCGACGCCAATGAAGCTACATAGTAATTCAAAAGCCGGGCTCAAAAAAAAAACCTATGCCTGTAATTCTTCCGGTTAAAGATGTGATGCCACAATTTGGCAACGACTGCTATATTGCCCCCAACGCTACCATTGTTGGCGATGTAATAATGGGTAATAATTGCAGCATTTGGTTTAACGCCGTTTTGCGGGGCGATGTAAATATTATACGCTTAGGCAACAAGGTAAACGTGCAGGACGGGGCCGTTATCCATTGTACTTACCTGAAAGCCGCCACTATTATTGGAAATAATGTGAGCATCGGACACAATGCAATTGTACATGGATGCGTTATAGAGGATAACGTACTGATAGGTATGGGCGCTATTGTGATGGATAATGTAGTGGTTGGCAGCAATAGTATTATAGCCGCAGGTGCGGTAGTACTGGAAAACACGCAGGTAGAACCAGGAAGTATTTATGCCGGTGTGCCGGCCAAAAAAGTAAAAGATATAAGCCAGGAGATGATTAGCGGGGAGATAAACAGGATTGCAGATAATTATGTGATGTATAGCGGGTGGTTTAAGCCTCAAACCCCCTAGCCCCCTGCCCTTCGACAAGCTCAGGATGAGGGGGGACTTGCGGAGATGTTGTTTTGATTTTTTGGGGGCAGGCAGTTGGGCCCTGATTGGACTTCAGTGGCGACGCTCCATTCAACTAAATCAACCTAGCTCATCTTTTTTTGAAGCGGATAAAAAATATTATCTTTAATGAATGAAAAAAATACTACTTGTTTTTGTAATGGCATCTTTTTTATTGAGCGGGTGTTTTATCAGCAGGATTTTTCATAGAAAAGAAAAAGTTGGCTGCCCAACCGATGGCAGAAATGTGGGTGCAGAAAAATTATTGAGCGATGAAAAAGCCATGAAAAAATCACAGAAAGCTAAGTGGAGAGGTGGCAGATAAGGGGTTAGTTCATGCATGAGATTTTAGTATATTATTCCAATATTCAACCTAAAACCAGTACCTATGTGTTACGAGTTAAAAACCAACAACGGTTGCTCCGAAGCCGTGATTGACGACAACTGCGGCATTTCAAAATTCTACGCAATTGCAAACACACTTTCAAAAGACCTGAAAGTTAAATTCCTTAACCAGATTGATGATTCAGAAACCCTTGACTGGGATTTTCAGTACCGTGGGCAGTTTTTAACCCTGCACTACAATATGTTTAACGGTGTAAGTATTTATCCGCAGCAGAAAAAAAATGTTACTACGGGTAATAATGTGGTAATGGAAGTGGCGCATTTTCTGGAGCACCGGATTTATTGAGGCAATTTGCTAATGTGCTGATTTGCTAATGTGCTAATTCCAACTGGGTTTTAGCTTTTTGCGTTTTGCAAACAACAATCTAAAATCGGCAATCACAAATCTAAAATTATTTAGTAGGTTTTTTCATTAATACTGTCTAGTATATTACAATAACTGATGTACCTGTCCATGTGTATGCCGCCGTCTTCCACAGCAGATTTAACGGCACAGCCAGGTTCATTTAAGTGCATGCAGTTGTTAAATCTGCAGTCGTTTATCAAGGCACGCATTTCTGGGAAATAGTGAGAGAGCTCTTCTTTTGAAATATCAACCAGCCCAAGTTCCCTGATACCGGGTGTGTCAATTATTTTTCCTCCTTCTGGCAAATCAAACATTTCAGCAAACGTGGTGGTATGTAATCCCTTACCACTCCAGTCACTCACATCCTGCGTCTTTAATTTCAGTTCTGGAAAAACTGCATTTATAAAAGTAGATTTACCCACGCCTGAATGCCCGCTCAGTAAAGTCACTTTATCTTTCAGTAACAATTTTACCGCTTCTACCCCATCTCCTTTTTCAATACTCATGCTTAAAACCTGGTAGCCAATGGCTTCATAAATATCTTTCACTTCTGCAAATTTATCCTCTTCCTTTTTACGATAGAGATCACTTTTATTAAAAACAATGATGGAGGGAATATGATATGCTTCGGAAGTAATTAAAAACCGGTCAATAAAACCCTGTGATGTTTTTGGATCTTTAAGTGTTGCAAACAACAGCGACTGATCCAAATTAGAAGCAATGATATGATGCTGGTGCTTATTGGCCGGCGAGGTACGGGTAATATAATTTTTACGCTTGCCAATTTCTGTAATGGTAACCGAGCCTTCCAGTTCATTCTCCATTTCTATATTTACATGATCGCCAACAGCAATGGGATTGGTGCTGGTAAGCCCGTCCATTTTAAACTTACCCAACAAACGTGCATTAAAGCCGTTGCCTTCATCATCTTTTACTTGGTACCAGTTGCCGGTGCTTTTATATACGGTTGCGTTCATTGGGGGCAAATTTCACGAATTAAAATGGAATAGTTTCATGAATTTAATGTCTGAGTGGAATTAAGTAAACACTTTCTGAATGTAGAAAAATAAAATATTTGGTGATTGTATTCACCAAATAGTAGTGTTTTTGGTGAATATAAAACCATAATAGAATAAACAGAAGGAAAATAACGGCTATGAAATAAAAGTAGAATGAAAAAATAAATATCTAAACTGTTTAACGAAACATATAATGCCGAAACGGAAATAGTAAACCGGGAGAATTTTAGAGTGTTTTTATAAGTGTGTCATAAAAATTGCTTATTTACGCCTTGGTTAGTTGTCTGGCCACTGTACAGCCTTCATGGATTTAAACTCTTTTGAGTAGCAAGTAATTTTAGGCTCTAAATCCTTTTGTCGTGGCCTGACAACTAGGGAAACTTCCTGAACACTGTAAACTTCAGCAGTATCTCTAAAAACAACAACGCAAGAGCAGCTATTACAAAAGGAAAGAATTTTTCTGTGTACCGTGTTCTTGTTGATATTTCAACCTTCGATTTTTCCAGGCTGTTTATTTCATCGTAAATACCGGCAAGGCCGGCATTGTCTTTTGCACGAAAGTATTTTCCACCAGTTTCATTGGCAATCTGTTTAAGCAGTTTTTCATCAATAGAAACCTTGCCTTGTTGCATCACAATACCCATGGGTGTATTTACCGGTTGTGGTGCGTAGCCATCGGTACCCACACCAATAGTATATACTTTCACCTGGAAGGCTTTTGCAATTTCCTTGGCTGTTTGGGGGTCAATAAGTCCGCCATTATTTTCTCCATCGGTTAATAAAATAACCACCTTGCTTTTTGATTTGCTCGTACGCAGGCGGTCAACGCTGGTGCCAAGACCAGAACCGATAGCAGTGCCATCTTCAAGCAAACCATTATGTATGTTTTCAATAGCCGATATCAAAACATCATGATCGGTTGTTAAAGGGCATTGGGTAAAACTCTCTCCCGAAAAAATTACAATTGCAATGCGGTCGGTAAGTCGTTTATTTACAAAATCGATGGCAACATTTTTTGCCGCTTCCAGCCGGTTTGGTGTAAGGTCCTGGGCCGTCATGCTACCGCTTACATCAATACACAAAACAATGTCCACGCCTTCACCTTCGGCATTCTGTTCTTCATACATAGTTTGTGGGCGGGCAATAGCAGCTATTATTAAAATGATCGACAGCAATCGCAACACAAAAGGCAAATGCCTGAAACTTGTTTTCCAGGAACCTAACCCTTTTGCCGAAACATCGGATATGATGATGGAACCCTGTCGCTTGTTGTTTTTAGTTACATACCACCATACTAAGACCGGTATTACAATCAGTAAAAGCAAAACCCATGGTTGGCCAAAAGTTATATTTTGAAAATAGTCGTAGAACAAAATTGGTTTTGTGTTATGAGTTTTGTGTTTTGTGTTCGGTTATAGTAATTGTCTCTTTTATTTTCTGCAATGCGTCTTCACTTTGATCTGGTAAAGGAAGATACTTGGCAAATTTTACTGCATCTGTACAACGCAGAGCCATAGTAAGCTCTGAAATATTTTCGGTTGGTAAATTAACTTCCTTCATATTTATTAAAAGATCGCCTGCTGTTTTGTTGAAGAGGTTTTTACCCTGTTTGCGGCCAATGTAATTTTTAAATATGGCTGCCAGTTTTATATGGTACTGTTTTATTTCAGCAGCATCCTGCAGGTTAAGCCCGGCCAGGTTCTTCAGCCCTGTCATTGCTTCATCAAAAGGCGAAAGATTAGAAACAGGCATTGCAGGTGCATTTTGTTTTTTCTTTTTTAAATACCTGTACAACAGAAAAATAATCAGCAGTAAAATCAAAACTCCACCGGCAATATAAACCCAGAAAAAATCAAAGACGGAAACTTTTATAATAGGTTTTATATCCCGCAGTTCGTTGGTGCTATCGGCAGGCGAGTAAGAAACATTTACCAAAAAAGAATCGCTGTTTACAATCTGGATACCGTTTCCACCTGCCCCGGAAAACTCGACAGGCAATGCAGGAAAAACCCACCTACCGGAATCAAAACTGGTGAATATGATTGTTTGTTCGATGGCTTTTGAATCGTCCTTAAAATTAGTTGTATCTGGTTTGCCTGTTTCTACAATTTCAAAATGAGGAATAGAATCAGGAATAACAAGCCATTTGGTTAAGCTGTTCGCATTAACTGGCAAAGGCGTTTTTATAGTAAGCTTTATCTGTTCGCCAATTAAAATATCTTTTTTATCGGTAATAGTTTGCAGCCTTTGGCAAAAAATAAACTGCATACAAAAAGTAAAACAGACTGTTAATCCACCGGCAAGTATATTATGCTCTATTTTTCCTTTCGTCATTTTAATTTACAAAATCACATTCTCTTAATAAAAAATTGTTGCAAAATTTTTACGTAATCATCATCTGTACGCACATGTAATAGCTCTGCCCCCGCTTTTCTGAAATAATTTTTACTCAGTTCACTCTGTTCCATAAAATGTTGCTGATAATTATAGCGAACCATTTCATCGCTGCTGTCTATCCACAAATTTTTATTTGTTTCTGCATCCTGCACCTGTAGCAGGCCTGCATCGGGCAGTTGCATATCCATCTTATCATATACCCTTATGCCTATTACATCATGCTTGTTGCCAATCACTTTAAGATCATCATCATAACCAGTTGCTAAAAAATCGCTCAGCACAAAAGCTATACTGCGTTGCTTTACCGATCGACTGAAAAACTTAATAGCATCGTCCAGGTTAGTGCCTTGCTTTTTTGCTTCAACAGTCAAAAGTTCACGCACAATGTATAAAGCATGCTGCCTTCCTTTTTTAGGGGCAATATATTTTTCTATCTTATCGCTAAAGAAAATAACACCCACTTTATCATTGTTGTTAATGGCGCTAAAAGTAAGTACAGCACCCATTTCAACGATCAGGTCTTTCTTCTGCCGGGCAACGGTACCAAATAAATTACTGGCACTGGTATCAATCAGCAGCATCACGGTAAGTTCACGTTCTTCTTCAAAAACCTTGGTATACGGATGACTCAATCTGGCACTTACATTCCAGTCAATAAAACGCACATCATCTCCTGCATAATATTCCCTCACTTCTCTAAAGCTCATACCCTTTCCTTTAAAAGCAGAATGATACTCACCCGTAAATAAATGCGTGGTGATCTTCTTGCTCTTAATTTCAAGCTCCCGTACTTTGCGTAATATTTCTTCTGTAGTTAAGATCATGGCACATTAACGCTTCTAAGAATTTCATTTATGATTTGTTCTACGTTTACACTTTCGGCTTCTGCCTCATAAGTCAATCCAATTCTGTGTCGCAAAACATCTTTACTAATACTTCTTACATCTTCCGGAATAACAAAAGCCCTGTTATTTAAAAAAGCGTAAGCTTTTGCAGCCAATGCTAAATTTATACTGGCTCTTGGCGATCCTCCAAAACCAATTAATGCTTTCAATTTTGGCAGGTTATATTTATCGGGGTAGCGTGTTGCAAAAACAATATCGAGAATATAATTCTCTACTTTTTCATCCAGGTAAACCTGCCTCACTAATTCTTTAGCAGTTAAAATTTCGCTGGTAGATGCAACCGGGTTTATTGGCGGAAAACTTAAGCCCAACGTATTCTGTCGAATGATCAATTGCTCTTCTGACTTACTCGGATAATCTACCACCACCTTCATCATGAAACGATCCACCTGAGCTTCGGGTAAAGGATAAGTTCCTTCCTGCTCAATGGGGTTTTGTGTTGCCAAAACCAAAAAAGGTTCCGGAAGTTTATAAGTTGTATCACCAATCGTTACCTGTCTTTCCTGCATCGCTTCCAGCAACGCACTCTGCACTTTTGCGGGTGCCCTGTTTATCTCATCAGCCAAAATAAAATTAGAAAATATGGGACCTTTGCGAACCATGAATTCATTTTTCGATTGGTTATATATCATGGTACCAACAACATCAGCAGGCAACAGGTCGGGTGTAAACTGTATGCGGCTGAAATCGGCATGTACCGCCTGCGCCAGCGATTTAATAGCCAGCGTTTTTGCAAGTCCTGGCACACCTTCCAGCAGCACGTGGCCATTACTTAACAGGCCAATCAACAGCCTTTCAATCATTGATTGCTGGCCAACAATTACTTTACTTAATTCATCATTAATACGGGTAACAAAGCCGGATGCACTGGTAATTTTTTCGTTCAGCAAACGGATGTCTTCAGATGTTTGAACCATAGGTTTTATTTT
>JBBRCM010000167.1:0-8820 GCA_038204855.1 Chitinophagales bacterium
AAACGATTTATACAATTAAGGCAATAAAACCAGCTTCTAAACAACTATTTGAAAAAGTATTATTACTCAATAAAGAACAACAAAATCTACACAAATTATTCTATCCGTAAAAAGTGGGTGTCCCAGTTCGGAAGACAGGAAAAAGGCTGCCAATTACCGGCAGCCTTCATTACTATTAATATTATTTTATCTTATCAACACCATTTTACCATACCCTTTCGTAAAGAACTTATCAGTGTTATCGCCTTCTGCCTTATACTTATCAAGCGATTTACCATTCAGGTTTGTAAGTACCCGGTATAGGTAAACTCCATTGGCAAGTTTATCGCCGTATATATCCGAACCATCCCATTTAAACTCGGTAATATTTCTGCCAACATGTATCGGCCCAAGTTCGTCTTTGGTAATTTCTCTAACAATTTTACCTGTAATGGTTAAAATCTGGATGCGAATATTTTGCGGTACCTCGCTGCCAGTAATAGTAAATACAAAAGCCGTAGATGTTGTAAACGGATTGGGGTAGTTAAGCAGATTTGATATCATTGCTTTTGTTATCACACTGAATGTAATATGGTAATCAATGGCACCAGCAGTATTTCCCACCACATCTCTGCCGGAAACAATTAGTTCATATTCTCCTTCCTCAGGGAAGAACGGTAAAAAATCAATGGTTGCTGTATTGCTGCCTGATGACAGATTAGCGGGTGTAAAACGCATACTGTCACCAAAATTATAATTGTGCAAAGAGCCGTCAGGGAAACGCACCTGTACTTTTATATAAGCTGTATCTCTTAGGGCAAGAAAACGGCTTTCATCTTTAAGGTTAACCAGAATGTGCGGTTTGGCCGACACGATATCTTTGTTAAGAATATGAACACCATCAAAAGTTACATCAAGCAACGGGTTGTAGTCATCCGCTTTTACAAAAAGGTTTTTATACAGTATGTTATTGAAATGATACTGCTCCGGTTGTGCATTGGCAGGGTTCACTTCCACAAACACAGTATTCATACCGGGGTAATTTCTGGTATCAATTTTATAACTGATGATCATGGTATCTTCCGAAATCAGCACTTTACTTTTCGGCAATATAATAGTATGAGGTACATTACTTCTATCCGTTAAAATGAAATTTATTTTTAAGCTGTCGGCAAAACTGGTTTGACTGATATTTTTAAATGCCAGTTTAAAATCTACAATTTCTCCCTGGTTAGCAGTATCCTTCATTACAAAAAGTAAATTAGGTGCAACGGCTCCCTCCGGAATATAAGTACCATTTACCCTCCAATACCTTAACTGGTTAGGCGTTGCATTTAAAGAATCTGTGTTCAGCATTTTTAATTTAATGTAAGGATAAACCTGAGCATTGATCCAGCTCAGGCTTGTATCAACAGCGGGTCTTACGGTTGCCAGCAATGTTGAAACTCCATTCACATCTACTCCTAAAACCTGCACGGCCACAGAATCTCTGGTGGGGTTCTCAAGTGCTGTACCTCTCCAATGGAGCCCACTCCACTGCAGTGCAGGGCCAAACTTATCCGATGTAACATCTCCGCTTAGATAATTATCGATGGTATGAAAACTCTCGTTAATTATATCACTTGGGTTAGCTGCTACTTTTTCAAGCGCTGCACCGGGAGTGCCTTTTTTATAAACAAAAACAAAGGGTATAAATCTGTACAAGGAATCTATTTTTGTAAACCCGTTGTTTTTAAGCTTGTGGTATAAGGAGTTTACCGGATCATCTGCCTGCCAGGCAGTTGGGAAACTGTTTGTAGGGTTTGCCGGGGCGTTTGTCATTACCACATAGTGACCAACGGGTACAACATTATCAAGGAAATTAATTACAATTTGCCGCTCTGCCAATGTGCTTACTTTAAAATGAAAAAATCCGGGGATTACTGTACTATTGATGGGTATTGGCCTTAAACTGCCATATAAACCCGATACGCCATTATCAACATTAATCCATGACTTATTGGTTACTGTATCAACAATATAAAAACGCAATATCTCCGAATTGGGCGTCAAGCCCGGTCCATAAAATCCGGCCTGTTCAATCAAACCATCATTTCGCAATGAGTAATCGTGTGTTTGATTGGCGTTTGGATAAATTGCAGTACGAACATCAAACTCCCTGTTACGCTTGTCATATCTTAAAACACGGTCAGCTCCCAACGTAATTTTATTATAGGTATTATTTCTGAACTGGTAGTAATGTGATTGGTTAAATCCGTCGGTGCTGTTAGGCAAATACACAAACGAAAACGTATTCCATATAATAGTATTGCCCGAAACGGGTACCGTTGATGTTCTCCAATAATAAACGGTACTATCAGTAAATATTATGTTAGTTGGTTTAAATTCAATTACGCCACCTATGCCACTCACATTGTACGCTTTCTTAAATGAAGAATTGAACAATTCGGTAGTATCAACCTCCATAACATACTGCCGCTGACTGTTTAATGGGTTTGCAGTGCTGGCATAAAAACTGATATTTTGTTTGTTGATGATTGAATAATTGTACGGTGAAATGGGGCGCAACTCATCCTCGAAAATGTAAAAATCTTTGGTTAAAGTATTATTGGTTTCAAAAATTTCGTCAATACGGTTAGTTACATCCAGGGTAACTATCAGTTTATTAAGGCCTTTATCAGTAAGGGGGTTGATGGGGACCGTGAGATACAAAGAATCTGTAAACATGGTTGCCGGAACGTACTTATTATACAGCACCCTGATAGAATCATTAGGCAGTTTTTGTTTTACATTTACCCACATGGAGTCTTTGATGCTCCTTCCAATGTTCATCATCTTAATATCGATGTTAAAAAAGTTGCTTGCCACCGAAATAATATTGGGTATAAATTTCACGAGTTGATCCTCGATAACATAATCCGGTTTGGCAGAAGAATTTAATCTTATAGCAGGATCACCATGCAGGGTTATCTCCTCCAGGTGAATGCGGGTGTAATAATCCAGTGAAGCCGGATTGCTGCCCAGTTCCTGATTTACTGCTTTCATCTGGTTTCCAATGGAATTTCCATACATGGTTCTGGAAATTTTATTGTAAAAACTCTCGTTGTAATAATTCAGGAATGGCGGTACTCCCCAATGCGTGCTGCCCAGGAAACCGATACTGCCTTTATGATCAAGAAAAATATATTTTTCGGATAACGACATACCCGAATAGTTTACCAGGCGACTCGGACTAAAGGTGAAAAAATTACCCACCGTGCAACCGCTTACATCAAAAAAAGGGTACTTGCCCGCATTCTGATAATTTTCGGGATAGTTTAAATTAATAGCCAGTTCATTAGCTGAAGAGTGACCAAAATATTTTACATAGCTAACGCCATCCTGCAGCAACTGGGCAATGCGTTGACTCTGTTGCTGCTCCACAGCCGAAACGGATGTTTTAACAAAGGTTTCTACATGCGCTCCAAATAACGTATCCTCAATGATGCCTTTATAGGTATTCAAATATCCTCCAAGTTGGCCGTTTTCCGTACTATCAGACCCCCCAACGGTGTGTATCACATTTTTCATCCAGGCTTTATCGCCTATATATTGGCTTGGCGTGCGTTGAACAAGTTCATATTCTTTTACCTTATCAAGATATACGCCTACTTCATTGCCATTAACTGCACCCAAACGGCCAATTGGTATGGTAGGAACGTTTGTTGTCGCAGGACAAGCCAGTAAAATATCCGAAGCCGGCCAGCCAAAGGTTTGCACAAGATCAAGCTGTTCAGCAACAGGGTCAGCCTGGTTTAAGGTGTAATCAAGGTAAGTAATACCCCTGCCAATAAGCAGCACATATTTAGGAGCCGGGGTAAAAGTCTGGCTGGCGTATTGTATAAAATCACGAATGGCTGCAGGGTGCTTTTTAATGCCAAAACCAAACTGGTCGTTTAACTCATCAATATTATACACTTTAGCATTAAAACCACCGCCAACAGCCGAGCTTCTGTATTGGCGATACAGATCTACATTATTTGTTCCGGAGCCATTATTATATAAAACCGGATTACTGATTATTAAATAATCGCCTCGGTTGGCTGCATTGGCGTAATTAATAAAGGTTTTAGGTGATAGTGAAGTTACCCTGGCAAAGTTTGAAACATCCCCATTCATCAGGTTAAATTTGCGCAAGGTATCTGCTGAAGGTGCCAATACAAATCTTACCTGGCCTGCTACGCTTATATCGCCAATAATCCTTTTACCGCTGTTGTAATCGTATAAGATGGGCGCAGTGCTATTGGTATTAAAATTTGTAATTACCAGGTAATTGCCAACAGCAGTATTTTTAAGTTCGAAATAAAAATTCTTTCCGTTGTTAAAATTGAAGGTCGCAGGATAGGTTACAGAAAAACAACTTACCACGGTACGATCATTAGCAAGTGTAGAATTTCCATTGATACTTACACCTATAAAAGAAGGACTGTTTAAAATTGAAAGCGGTAAATTCCGGATTGTATCTTTAAGATAATTAAAATATGGCATTGGCTTTTGTATAACATTGGTACCTTGTACATTGCAAACCAATTCTCTTGGATTTAATGCATTACCCGCTGCGGTAACAGTAAACATCACATTATTTTGCGGCCCTGCAGTATACTTATTTATATTATCCAACACTTTTACCAGCGAGCAGCAGGGGGCTATGTTATCACTTGTCCATCCTTCGCCAATATCGTAGGAAGATGAGTAAACATACTCTCCAATAACTGCAGCATACCCTTTGTTAATCTGGTTACGGTAATGCTGCTCAATGCGCCGCATAAAATACGGTTCGCCCGGCAAGCTGTTGCCTGCAGTGGGGTTGGCAGTAGCCGTGTATCTAAGGTTGTTTGCCGTAACAGGATTAACCGTAAGGAAATAAGTTGCAGTATCGGTTTCTAAACTAAACTTATCGCACAACTGGTAATCAGCCGAACGGTAAAGCGGAAGGTCTGGCTTTCCATCATTCATCTGGCCCCAAAACTCCAGGAAATCTCCGCCACCCAATATGCCGGAAGGTACAGATGTAAACATACGCACCTGTTTACCATTGCGCCATAGCTGAAAATTTTCTACAGGTACCGAACCCAGACCAGCGGCGACCAGCACGGGCTGATAAATACGTGTTAAGGTATCTTTTGCCAGCTTAAACTTGTAATAAGTTTTACTGTAATCAATCCAACTGTTGTTTAACTGTGCATTGCTGTTAAAAGCCAGCAAAAGGATCAGCGATGCTACTAAAATTTTTTTCATACTGGTTGCAAATTATTTTTATTCAGCTTCTTTTTTACCTGCAATATTAAAACGCAATGAAAATATATGGGTATATAATGGGTTTGATTGATTGGCAAGATTTGTAAACGCGTAATCAATCATGATATTCTTTATCTTGAAACCCGCACCTGCACTGGGTTGATAGATCCAAACTTTCTTTTGATTGGTGGTATCTCCATCCTGGGTACCCCTTTGAAAATTGGTGATGCCTGCCCGGATAAAGAATACATCTTTTATAGAGGCTTCCAAACCAATATGCGGATCAATGCTGATGGTATTACCGCTGTAAACGGTATTTCTTTTGCCATCAAAGGTTACATCTAAGTTTCCTTCCAGCATCAGGTTTAAAGATTTGCCCAGATTAAAATTATATCCGCCGCCAATAATCAAGCGTGGTGCTGTAAGTTCAGTTGATTTTACAGGAATATCGTTTTTTGTGAGGTATAAAATTTCTTTTTCCTTTTCGGTAAATGTAAAAGACCATGCATTGAACGTAGTGGTAATGTCTCTTGCCACAACTCCCAAATTCCACCTTTCGCCATGCATCTGCAGGCCGGCATCCAGCCCAAAACCCCAGGCAGATGCAAACTTGCCTACTTTACGGTAAATAACTTTTGCATTTAACCCAAAACTTATCTGTTTCTTTTCTGTCTCTTTTATTTTTTGTGCAAACGACAGCAGGAAAGCATAATCAGCGGTAGAGAAGGTTTGAATATTATTATAGTTTACCCTTCCATCAGGTTCCACTAAAAACAACGTATTGGGGATATCGTCAACCGCAAATCTTAAAATTGAAATACCGAGCGCCCTTCTGTTATCTTGTATGGGCTTGGCGGCTGATAAGTAATCGTATTTGGCAATGCCGCCAAAATAATCGGCGTGCATCAGGCCAACGTTTGCTTGTTCTTTTATGCCTGTTAAGCCCGCGGGGTTCCAATATCCTGCAGTTGCATCTTTTGCAGAAGCAACCTGTGCACCACCCATGGCAAGTCCACGGGCACCGGCACCAATATTTAAAAATTCGTTTGAGTATTTTCTTAGCTGAGAAAACGCCGCTGCCGGTAATATTAACAACAGGGTAAGGTATATTTTTGTGTGTAGGCTCATAACAACGTTAAGTTGGTTATTGATTTTTTATAGGTATATGAAACAATAACGTAAAAATACTTGGTAAATTGTGTGCATATATTATTATAAAATTAAGCTTTATAATACAAATTCAGATTACGCATACGTTATTTTATTTATGCAGACTTTCCTTGCCCTTAAAACACCCATAAAAACATTGTTTATCAAAAAAAGATGCCCCGATAATCAACGTAAGAATGGATAAAAAAGTTTTACAAGATTGCACCTTATTTTTGCATAAACTGGTTGGTAATAAGTGATAAACTTATGTTTTTCTCAATATTTATGAGCATTTTTGCCAAATTATAATTTTAAGAAATTTTTTAATCAACATAAGAAAATGCAACCATTAATAGAAGAGTTAGAATGGAGAGGAATGATTCAGGACATAATGCCCGGAACAAAGGAACAATTAGAAAAAGAAATGACTACTGCCTATATTGGTTTTGACCCCACAGCCGATAGCCTGCATATTGGAAGCCTGGTACCCATCATATTACTGGTGCATTTACAAAAAGCAGGGCATAAACCCATTGCCTTAGTTGGTGGCGCCACCGGCATGGTAGGCGACCCAAGCGGTAAAAGCGAAGAAAGAAATTTATTGAGTGAAGATATTTTAGATTTTAATGTGGCTGGCGTAAAAGCGCAGCTTGAAAAATTTTTAGACTTTGATAAAACGAAACCCAATGCGGCCGAAATGGCCAACAATTTCGATTGGTTTAAAGGAATTTCGTTCCTGGATTTTATAAGAGATACCGGTAAGCACATTACCGTTAATTATATGATGGCAAAGGACAGCGTGAAGAATAGGCTGCAGGGAGAAGCCGGTATGAGCTTTACAGAATTTACCTACCAGCTTGTGCAGGGTTACGATTTTTACTGGCTGTACCAAAACAAAAACTGCAAACTGCAAATGGGCGGCAGCGATCAATGGGGCAATATTGTAACCGGCACCGAACTGATAAGAAGAAAATGTGGCGGCGAAGCATTTGCTTTTACCTGCCCGCTTATAAAAAAAGCTGATGGTGGTAAATTTGGAAAAACAGAAAAAGGAAACATTTGGCTGGATGCTAATAAAACAACGCCATACCAGTTTTACCAGTTTTGGCTAAATGCCAATGACAGTGATGCTGAAAACTGGATTAAAATTTTTACTTTTTTAGATGAAGTAACTGTAAATAATTTAATTGCAGAACAACAAAAAGATGCATCAAAAAGAGTTTTGCAAAAAATGCTGGCCGAAGAAGTAACCATTTTTGTACATGGCGAAGAAGAATACAATAAGGCTATTGAAACAACAGAAAAATTATTTGCCAATCAAACTGCACCGGCTGAAAACCTTACTTCAGAGGACCTGGAAGGAATGGACGGTATTGTTAAAATTGATTTTGCAAAAGATAAAATTGATGCCGGTATTGATGTGGTTTCTTTTTTAGCAGAAACAAATATATTCCTCAGCAAAGGCGAAGCAAGAAAAATGGTACAGGGTGGCGGCGTAAGTATTAACCGTAATAAAGTAGAAGGTATTGAGTTGAAAGTTGACAATTCTTTATTGCTGCACGGCAAATATATTCTTGTACAGAAAGGGAAAAAGAATTATTTTTTGGTGAATGTTGTTTAATGAAATACACCTGAAAAATCAAGTACCGCTCTATTGTAAATAAAAGCCGGGCTGTGTAAATTGCCGTAAGACTATTATTATTCTTCAGCTAAATTTTATGAATGTGGTGTGGATGATTTTGGGATGCTCACACATTACAAAGGCTAAAATGGTTAACGCTTCGGCTGTTGGCGAGACGCCCAACAGCGGCGTTAGTATAGTACGCAGTTTCCTGTTTTAGCAATTACGCCAACAGCGGAGAAGAAACCCTGTTTACAAAAGATTGGGTAGTGTACGCCAAACGCCCCTTCGGCGGGCCTAAGCAGGTAATAGAATATTTAGGAAGATATAGCCATAAAGTAGCCATCAGTAACCAACGGTTGCAGGTGGTTACCGATAGCCAAACAACATTTACCTATAAAGATTACAGGGATGCGGGCAAAACAAAGCAACTGATATTGAGCAACCAGGAGTTTACCCGCCGGTTTGCCCAACACATTTTGCCAAAGCGCTTTGTACGCATACGGCATTACGGCATATTAAGCAGTAGCTGGAAGCGGGGCAAATTGCAAAGTTTGCAACAAACATTAAAAATAAACCGGCCAGAAGCAACGTCAAAAACATTGCTGAGAAAATGTCCCTGTTGCAAAACAGGAACACTCATTACCATAGAGGTATTTGGAAAACGTGGACCACCCAAAATGTATTTACGGGAAAACCAAACTGTGCCTGTTGCCTAGCGCAATGGGTAAGGGAAGGTGTGTGCATAAACAAACAAAACAAAGCTAAAATGAAGCAATCAGTGCCCGCTTAAC
>JBBRCM010000168.1:0-8751 GCA_038204855.1 Chitinophagales bacterium
CAGGGAACCTGCGATAAACAGGTAAAAGAAACAGAGGCAGATATGCTTTACAACGCCAACAAAAAAAGCACATTAAAAATTATTGATGGGATGACGCACACTTTAAAAAATACAGATAAAGATTGTACCGATAAAGACCTAAAAACCTATCATGACCCAACGCTGCCACTAAATGAAGAGTTAGTCAACTCAATAATTAAATTTATAAAGGAGAAGTGATTTTTTAAAACTCAAACACCGGTGTCCTAATATCATGGTAAAACAAAAATGTCCATTTTTCTTTTTCTCCCTCCTCCCACCATTGCTGCCTTAACTCCATACATTTGCGGCCATCAAAATCGTACTTGGCAATAAATTTATTTTTCATTTGCTGTAATTGTGGGGCCACATCGCCGCCAAAGAAAATTTTTTGCCCGTCTTCTTCTATCCAAAATGCCTGGTGAAAAGGACAATGGGCACCGGTTACTTCGTACTTAATATAATCGTCAATCATGCCGTTGCCCTGTGTAAAAACAACCTGGTCGGTCTGGCCCAGTATTTCAAATTCTGTTGTTGTGTAGGATGGTTTGCCCTTAGCCATGGCAAAATCAAACTCATCTTTGTTTACAAAATATTCAGCGTTCGGAAAGCTCATGAATTTTTGGTTCAGTATTTTATCTTCCTTGCTTATGCCACCACTGTGGTCTTTATGCAGATGACTCAGCAATACTTTGGTAACCTCCATAGGGCCAATACCATTATCAAATAAGTTCTGGTGAATTTGTAAGGTACCGTCCGGATTTGAAAACCCCAGACCGGTATCAATTAAAATAATGTCTTTAGAAGTAATGATAACGAAGGGTTGTATCTCTACAAGTAAGCTGCCAACAGGCCTTTGTTGCAGGTCATCTTTATTAGTATCAAAGGGTACAAAAACCTTGGTTGTATCTATAGTAAAAGAACCTTCGCTGAGTGGAATTATTTTCATTTTCTTGTTCCCCCTTCAGGGGGTTAGGGGGCTTAATAATCACCCAATGTTTCTGGCAACTGATCCAGGGCTTTTTTTAATTGTTCGTCATTAGGTGCAATGCCATGCCATTCGTGGCTTCCTACCATAAAATCCACGCCTTTACCCATTTCTGTTCTCATTAAAATAACAATAGGCTTGCCTTTACCAACAAATGTTTTGGCGTTGTTTAAACCAGCGACTACTGCATCCATATCATTCCCTTCCATCTCCAGTACATGCCAGTTAAAGGCTTCAAATTTTGCTCTTAAACTATCCAGCGACATTATTGTTTTTGTAGGGCCATCAATCTGCTGACCGTTCCAGTCAATAGTAGCAATTAAATTATCTACTTTTTTATGTGCTGCAAACATAATGGCTTCCCAGTTCTGGCCTTCATCCAGTTCTCCATCGCCATGCAATGAGTACACAATATGATCATCGTTGTTCAATTTTTTTGCAAGCGCTGCACCTATTGCAACACTCATACCTTGCCCTAGAGAGCCGCTGGCAACACGCACACCTGGCAGGTGCTCATGCGTTGTTGGGTGGCCCTGCAGGCGGCTGTTCAATTTCCGGAAAGTACTCAACTCACTAAGCGGAAAATAGCCGGACCTTGCAAGCACGCTGTAAAAAACCGGCGAAATATGTCCGTTACTTAAAAAGAAAAGATCTTCGCCTATTCCATCCATGCTAAATTCAGGTTTGCGCTTCATAATATCAAAATACAAAGCGGTCATATATTCGGTGCATCCCAGCGAACCACCTGGGTGACCACTTTGCACGGCATGAACCATTCTTACTATATCTCTTCTAACCTGCGTTGCTATATCTTTTAAATTACTCATTGTAAATAAATTACTGGTTTTTTGAATTAAGAACTATTATTTAGTAAGGTAATATGGCTGCAAACCTACTTTAAAAAGCCATTATTATCAAAGTAAAAGGGCTATAATGTTATAATTCGATAATAACTTTAAAATTCCGACGTTAATAATCATCATAAAGCACTAAAAAATAAATAAATACCAGTAAGGCATCCAATTTGCTTTGAAATGAGTCTTTTATTTTTATTATTAGTTTTTATCCTCGGAACATATTTGATACTTTTGCTTTGTAAGAGTTATTGTAATAAATTATTGTAATGAATAATGTGTTATTAAGTTCGGGTCTGGCTTTCTTTATTACCTTTTTTGCAATTCCGGTTATTATACAGGTTGCTAAGGATAAAAAGCTGTTTGATGAACCCGATGAGCGTAAGGTGCATAAAAATGTTATTCCAACATTAGGGGGTTTGGGAATTTTTGCCGGTTTCATCATTGCCACTTTAATGGGCGTTCCTTCTGCCATGTCTTCTGAACTACAGTATTTTGCGGCTGCAACTACACTTATTTTTTTTCTGGGTATAAAAGATGATATTCTGATTTTATCGGCCAGCAAAAAATTTGTAGGCCAGTTAATTGCTGCCGGTATCATCATTAAATTCGGCGGTATACAACTATCTAACTTTCATGGTTTTTTAGGCGTTTACGAAATACCACATGTCACAGGTACAATTATTTCTCTTTTTACAATAATTGTTATAACCAATTCCTTTAACCTTATTGATGGTGTTGATGGATTGGCAGGAAGCCTGGGGCTGCTCACCACGATTGTTTTTGGTACTTATTTTTATTATGCGGGCCAGTTAACCTATGCAGTGATGGCTTTTTCACTGGCAGGCAGCATCATTGGGTTTTTAATTTACAATTTTTCGCCGGCCAAAATTTTTATGGGCGATACCGGATCGCTTTTATTAGGATTGGTGAATTCAATACTGGTAATCAAGTTTATAAATGTTGCAGGTAACACTGCGTCTAATTTCCCCATAGAATCTGCACCGGCAATTGGGTTCTCAATTTTAATGATTCCGCTTTTTGATACCCTTCGGGTATTTGGTTTACGCATCATACAGCGCCGTTCACCCTTTAGCCCTGACAGAACGCATGTGCATCATTTTCTGCTGGATCTTGGCTTAAGCCACCGTATGGTAACCATCACCTGTGTTTTGGTTAATATCACTTTTATTGCCATGGCATTTTTTATGCGTAGTTTAGGCACTACAACGGTATTAGGGGTGCTACTGTTATCGGCTTTTGTTTTTATCGGCATCATTTATTACAGCCGCCCTAAAAACAGGAATATTATTACCAGGAAAGTGGAAAAAACCGATATCATAAAATCGCACAAGATATTTAAACTTGCCGGCGAATCTGTGGAAGCAGATTAAATTCCCCCTTTACTTTTAATTAATCTTTGGTAAAATTTACAGGCTTTAACTTTATTAGTTTTTGTGTAATCCAATTATAACCGCCTTTTTTTATAGCTTTGCAGCCAATCAATATTTTAAATATGTCAGCAGAAGTAGATACTATTATTAGCGATACCCAATCAACCATGCATAAAGCATTAAACCACCTGGAAGCCGAACTTGTTAAAATACGGGCCGGAAAAGCAAACCCAACTATGCTTGATGGCATTATGGCTGATTATTATGGTAACCCCACCGCCATTAACCAGATTGCCAATATTTCTGTTTTAGATGCAAGAACTATCTCTGTACAGCCATGGGAAAAAAATATGCTTCAGGCAATTGAAAGAGCCATCACCATGGCCAACATCGGCATTAATCCTCAGAACGACGGTAATATCATCCGTTTATTTTTACCTCCATTAACCGAAGAAAGAAGAAAAGAAATGGTAAAAAGATGCAATGGAGAAGGCGAGCAGGCAAAAGTTGCTATCAGAAACATTCGCCGGGATAGTATTGAGGCGATAAAAAAACTACAGAAAGACGGACTGAGCGAAGATATAAGCAAGGACGCAGAAAAAGAGGCACAGGATTTAACCGATAAATATATTTCACTTGTTGAAAAACACCTGGAAGCAAAAGAAAAAGAAATTATGGCGGTGTAGCTTTGCTTAGCACAACTTTCTTATGTGCCGTACAATAATTTTGATAAAACAGCCGAATGGTCTTTATTGCCGGCAGTACATGTAAAGTTTGCACTTATCTTCCCCATAAAAATTTACAAACTTACTACCGGTTTGTCTGCTTTTCTATAGCCGCTATGACAGGGTAAGTCTGGCAAAACCTGACAGTTTTTCAAACTAAGGTACCGCAGCCGTTCTTATTCATTCCCGGCATCCCTTTTGTCGCAGGTTTAGTTCATCATTATAACTGCACCATCATGTTTCAACAGGCAATAGAAAAAGTTTTACAGTTTACACGCCCGCTGCATACCATTTCCAGAACTTATGGCGGGTTGCTGTTACCGGGCAGCTCCACCTTCTTTTTCGTAAACGACAGCGGTGTTGCCATTACCTGTAAACATGTGATGGACCTTATTCCTACAGCTGAAAATATTAATCAGCAATACGAACAATATAAGGCCGAAAGAAGCCGTATTCCCAATGACGGGAAATATAAACGCAATATCCAGGGCCTGCAAATGAAATATAAATACCTGCCCGAAACAACGGTTCAGTTAAAGAATAATTTTTTAAATTGCTTTGACGCCATCAGCGAAATTACCTGTCATCCGCATCCTACACTTGACCTGGCCATTCTTGAATTTAAAGGTTTTAATAAAATATTTTACAATGGGCATGCGTCGTTTTTAAAAGACAGCAGTAAAATAAAACAAGGCAAATCACTGGCACGTATTGGTTTCCCTTTCCCGGAGTTTAATAATTTTAAACACAACGCAGAGACCGATGACATTGAATGGACGAATACCGGTAACCCCAATTCTCCATCTTTTCCTATTGATGGTATTGTAACCCGTTTTGTTGCAACGCAACCCGATAGCGGCATAACGGGCATTGAAATGAGTACGCCCGGTCTGCGTGGACAAAGCGGCGGGCCGCTATTTGATACTGATGGAAAAATTTACGGAATGCAGTTTGCCACCAACCACCTCCACCTTGGTTTTGATATGAAAGATTTTGAAATTATCAGCAACGGCAAAAAAAATAAAGTTTCAAACAGCCCGTTTTTACACGTGGGTATTTGTGTGCATGTTGACAGAATAAAAGATTTTCTTCGAGAAAAAAATATTGCTTTTACTGAGGCTGATTAAGATTAACTGGCGGAAATTCTGCGGTTAGCAATATACACACCCAATAATATCAGTACCAGGCAGGCAAACTGTTTCCAGCCAACTTCTTCGCCATATATTATACCCCAAAAATTGGCAATGATGGGGATGCCATAAGTTACCATAGATGCAAAAACAGCACCTGCACTTTTTACCAATTTATAAAAGATAATGGAGGCTATGGCCGTTCCTAAAATACCCAGTAAAGCTGCATGGCCGGTTGAGTGCAAGATGCCGCTATCGGTTAATGGCAGGCTGAAATAACCAGTAAAATACAATACAATTGAAGCGGGAATTGAATTGAGCGTAAGAGCTAACGCTGCAATCTGTAACGACCCTATATCTTTCAGGTATTTGTATACCATATTTACATTAAAACCATAAAAAATTGTAGCCAAAACCACATAGGAAACATAAATCAGGTTTTGGCTTTCCTGCATATGGCCTTTACTGATCAATAATAAAATACTTCCGGTAAAAGCAATCACTATACCCAGTATTTTTTTTGCAGAGGTTTTTGAACTGAAGAAGATAGCCCCGGTAATTATAACGAAGATGGGCGTTAAAGAATTTAATGTGCCTGCCAGCGCACCATCAATGCCCGTTTCCGCAAGGCAAAATAAATAAGCAGGCAATAGGCTACCCAAAACACCCGACATAAATATGATACCCAGTTTATTTTTTGGAATACTTTTAAAATGCTTAACAGCAGATGGAAGTAAAACAATGCCAGAAAAAATTATTCGTAATGATGCAACCTGAAAGGCAGTTAAATACAGCAACCCCTCCTTCATCATCATAAAACTACTGCCCCAGATAATGGAAAGTATAATGAATATAAACCAGTTTAAAAACCCTTTACCCAATTTTTTAAATTTGGCGCAAAGTTGATAGTTTTAAAGCAATAACGCTAATCTTGTTTTCAAAAACCCTGAGAAAAATTCTGCTCAAATGCTTTTAAAAAGAATGCAAAAGGTATATATTTACCGCAACCTTCCCGTCACTAAATATTTATTTTAACCGTTAAACAAAAATTTTATGGGATTTATTAAAGAATTTAAAGAGTTTGCAGTAACCGGAAATTTTATGGATTTAGCTGTGGGAGTTGTAATGGGCGCTGCAGTGGGCAAAGTTATATCGGCTTTTATTGATGGAATGGTACTTCCCTTAGTTGGACTGGTAAGCGGAAAAGATTTTGGTAATTTATATATTGGCCTCAATGATGCCACCAAGGCCGCTTCTGCATCCGGAGCATCGCTGGCCGATGCACAAAAATTAGGGCCGGTGTTTGCTTATGGCAATTTCATTTCGGCGATAGTAACATTTATATTGGTCGCATTGGTTGTATTTATAGCCCTAAAAGCAATCAATAAAATGAAAAAAGCAAAGGCAGCCGAACCGGCTGCAGGCCCATCATCTACCGATGCTTTATTGATGGAGATCAGGGATTCTTTAAAAAAATAATTATTCATCAAATATTTTTTAAATGCAGCCTGCAAGTGGCTGCATTTTTATTACCTGAAACATCAGATTCATATAGTTTTTCCACATTCCTTACCAACAGCGGTTATTATGCAAAACTCTCTCAACTTATCAATACATTTGCCACTGCTTTTAACAGCACATTTTTAAAACAATAACATATACACAGGTGAATAAAGCATCGTACCAGATTAAGTTAGACCAGTTTGAAGGGCCCTTTGACCTGCTTTTATTTTTTATTGAAAGAGATGAACTGGATATCTACAATATCCCTATCACTAAAATAACCAATGATTTTCTGGATTTTATACATACCGGCGAAAAACTTAATATTGAATTAAGCAGCGAGTTTATTTTATTCATCAGTACGCTGATGCGGATTAAAGCTAAAATGCTTTTGCCACGCAAAGAACTGGATGCTGAAGGCAATGAAATTGACCCAAGGCAGGAATTGATAAACAAGATTCTGGAATACAAAAGATTTAAAGAAGCGGCTACCCAAATGGCCGAAATGGAAGCCATGCGCATGCTGATGATGAAAAGAGGCAACCTGCAAAAAGAAATTTCGCAGATTGGCGAAGAGGCTGGCGAAGGAACTGAGATACAGACCGTAACACTTTTTAAACTGATGAAGGCTTTTGAAAAAGTGATATTAAAATTGCAGGAACGTAATTTTAAACCCGTGCATACCGTGGTGCGGTATAACTATACTATGGAGGAAAGCCGGGAATATATGCTGAATGTTTGCAGCTCGGAAAAAACCGTTTCTTTTGAAAAAGTATTTGAAATATGCCAGGACCGTATTCACGCCATTTTCCTTTTTCTTTCTTTACTTGAACTGGTGCAAATGCGCTACATGAGCCTGCTAACTGGCGAAGGCCGTAATAATTTTATTGTGGAATGGAATGAAAACAGGGAGGACGACATTGTGAGTTTATTGCCCGGCGAAGAAGCTGAAATACTTAATTGATCTATATCCTCCGGTAAATACGGAAGATTTTTTTGATGGCTTTAAGCGGTGAGTCACCCTTTCGGGGTGACTCACCGCTTAAAGCCAATCTGGCAGTCTTAATAAATGGTATTATATTTGATGTTTAAACATTGAATGTAAAAACAACAATCATGAAAACATTATTATTTAAAGCAGCAGACAGGGGAACCGCCGATTATGGCTGGTTAAAACCAAATTATTATTTCAGCTTTGCCCAATACCACGACAATGCCAAAACACATTTTGGTTTGCTACGGGTATTGAATGATGATTTTATTGGCGGCGGCGGTAAGTTTCCTACACACCCGCACGATAATATGGAAATCGTAACCATCCCATTTACCGGCGCACTTAAACACAAAGACAGCACAGGTGGCGAGGGTGTTATTAAGGCCGGCGATATACAGATCATGAGTGCCGGCAGCGGTGTACAACACTCCGAAGCAAATGCCTCTGCAACCGATGCTGCAACACTCTTTCAAGTATGGGTATTCCCTAAAGAAAGAAATATAAAACCACGGTATGATCAAAGGACCTTTGATGTAACTGAGAGAAGAAACAAATGGCAAACCGTTGTTTCGCCCATTGATGCCGACAATGCTTTATGGATTAACCAGGATGCAAGGTTTTCTTTAACCAACCTGCAAGCCGGTAAGGAAATATCTTACACAAATGCTTTTAAGGGCAACGGTGTTTTTCTGGTGGTAATTAATGGCGCTGTTGAAATTAACGGACAGCAATTAAATAAAAGAGATGCTTTGGGAATTTCTGAAATGGAAAATTTTATTGTAAAGGCTTCTGAAGATGCCGAGTTGCTGGCGATAGAAATTCCGATGAAGTAAATCAATACAACTTCGCTAAAAGCTACGAAGCACTAGTAATAAATCCAGAGTAAAATGGGTTCCTGCGATTCTTCCATATAGCCTTTCAACTGGGTAAAGAACTGAGCAGAAACAGCGGGACAACCTTCACTTACACAAATGGAAGCAGGGTAAACTTCGGTAGCAGGAACACCAAAATATGAATGCAATACAACCGAACGTCCCAAGGCCCTGTTGTTGGTTTTATCCAACCCCATCAATTTATAAGAAAGTCCGAAGTTACCGTTGTAGGAACTGCCTATTTTATACTTGCCCAGCGATGTACAGTTGCTG
>JBBRCM010000169.1:0-8513 GCA_038204855.1 Chitinophagales bacterium
CCTACCGCCATTACATCAACCGAGTCGGGCAGATAAGGTGCCGTTTTTTCAAAACTGCTTTTACTAACTCCGTAAATCGGGTCGTCAATGTTGCTGTCGCCAAGGTTGCAGGGCACCGATCCGTTAAAGTCGTCGGTAATATCTGCAATGGTTTTAATTCTGAAGTCTGCTGTTTTCAGTTCTTCAATTTCAAACAGGCGGGGAATATTTTTTTCCCAGTAAATGCCATTGATCAATATATCACTGTTGGAAATATAATTAGTAAACTCACAAACATAATGCTGCGGGTTTTCATGAAAATCGTTGCGGTTGTATTTGCCGGTTTCTTTATGCCGGTAAAGATCCGCTCCTTTTAAGTGAACGTAAACCGGGTAAACAAAATCCCTTTCCAGGTATTCGTCGGGTTCCACTTCATGTATGCCTATCAGGTTCATAATTTCCAGTACGCCATGAGCCACACGCCCGGTGCCGGTCACCGCAATTTTTATATTAGGCAGTTTTAATCCAAAATAAGTATGTATCAGTTTTTGAAAACTGTTTACCGAGCCAACCCGTTGCAGTTTAAAAGCACCTGTGCGGTTGCCATAAGCCATCATGCCATTGTGTGCACCTACAATGCCGGCAAAAAAACCAAAGCCAATAATACGGGTGCCATCAGCATGTTCCAGGCATTCGTAATCAATCAGCGTACTCTTTTTTTCAAGTAAAGATTTAAATAGTTTTTGATTAGCAGGCTGCATTTTTTTTGTGTGCGAAAAAAACATGTACCGTTTACCATCCAGCAGCATATCAACCGGCACTTCCTTTATACCCAGCAATAAATTACAATCGCTCATATCTTCTGTAACTTCCACTCCCGCTCTTTCATATTCCAGGTTTGTGTAGCAGCGGTTTTCGGACTGCTGTGCAACCACCTGCACATCATCAAAATGCAGCCGCAGCCACTTGCATTGTGCCGGTGTAAGTGCAACCCGGTTATCCTGCGGAATTTTCCCTTCTCTTATTAATCCAATCTTCAGCATCAATCGTTAATTTATGCGGCAATTTACATTTTAGATTTTAAATAGAGTTTTCCAATAAAAACGCTGGGTTGCAATACAGAAAAACGATTAACAGGTTTTCTGCAGTTTCGCTGCGAAAAAACTTTTGCCACGAAGGCTTGAAGACACGAAGGTTTTGCCTTCGGCAAAAATAAAGTTGCCACAGAGATATGGAAACACAGAAAATATATTTTCAATTCGGTACTTCTCTCCTTCTGTGCTTCTGTGGCAAATAATAAGTTGCGCAGCAACTTTCCCCTTGTTCGTGGCAGGTTAAGTAATTTTTATACCCCTATCCCGTCTTACCGCCTTACCGGCAAACCTTGCTTTCCCGCAGGGAAAATTCCTTTGTGTCTTCGTGTTTGTGGCGAATAAATAATCCGTAGGATTATCATGAGAGATCTTGTGGTTTAGTTTTTTTTGCCGGTAAGTCAGTAAGTCGTTTGTTTTCACTACGAGAAAAAGTATTGCCACAGAAACACAGAAGCACGGAAAAAATACAACTTCAATTCTGTGCTTCTGTGCCTGCGTGGCAAATAAAAAGTTGCACAGCAACCTTCCCTTTGTGTCTTCGTTAGAGGGTAAGTAATTTTTTTACCCCTATCCCGTCTTACCGCCTTTCCGGCAAACCTTGCTTTCCCGCAGGGAAAATCCCGTGGTGCCTTTGTAGCTAAAATAACCGGAGGTCTTCTAACCAGTATCTTCCAGGCTTATTTACAGCACTCCATTGAAAAAGCAAAACAGACTACCTTTGCATATGAACTATTTTGAACTTTTTGAACTCCCCATATCTTTTAAAACAGACAAGGGTAAACTTGCCCAAAAATATTTTGAGCTCCAAAAAAAATACCACCCCGATTTTTTTGCAAAAGGCACCGAACATGAACAGGCCGAAGCATTGGAAATATCCTCGCAGTTAAACAAAGCATTGAAAGTTTTAAAAAGCCAGGACCAGACCATAAAATATGTACTGCAGTTAAAGCGACTCCTGGAAGAAGAAGAAAAATACCAACTACCACCTGCATTTTTAATGGAGATGATGGAACTGAATGAAGAACTGGATGAAAGTTCTGCCAAAAAGATCCAGGAACTGGAAGACCAGCTCTACACAGAAGTGGAGCCCATTATTGAAAACTACGATCATGCCAACGTTTTAGAGGCCGACCTGCTAAAACTAAAAGAATACTACTACAAGAAAAAATACCTGCAACGTATTTTGGACAGATTGGAGGGATAACGTAATATTACAGCCCGTTTGTAGTTGGTGGTTTGTAGTTAGTGGTTGGTGATTGAGCGAATTTATTTGATAACGCTTTTCAAATATTGAGTTCCCAACCCATAACCCCAAACACCTAACCCAAAACAAAGTGGCCCATGTGGCGGAATTGGTAGACGCAGCAGACTCAAAATCTGCCATTCGCAAGGGTGTGAAGGTTCGATTCCTTTCGTGGGCACTTGAAAGCTTCGCAATTGCGGGGCTTTTTTTATTTAATGCCAGGCCTATCTATTCATCCATCCTTAAATGCATTAATAATTCCTCTAACATTACTAATAAAGTTCTTTAGTTAATGTATTACTAATTAGCGTTAAAATAGCCATCATGTTCTACAAAAAATGAAGAAATTTGGTTAAATTGCAACTAATTGATTGATTTCTGCGTTACTCTATTCAACGCCGCATTAAATCCTCAAAAGAATATGAAAAAATTTATCAAATTCTTTACTGTTCTAAGTCTGCTTACTTCAGCAAATGTTGCAAGAGCTTCATCTACAAACAATACGCATTCATCCAAAGTCAACGGTTCTGTTAGTACCGCCGGTTTTGATACACTATTCAACCTGCTGCATGTTTTTGGTAAAGGGGGGCCAGGCCGTTTAAAGCGCCAGGCCGATAAGATCAGGGAATACGCCGCAGCAAATGATTTCAGCATGGAGTATTGCTTCCTGGTAGATATGTCGATCCCTTCCGGAAAGAACCGCTTTTTTGTTTACAATATGCGTAAAGATTCGCTTGAATTTTCTTCACTGGTATCTCATGGCTTTGGATCTACCGTAAAGGACGGAACCGGCACCGACAATCTCGTCTTTTCCAACATGCCTTACAGCTTTAAAACATCGCTTGGAAAATATAAGGTTGGCAAACCATACCAGGGCCAATACGGCCTGTCTTACAAATTGTATGGTTTGGATACTACTAATAACCGTGCATTTGAGCGTGCCATTGTATTACATGCAGATGAGCATGTTCCTACAGTGGAAACCTACCCTGCCAAAATATACCAGAGTGCCGGCTGCCCGGCCGTGTGCCCTTCTTTTCTTACTATCCTGGGTAGTTTTATCAAGTCTTCCAAAAAACCTATTTTAATGTGGATTTTTGATTAAGCCATGAGATGCTGACGGCTGACAGAAACTACTGAACACTTTTAGTAGAACAGGTGTTCAATCCGAAAATTTTATATAGTGGGCAAAATGAAATAAGTCCGGTTACTAATGGAACAATCGCCAGAAAACCCCACCAGCTTTTAAAATAAAAACCTATGGCCCCAATAATAATGGCCAGCGCAAATCTTACCAGCTTGTCTGTGTTTCCAACATTGCATTTCATAATCGTTTATTTAATTACACAAAAGTTGAAAAAAAGAAGCCGCATTCAATGATGGGCATCAAAGTAAAATATGATTTTGGTCAGTAGCTGTCTGGCCACTATGCAGCGTGTTCCATTCTGGGATCTGTTATTTTATCGAAGATTCTTAAATCATTGGAGTATTAATAGTGGCCTGACACCTAAGCTTGGCCACTATGGAGCGTGTTAAATTCAGGTTTTGTTATCAGAACGAAGATTCTTTAATTCATTGAAGTATTCTTAGTGGCCTGACAGCTTAGCCCGAAAGTTATTTTTCAAAAAGCCATTTAAGAGGCCTCATTTTCTCTTGTACAGGCGTTAGATTGTACTTTACAATCGTATTGTTCTGGGTATAGGTTACGGCTTTATCTATACCATCAGTAAAGAAAAATAATTTGGGGTCATCTGGAGAAATGGTGCCTGCTTTTTTCATCAGATCAATATGTGCGATGATGTTTTTATGAAATTCTTTGTCCATAATAACCACCGGAAAATCGCTCACCATTTTTGTTTGTATCAGCGTAATAGCTTCAAAATATTCATCCAGTGTACCAAAGCCACCAGGCATTACCACAAATGCGTAGGAATATTTAGAGAGTAATGTTTTACGTACAAAAAAGTATTTAATGCTAACCCATGTATCCATGTAAGGATTCGGCGATTGCTCATGTTAATAATTTTCAGTACAAGTTTTTGGAATAAAAAGCCCCAGGTTATGCGACGACCTAAACAGCATACTACTTAAATTGAAACGAACATAACTTTGCCGACAAGACCCCAAACTATTTTTAGCATCTTGCTTTTTGCGGGACAAGGCACACAAAACCGAAACACAAAAGCCAATCTTGCAAAGAGCTAAAAATGCTAACGCACAGCCCACTCACCGCAGCGGAAGCAATTCTTATCATCTTCACCTCAAACATCAGTAAGACAATCACGTTCAACAACCACATAGCGACAGGTTTGTAAATATTAATTACATTTGACACTTCTCGTTGGCTCTGTGACAAAGTTATTGAAGCAGTTGGCGACGACCCATTTGCTACACAAGGCATCAAAAAAGCATTAACCAAAATCAAGCACTAATTTTAAATGCAAATCATTCATAAAATAGACGATTTTTTATTTACCATATTCCCTGGCTTAATTAGGGGGGGGGGGGGGGGTAATTCATTAATAATCAATGAATTAGAAAACTACTATACATTTGGCCCTTTTAAACCCAAAGTAACTATTGAAGGCGAATGGGTGAAAATAGCCGTTGATACTACAACAATAATTTCTCAGGAAGCCGACTACAAAAAAACAGTTGCTCTATGCGAAAAGGGCAAATACCCGGAAGCCAAAATAATACTCAAAAAACTTATTGAAAAGAACCCCACAAATTCGGAATACCACCGAATTATGGGACAAATCCTTTCTGATGAAGGTGACCAGGAAGAAGCAATTAATTGTTTAATTGACTCGCTTCGTTGGGATTCACAAAATGGCTGGGCATTGCTAATGATGGGCAACATCTTTGCTAAATTCAAAAGTGATGTACCCACTGCTATGAAGTATTATGATCAGGCATTGGCAGCCAATGTTCAGGATCATATCAGCCTTACCAATATTGGTTACCTGTTGCTGCAGCAAGGCCAGTTTGATGACGCTGAAAAGTTTTTATGGCAGGCAGTAAAAATAAATGCACAATATGCGAATACACAGTTGGCACTGGCATTGATTGCACAAAAGAAAAACGATCTGCACTCAGCATTTTTCAGCACCGTGCAAGCCATTAAATTAAGCAGCACTAAAGAAGTAATATATGAAAAGGCGGTGCAACAGGCTTTTGAAATAAGCAACACTATTATCGCCACTGATGAAGGAAAGAAAATTATGCACAGCTACCGGCATAGGCTGGAACAGGATGGCGGTACAGTAATAAATATCATTAAAGATGAAGCCATTAAAACCGCTGCTAAAATTGAGTTTGCAGAAATTTACAATACGCCGGAGCATAACATCAAATACAAACCCGGCTACCCTGCCGTAGAGCATTTGGTAATGCACGAGCTGGTGCATCTTGATTTTGTGGTAGCTGCCCGAAAAGAAAAACTGAACCAGTTATTCATTGCCAGCCAACAGCACAAAACCGCTTTTACAAAAGAGCTGGATGCCACCCGAAAGCTATTGCAAAAAATGGCTGTACAGCCCGATACCATTGAACAATACTGCGCAGGTGTATTTGATGGCATCAACCTGCAGGCATACAATACACCCATCGACCTATTGATTGAAGATTTTTTGTACCATGAATTTGTGGAGTTGCGGCCTTACCAGTTCCTGTCGCTGCACACACTTACCCTGCAAAATATTAAGGCGGTTACTGATAAAAAAGTAGTGGACGTTTCGCCCAAAAATATTTTAAGTAAAAGCAAGATATACAGCATTACCCATGCCCTGCAGTTAAAGGCATTGTTTGGCCTGGATGTGGTGAACGATTTTAAACCTACAGCCGCTGAACTAAAACAAGCCACCGGATTTTACAACGAATACCTGCAATACAAAGAAGATAAGGAACCCGCCGAAGAATATGAACTGGTGCAGCATTGGGCCGACGACCTGCAACTGAATAATTATTTTGAACTGGTGGATGAAATAACTTTTACTACCAAAAGAAACGACATTGACAATTTATTAAACTCCATAGAGCAGGACCCTTACGACCTGCAATCTGCCAATCCTTTTAAAGAAAGGCAGATGAAAAAATTTCAGCAAACGCAGGTGCAAACAGGCACCAACATGAGTGTGGTAATGTACATGGTGGAGGCGCTGCAATACTTTGATAACATGCCCCCGGCACAAATAAAAAAAATTGCTACTGATATAGCTTTTAAAGGCACCGAAGGCTTTGCCCCCAACAAAAAAGATTACCAAATAGAAAGCATCCCTAACAAAACGTTTACCGGCTACCAGATACTTGCCTGGTACTATACAAGCTGGGCATTGGCTATGCCCGAAATGGCAGATAAGCTGGGATTGAATTATGCAGCAGAATATACGATGGCTTTAACCATGAAAACCAACAACTAATTATGACCAATTTTCAAGACCGTGCTAATTTTATCTGGAGCCTGGCTGATTTACTCCGGGGCGATTTTAAACAGGCAGAATACGGTAAAATAATTTTACCCTTTACCATTTTAAGAAGGCTCGATTGCCTGTTGGGTGATACCAAACCACAAATTCTTACACAGTACGAAACCATCAAAACGCAGCCCGACGAGTTTGTGGATAAAATATTAAACTCAAAATCGGGGTTCAAATATTTTCATAACCATAGCCGGTTCGATTTTGAAAAACTGCTTGGGCAGCCCAATGATATTAAAAAGAACCTGCAGAATTATATTGCCGGTTTTTCTAAAAGTGTGAAGGAAATTTTTGAAAGCTTTCGCTTTGAAGAACAAATTACCCGGCTAGATAAAGCCAACCTGCTGTACCAGGTAGTAAAAGATTTTAACGATGTTGACCTAAAAAATATTGGTGGCCAGGAAATGGGTTACATCTTTGAACACCTTATTTACAAATTTGCAGAAGCCAGTAACGAAACCGCCGGGGAGCATTTTACACCCCGTGAAGTAATACAACTGATGGTGCATTTGCTTTGGATAAACGACAGCAAACCCATGAAGCCCGGTGCCATTATAAACCTATATGATCCCACGAGCGGTACCGGCGGCATGCTTACCGAGGCAGAACAATACTTTAGGGAGCATAATGGTGATGCAAGTTCTGTTATCAATTTATTTGGGCAGGATTTGAACGAAGAAATTTATGCCATTGCCCGGGCCGACTTAATGATTAAAGGACAAAACCCCGAAAATATCCGGCATGGAAACTCCTTCTCAGAAGATCGTTTTCAGCACGACCAGTTTGATTATATGCTGAGCAACCCGCCGTTTGGTGTAAACTGGAAAAAGGTAGAAAAATTTATAAAAGACGAATACGAAACCAAGGGCTACGGTGGCCGGTTTGGTGCTGGCCTGCCAAGCATCAGCGATGGCTCTTTATTGTTTTTGCAACACATGGTTAGCAAAATGAAAGACCCTAAAGATGGCGGCAGCCGCATGGCCATTGTGTTTAATGGCTCGCCCTTGTTTACAGGCAGTGCCGGTGGCGGCCCATCTGATATTAGAAAATGGGTAATAGAAAATGATATGCTGGAAGGCATTATTGCCCTGCCCGACCAACTGTTTTATAACACCGGCATTACCACCTATATCTGGCTTATTACCAACAACAAAGAAGCCAAGCGCAAAGGCAAAATGGTATTGCTGGATGCAAGTTCTTTTTTTGTAAAAATGAAACGCAGCCTGGGTAACAAACGGAATATTATTACCAAAGAACAGATTGATGAAATAACCAACCTGTACGGCAGCTTTAAACCAAACCAATTTTTAAAAATTTACAACAATACCGATTTTGGCTATACCCGTATTACCATTGAAAGACCATTGATGAAAGATGGAAAACCTGTAAAAGGTAAAGCTGATAGTGCTTTACGGGATGCCGAAAATGTGCCGTTGAAAGAAGATATTAAAACCTATTTTAAAAGAGAGGTATTGCCCCATGTACCCAACGCCTGGATAGATATAGACAAACACAAAGTGGGTTACGAAATAAATTTTAACCGGGAGTTTTACCAATACAAACCCTTGCGGCGATTGGCAGAGATAAGAGCAGGCATAGCCGAATTAGAAAACAAAACCCATAACGCCGTAGCCAAAGCCATTATACAAGCATGAAAATATACGATAGCTATAAGCACAGCGGCATAGAATGGATTGGGGAGATACCGGAGCATTGGGA
>JBBRCM010000170.1:0-8510 GCA_038204855.1 Chitinophagales bacterium
TCCTCGGATCAAAATTGGGTTGCTTTTTCAGGATAAGATTTCCCACATCTCCCAAAAATGCCCAACCATTTTCATCTGCCAGGTCGTTAATGGTGTGTCCAATTAATTTAAGTGTTTCTTTATTGAGCTTATCAACAGCAGGCTTAAGAGATGGCTTGCTGGATTTGGTCTTAGCTGTATTTATTTCTTCAGTCTCGGCACCAAATACCGGGATGATTTCCATGTAAATGAATTTATCGCAGGCAACAATAAATGGGTTCGGTGTTTTCTTTTGCCCGATACCAAACACTTTCATGCCGGCTTCTCTAAGGCGGGTAGCTAATCTTGTAAAATCACTGTCGCTGCTTATAATGCAGAAGCCATCAACTTTGCCAGAATATAAAATATCCATAGCATCAATAATCAAGGCGCTGTCGCTTGAGTTTTTGCCACTAGTATAACTGTATTGCTGTATGGGCGTGATGGCATTTTCAAGCAACACATTTTTCCAGCCGCTTACGGTGGGCTTTGTCCAGTCGCCATAAATTCTTTTAAAGGTTGGCGTGCCGTATTTGGTAATCTCTTCCATCACGCCTTTTACATTGCTGTAAGGCACATTATCGGCATCAATTAAAACCGCCAGGCGAATATCTTTTTGTATGTCCATTTTTGTTTACAAGGTAAACATAAAAATTGGCAAGCAATGATGATGCGGAACGCAAAAAAATCAAAGTGCAAGAAATCCTGAAAATAAAACCGCATTTTATTTTAACCTGATGACTTTTTGAACTGCTGTACCTCCAGTGGTAATAACTTCAAGAAATAACATGCCGGTTGGTAAATTGGCAATGTTTACTTTTCTATCAGTGCCGGTTGTAGTAACTGTTTCTGAATACAATTTTTCTCCAACTGTGTTGTATAAATTAATTGCTTTTATTTTAGACCCTGCCTTTACCGTAAAACGAATTTCATCCTTCACCGGATTTGAGTACACATTTAAATCAATAAGATTACCGGATTTTTTAGGATTTACGATTGTGGTAGAAACCGTATTTGTAATAACGGGTAAATTGAAATCAAAATAAATCTCAGCTTTATTGTTGATCGTTTCTCCAACAGTTACTGAAGACTTAGGTTTTATTTTAAATGATACAAAACCATGGCTGGCCGGTTCATTGGTATTTTTTCCGGGGAGGTTAATGCCTTCAAAAATAAATTCAACTTTATTTCCTTTGCTGATAACCGTTCTGTAAGGATGGCTGGCTTCAACAGGCACAAGTGAATTCCAGTCCAAATTACTGGCTAATGAATCTTTAATGATAACATTGATGGCTTCTGCATTACCCGTATTTTGAAACCTGACAATATAATGTAAATAGTCACCTGCTTTTGAAATATCTATTTTAGAACCTTCTGTAACATCTTTATCATTGGGGTCAAAGGCACCTCTCACAACCTGGTTAAAATTAAAAGTATTGTCGCCCGGTGTTTCATCTCCGGTAATTGGATTGATAATAGCTGTGAAAGGAAGTACGTCACCTATATTTACAACCGGCGGTGCATTTACGTGAAATGTAATGGTTATTGTTCTTGTTTCATAAGGTGATATTCCGCTGTATGCCCATGTAAGATTTCCTGAAGTTTGACTGGTTATATTTGGTATGGCAGATAAAAAATTTATTTTAACTGCATCAAAATTAAGTGTTGCAGTTCCAGATAAAGTCTGGTTGCCTTTGTTTCTGTAAACCAGTTTTTATTGTGCATCAAAACCAGGACGGGCAGTTGTTATAGGTATCAGCATGATTTCAAGATCAGGATGAATACCATTTGCAGTAACACAAAAATCGGCAATCTGTGTATTTCCGTAACCGATAAAAGTTAGAATTTTTGATACAGGTGCAATTGTGAATAATGTATTTGAAAGTGTTGTTGTAACTGTATCAGGACTCAACTGTACATAAAATTTATATTGTCCGGCTGCATTTGTAAAAGTGGAACCCGACTGTGTGCCATCGGTAATGTTGATCCTTACATTATTCATGGTGCTATCAAGATTATTGCATCCATTAGTTGTCTCATCAAAACGTACAGTACCAATTATTGTGTTATAACTTCCGGTTGGTGTAAAGTTGCAAAAAGATCATACTGAAACAGGTTGACCTGGGAGTGCAGTATTTACCAGGCTCGTTATATACGCAAGTTCTGCATCATCTACACATATTGATTGTAATTGAGTAAGACCGACTATATGAAATACTGAAGGATTGGTTGTAATTGAATTATTCTTAAGGTTAATAGAAGTAAGGTTAGGATTCCCGCCGCACATCAGGGATTTAACTGCTGTCTGGCTTAAGTCTAATTGTGTAAGTCGGTTATTTATACAATCCAGGTTTATTAAAGAAGGTAAATTAACAAGGTTCAAATTACTTATGTCATTAGGTTCACAAATGAGGGTTGACAATAATGGTGCATTTGTTATTGATACAGATCTGAGGTGGTTCCAATTACAATCAACCCTGAGTAGTGCAGGGAAATTGTTCAATTTTAAAGAATCAAGCTTACAGTAGTGGGTATATAGATATTGTAAGGCTGGTAAATTTGTTAGTGTTAAAGAAGCCAGTAAAGAGTTATAGCCACAATTCATAAAACTAAAAGCGGGTAGATTGCTTATTGATAAACTGGTTAACTGATTATATGCACATGCTAAAGTTTTAAAGACTGGCAAATTAGAAAGATCAAGATTTGTCAATAAATTATATGAACAAGTTACATCAAGCAGGGCATGGAAATTAGTTAAAGACAATGTAGTTAGCTTGTTATTAGAACAATTTAATCTTTGTAAAAGAGGAGAATTCCCTAAAGTTAGTACACTCATTAAATTATTATAGCAATCCAATGTGCGAATGAAATTTGTATTAAATGGAGGTAATGAAGTAAGTTGGTTAAAAGAGCAGACAATAGTTTGCAGAGGCGATGAAGGGTTAAATGCTAATGCAGAGAGCTTGTTATAATGGCAGTTAAAAATCTTTAGAGCTGGTAAACCGGAAAGGTCTAAAGATGTAAGCTGATTAATTTGACAATCCAGTATTACAATTTGTGGTGAATTATTAAGCGTTAAAGATGCAAGGTTATTTTCATTGCAGGTAAGGGTGCTGATCCTGGAAAAATTATTTATTGTTAATGAAGTAAGATGGTTCCTGTCACAATACAACGCTTGGATATTAACAAATGCTTCTATCCCAGTCAGGTCACTAATATTCTTATTTGAAACAATTATATTTCCAAATACGGCCTGCGCCTCACTCACCTGTATCTCACCATCTAAATTTGTATTTATGACCGGAACATGGTTTAACAATGCAGCTTTAAAATTTGCATCGGGAATATTAACTATCTGGGCTTTGCCCGATAAAATACAAAACCACGAAATAAGTAGTAGTAAAAATATCTTCATTCAGTACAGTTTAGGCATGACTGATACTACAAGATAATATTATATCTGGCAATATCATAGTGTTTAGCCTTTATTATTTCAAACTACCCATTTAGATACAGTTCTTCTACCTTCTTCCTTGCCCACGACGTTTTGCGTAAAAATTTAAGGCTTGAGTTTATGCTGGGGTTACTTTTAAAACAGTTGACAGGAATCTGTTTGGCTAATTCTTCCCAGCCATACATCTCCACCAGATGCGTAACAATCATTTGTAGTGTTTTGCCGTGTAACGGATCGTTAGAAGGTGACTGGTTCATCAATTTTACTGTTTTCTTCTGTTAAAGGTTCTTCTTTTTTTCCGGTTGCCATTAAGCCGATCATCATTACCAGGGCCGATAATAATACCACCTGCAGTATCAGTGATTTATTTACAAGAGGAATATTTTGTGCCGGAACAATTGATAAGAAAAGCAGGATGTTTATCAACCCACGTGGAGCAATGAACAACTTGGGAAACAACGGGATTTTAAATAATTTGAATTGAAGAGCACGTATAATTAATATGGCGATAACAATACCGATAGCCCAAACCAATGTATCAGTATTTAAAATTTCAGCAGTTTCTATCAGGTAACCAAACAATAAAAAGAAAACCTTACGTATTAAAAAAGTGCCTTCAGTTATCAGATCTTTGAATTTGTGTACTTCTATATTTAGTTCATCGGGTTTAAACCTGTTTATCCATTTAAATCTTTTTAACTCATCAAGGTTACCCAGGAACAGGCCGAAGATGAGAATAAAAATCAGAGCTGGTAAATGATACAGTTTAGCAATGGCATATATCAGCAGTATCAGCAAAATGATAGGTACAAATTTAATGTGGTGATCAATCTTGCTGAGCAGAAATGCCAGTATAATGGTTGCGACAAACGAAACGGCCATCATGATAAGCAACTGCAAAACAGACTCCCCAATGGTGTGCGACTTGTTTAATTCTGTTAATGCAATGAAATTAAAAAAAATAACACCAAAAATATCTGAGAAACTGCTTTCGTAAGTGATGAACTCTTTGTTGGCAGTACTTAAATATTTTACGCTGGGTATGGCGATGGCGCTGCTGATAACACAAAAAGGCACTGCATTGGTCAAAGCATCTTTAAGCGAAAGGCCGGGCAAAAAATATTGAAATGTATAGGCCAATAAAAAAGCCAGCACAAGAATGGGTAATAATGCAGCAACAAATGATTTTTTTATGACTGTCATTTTAGTACGGTTCAATTCCAGTTCCAGCGAACCTTCCAGTACAATAAGTATCAATCCAATTGTGCCAAACAGCGGTAATAATTCGCTGAGGTTCGGGATGTTTATTTTGAATGCAACGGCCAGTTGACGAACTGCCCAACCCATCAGCAATAAAAGTATCACAGAAGGTATTCTTGTTTTTGATGAAGTAAGATCAAAAATGTAGGCGATCAGTAATAAAGCACATATTGTGATGATGATGGCTGAGGTCATGCTTAAAGATAATATAAAACGCCCGGCTTAGAAAACCGGGCACTGTTATGAAATAGATAAATGAAATTACATCCCCATCTTCTTCTTCAAATTCTCATCTATGGCATCTAAAAATTCTTCAAAGTAGCGGGGCGTAACTCATCGTATTGATTAAACTTTATTGTTAGTTATCAATTCCCTTGAGGAATGTCTTAGCCTGTTTAGGAAACTTTTGAATTATCCACATTAATACATCAAGCTGATCTTTTGAAGGAGCTCTTCTTATTTGTGCTAATAATTTTATTGCTTGTGGACGGTTAAGTGTAAGGTTAGATGCACCTTCATTACAAATAGAACAAATAGCTCTTAAATTTCCAGCGTCATCGGTTCCTCCCATCGATTTGTCAATGATATGACCTATGTGTAATCTTGTTTTTCTTCCTTCATCGTAAGAATGGGGTTCACCGGCGGCCGCACCACACATCTGGCAGGTAAACCCATTTCTGTCTAAAACAAATGCTCTTGTTTCTTTTGAAATGCCACGTTCAAATGCGGGTAATGGTTTTAGATTGATAAGAAGATATTGTCCCGGTTTTAAATCGCTACGGTTATTATGTGTTACAATATTCATTCCTTCTTCATTTCTCAACTCTCTAACCCTTCTGGCCCATTCACTGGTACCGGCTTTTCTCTAAGTGTATCGGAGTTTAAAATTTTACCAACATTCGCTATTAAAAAATCACGTAGTTTGGCTCTGGAGCCTTTTCTTTTTGGAGTTTTGTTTGTCATGTTCTTTTAGGGCTTTTATTATAGAAAGTCCAATAGCTTTTGCAACGGGTGGAGGAAAAGCATTTCCTACCTGCCTGTATGCAGGTGTTTTTTTTCCAACAAAGTTCCAATCTTTTGGAAAGCCTTGTACAAGTGCCGTCATTCTTAATGTTAGCCTCGGCATTTGTTTGCTGCCATTAACAGGCGGAAATTCTGCAAGCCCTTTTCCATCAACACCAAGATTTGCCTAAGCCTGCTTTGCTCTGGTTGGACCAAGATCGGCACCGCCGTGTTTTTTTGAACCACCAACTAAAGTTGGCGCAATCGTGTTGGCGATTTTTTTCCAGCTATCTACATTCTCCCAGCCTAATGAACCCATTTCTTCATACAATAATTCTCCAATAGTTAATGAAGGATTTTCCTGTTTGGCTGGCCATTCAAAAAAAGGAAAGTATTCTTTTTTTAATGCTACTAAAATCGCTCTTGGCCTTAATTGCGAAACACCATAATCGGATGAGTTTATTAATTTCCAATCACATTGATAACCCATTTTATAAAGTGCATTAAGAATTGTTCTGCGGTACTCTTTAAATTTTATATCCAATATGCCACGAACATTTTCAAGCAAAACTGCTCTTGGGTTACATTCTTTTATAAGTCTTAATGCTTCCGGAAATAAATCTCTTTCATCCAGACTGCCCAACTGTTTTCCTGCAATTGAAAAAGGAGGACATGGTACGCCTCCGGCAAAAAGATCAACACCTTTATAATCAGTTGCTGAAAAATCTCTTACATCAGATTGTATTAATTCCAATCAGGTCTGTTGTGTAAAAGTGTTTGGCATGCAGGTGGTTCAATTTCAACTAATGCCAGATGGTTGAAACCTGCCATTTCAAGGCCTAAGGCTTGCCCCCCTGCACCTGCACATATTTCAATCGAAGTAAAATTCACTTAGTTGTTTTGCTATCAAATTTAGCAGTTTTTTATTTAAATCTTTCAAAAAAAAAGCACCTCGATTTAAAGTGCTTTAATATCATAAAGAAAAGAATTTTACATCCCCATCTTCTTCTTCAGATTCTCATCAATAGCATCTAAAAATTCCTCGGTATACAAATAGTGCTCACCATGGTTTACTTTGTTGCCATGAATACAAACTGCAAGGTCCTTTGTCATTTTGCCGCTCTCTACTGTTTCAATGCAAACGGCCTCCAGTGCATTGCAAAAATCTATCAGCGGTTGGTTGCTGTCTAATTTACCACGAAAGGCAAGGCCTCTTGTCCATGCAAAAATAGAAGCAATAGGGTTGGTAGATGTAGGTCTGCCGGCCTGGTGCTCCCTGTAGTGACGGGTTACAGTGCCATGTGCCGCTTCAGCTTCCATAGTTGTGCCATCAGGTGTAACCAATACAGAAGTCATTAAACCTAAAGAACCAAATCCTTGTGCAACGGTATCGCTCTGCACATCGCCATCATAATTTTTACACGCCCAAACAAAATTACCATGCCATTTTAAAGCACTGGCAACCATGTCATCAATCAGGCGGTGTTCATACGTAATGCCTGCTTCTGTGTAAGCGGCTTTAAATTCATTTTGGTAAACTTCTTCAAAAATATCTTTAAAGCGAACATCGTATTTTTTAAGAATGGTGTTTTTGGTAGAAAGATATAAAGGCCATTTTTTGCTGAGTGCCATATTAAAACAGCTTCTTGCAAAACCATAAATACTTTCGTCGGTATTGTACATACATAATGCAACGCCATCGCCTTTGTAATTGTACACTTCAAAAGTTTGAGCTTCACCACTGCCTTCTGGTGTAAAGGTCATAGTTAATTTTCCTTTGCCTTTTATCACAGTGTCAGTAGCACGGTACTGGTCGCCAAAAGCATGACGGCCAACAATGATCGGTGCTGTCCAGTTGGTAACTAATCTTGGTACATTTTGCATTACGATGGGTTCACGAAAAACAGTACCATCAAGAATGTTACGGATGGTTCCGTTTGGCGATTTCCACATTTGTTTCAGCTTGAATTCTTTCACACGGTCTTCATCGGGTGTGATGGTAGCGCACTTGATACCCACGCCACAGGCTTTGATGGCATTGGCAGCATCAATGGTAACCTGGTCGTTGGTTTCGTCACGGTATTCCATGCCCAGGTCGTAATATTGAATAGGCACTTCCAGGTAAGGAAGTATCAGTTTGTCTTTAATAAATTTCCAGATGATACGGGTCATCTCATCACCGTCCAGTTCCACTACGGGGTTGTCAACTTTAATTTTTGCCATGGTTTTTAATTTTTGCGAAGATAGAACGCAGATTATTATGATTAACGCAGATTTTATTAATCTGCAACTTTTTTAAATGATTTTTTAAAGCCCTGTAGATTTCTTTAATTGAAAATCGGTAATTACAGCACCCATATTTGCAATTATTTCTTCACCAAATTCGCTGGTTTTTAAAAGTGTGGCACCGCTCATTAAATTATAAAAATCGATGGTTACCCTTTTACGCATAATGGCAGCCTGTAGAGCAGCAGTAATCAAGTCAGCAGCTTCTTTCCAACCCATATATTCAAGCATCATACAACCGCTTAAAATTACTGAAGATGGATTCATACTGTCAGTTCCGGCAAACTTAGGAGCCGTACCATGCGTAGCTTCAAACACGGCGTAACCGGTTTTATAATTGATGTTTGCACCCGGTGCAATGCCTATTCCGCCTACTTCTGCTGCCAGCGCATCCGAAATATAATCACCGTTCAGGTTAAGGGTAGCAACTACCGAATAGTCTTTAGGAGCAATCAAAATCTGCTGTAAAAAATTATCAGCAATCACATCT
>JBBRCM010000171.1:0-8483 GCA_038204855.1 Chitinophagales bacterium
TTTATTCCTGATTTATAAAACAGTAAGAGAAATACATCATAAGCTAGAAGGAGAAGATGAAAGTTTACAGGGCGCCAATAAACCCAAACTTACTTTGGGCAAAGCTGTGGTGCAGATCATGCTGATTGATATTGTATTCTCCTTCGATAGCATTATTACCGCTGGCGGTACGGCCGATCATGTTGAAATTATGATTGCTGCTGTTGTAATTGCCATGTTCATCATGTTCATGTTCAGTCCAAAAATATCGGCATTTATTCATAAACATCCGTCATTAAAAATGCTGGCACTTTCTTTTTTGGTGATGATTGGTTTAACATTGGTAATAGAAGGCTGGGATGCAGAAAAATCGCACGACCTGCATTTGAAAAACTATGTTTATTTTGGTATGGCGTTTTCATTTTTAGTTGAAATATTAAACATAACTATGATGAAGAAAGCAAAGAAACGCAGGGTTGTAGAATTGAATGAACCGCATCTTGAAGAAGAAGAAAAAGACAATTCTTCGGACGAGGCAAAATAGTAACCTGTATTTAAACAAGAAAAAGTAATTTTGTTTTAATTAAAAGAGATGAATAGTTATTTCAAATTTTTGCCTGAACATATAATTACCCAAAAAGTGCAGCGGGGAGATTTTCCTTTTTCGCAATTTCTTTTTTGGGATACACCTGTTGAAAATATAGATGCAGAACAACATAAAAATTATATTATTGAAAGAGTTATGAGCCGTGGGCTTCTGGCAGATTTCTATTTTTTACTTCAATTATATTCAAAAGAAGAAATACGGGAAGCCCTTAAAAAAAGCAGGGTATTAGATAAAAAAACGGTCAACTTTTGTAGCCATTATTTTAATATCCCTATAAAAAAAATGTATGCTTCACCTTACTACAGTTGATAGCAATACGTACGCACTGCTTCAACAAATATTTACGGTAGAAATTATCAAAAATGATTTTGCCCTGGCTGGTGGAACAGCATTGGCATTGCAAATAGGCCATCGTAAATCAATTGACCTTGATATTTTCAATACACAAGCCTTTGATGTAAAAGAATTAGAAATAATTTTATCAACTGCTGAAAAATTCAAATTTTCTTATACAGGTAATAACAGCAGAATGTTATTTGGATTTATTGATAATATTAAATGTGATTTTGTTAATGAGCCTGCTTCATTAATTAATCCATTTATTGAAATTGAAGGAGTAAATTATTTCAGTATTGCTGACATTGCCGCAATGAAATTGCATACCATTTGCGGCAGAGGCAAAAAGAAAGATTTTTTTGACATCTACGCCCTTTTGGAATTATATACCTGGGAACAATTACTGAACTGGTTCAGAAAAAAATACGATGACTCGCAATTATTTTTTTTACAAAGAAGCATTTTATATTTTGAGGATGCTGAAAATGATCCGGATATTAACGGAGTATCGCCTTTTTTAAAAAGTTGGGAAGAAATAAAAAAACTTATTGTAACCAAATGCTCGTGAACAACAATTGCGGATGTTTAGCCGTTAATACAAAGTAAAGTTGCAGCCACTATTCCAGCCGTTTCTGTTCTCAGCCTTGTTGCGCCAAGTGCCACAGCACTAAAATTATTTTGCAAAGCCAATTCAATTTCCTCAGCCGTAAAATCTCCTTCGGGTCCAATTAAAATAATTTTTGAAGACAGGGCTCCATTATTCAGATCTGCTAAATTTCCTTTCGCATCATCCATACAATGTGCAATAAATTTTTGTTGCTGTGGAGATGACTTAATAAGCGTATTAAACTTTGTTGGCTCCTGTAAAACCGGCAGCCAGCATTGCTGACTTTGCAACATAGCACTCACCAAAATACTTTTCATCCGCTCAAATTTAAAAGTAGTTTTTTCGGTGCGGCTGCAAATAAGCGGAATAATTTCAGTTACGCCAATCTCAGTTGCTTTTTCTAAAAACCACTCAAATCGGGTTGTGTTTTTTACGGGAGAAATAGCCACTGTAATAGAAAATGGCAAATGTGGAATATCGAAGGTTTCTAAAATTTTTACAGCACACTTCTTTCTGTTGTTATCTGTTATTTCTACAGTAAATAAATTGCCTTTGCCATTAGTTAATTGCAATTGCTCACCATTTTGCATACGCAGCACCTGCACCATATGCTTGCTGGTGGCTTCATCCAGCACAATATTAGTACTTGATGCAACTAAATCTTCTTTATAAAAAAATGGTAAAGCCATAAATAAAAAAAGGACTGAAAAATCAAATTTAATTCTTCATTCCTCATAAATATTATAAAAGTAAAAAATGTTCTTCGCTTTTATCTTCGAGATAAGTTCCCCCTTTGGGGCGCGGAGGGGGTTTCTTAAAACGGCGCATCCTCATCAAACTCCCCGTCATTCATCTTGCTGCCTTTTTGGATGTACAGTTTTGCACCATCGCCATCATCACTCTTAACAGGTTTCCAGCTACCGCCTGGTAAGCCGCTGGCAAAATCGCTGCCGCCTTCTTCTTCTATAAATTTCTGAATATGCAATAGTGCTTTCAATTTTATTGTATCCAAACTACCATTACGGTGCTTGGCAATCTTTACAAATGTTTCGCCTTTGTTGCTTTCGCCCATCTCGTTGCTGGTAATATCATAATATTCGGGACGGTAAAGGAACATAACCATATCTGCATCCTGCTCGATGGCACCACTCTCACGTAAATCACTCAACTGCGGAATCTTTGCACCTTCTTTTCTTTTCTCCACCTCACGGCTTAACTGCGACAGGGCAATAATGGGCACCTGCAATTCTTTTGCCAGGCCTTTTAAATCTCTTGATATACGGCTAATCTCCTGCTCCCTGTTGCCATTGCGGTTTTCACCGGCACCACTCATCAACAGTAAATAGTCAATAATAATGAGGCCAACATTGTGCTTATTTTTTAAACGGCGGCATTTTGCCCGCAACTCAAAAATATTCAGTGCTGCTGTATCGTCAATAAAGATGGGGGCTTTTGATAATCGCTCAATACCATTTTTATACAATTGCTTCATCTCATGCTCTTCTAATTTACCACGTGCAATTTTCTCAAGCCATATTTCACTTTCGGCACTTAAAATACGTTGTACCAATTGGCTGCTGCTCATCTCCAGACTAAAAAATCCTACTGCAGTAGGTTTGGTAGGATGCAATGCTGCACTCCTTGCAAGGTTTAAAGCAAATGCTGTTTTACCAACTGATGGCCTTGCCGCCAGTACAATCAGGTCGGTTGATTGCCATCCGTAGGTAATTCTATCCAGCGACGGAAAGCCGGTAGGTACACCGGTTATATCTTCCTGCCTGTTTCGCATATCTTCAATACGCTGAATGGTTTTTACCAACACCGTATCAATACTATCAAAATTTTTACGCAGGTGATTATTGGTAATCTCAAAAAGTTTGCTTTCTGCTTCATCCAGCATATCAAAAACATCAGTGCTGTCTTCGTAAGCATCACCAATAATTTCTCCGCTGATGCGGATAAGTTCCCGCTGAATAAATTTTTGTAAAACTATCCTTGAGTGAGCTTCAATATTAGCCGATGAAACAACGGCGTTGGTTAGCTTGGTAACATAATAAGGCCCCCCAACAGCATCCAGTTCTTCACGGAATTTTAGTTCCTCAACAACGGTTAATAAATCTATGGGTAAACTTTTTATGGCTAAACCCTGCATGGCTTTGTAAATGCGCTGGTTGGCATCTACATAAAAACATTCGGGTTTTAAAATTTCAACCACGGTATCAAAGGCGCTTTTTTCAAGCATGATGGCACCCAGAACGGCTTCTTCCAGTTCCTTTGCCTGTGGTGGCACTTTGCCATACATCATGCTTCCAAGTTCTACCGGCGCTTTGCGGCGCAGCTTTTTATCTTTATTAAAATTTGTAAGTTCCATGTTTAAGTTTCTGTGCCGGTTAGTCTTGTTTTATGCAGGGCGGCTAAGGTAACGGCAAAAGGATAATCAAACCCGTTTCATTTTTATCCACATTGGGGCCAATATGTTTTTTACATAGGTTTTCCACAGCATTGTCCACAACAAAGATAGTTTATTAAGATTACCGATAAATTATCCACAGTAAATTAACAATAAAAAATTGAGCAAAATTGGCATTCTGTGCAGTTTTATTAACAATTGAGAAATTGAAATTTTTCTTTTTTGCACCAATGGTTAAAAAAAGCCGCTTGCAATATTTAAAATCGATGTGTAGCTTATAAATCTTGGCTTTTATTTTCTTTAAAAACCAAAAAACTATCTTTGCCCCTTAATAATAAATTTTTATTGGCAGATGATTATTAGTTATAACTGGCTTAGTGAATATTTACCCGAAACAATTGAACCGGAAAAGTTAAGCAGGATCCTCACTTCTATAGGACTTGAAGTGGAAAGCCTGCACAAATACGAAGCAGTAAAAGGTGGCCTGCAGGGATTGGTTGTTGGTGAGGTTTTAACCTGCGAAAAACATCCGGATGCTGATAAATTAAAAGTGACTACCGTGGATATCGGTGCTGCTGAAAAATTACAAATTGTTTGTGGCGCACATAACGTAGCTGCCGGGCAAAAAGTAGTTGTTGCTAACGTTGGTACCACCATTTACCCTTTTACCGGCGAACCTATGACCATGAAGAAAGCTAAGATTCGTGGCGTAGAAAGCCAGGGTATGATATGTGCTGAAGATGAGATTGGCCTGGGCGAAAGCCACGCAGGCATTATGGTGCTGCCACACGATACAATTGCTGGCACCCCGCTTGCCGAATTTTTTAAACTCAACGACGATTATATTTTTGAAATTGGCCTTACACCAAACCGAAGCGATGCAATGAGCCACCTGGGCGTTGCAAGGGATGTATGTGCATACCTTTCTCATCACAATAAAAAAGAAACGGCTGTAAAATCGCCTTTTAAAAATAATTTTAAGCCAGATAACCAAGGCCTGCAAATGGAAGTGGTTATTGAAAATGCTGAAGCCTGTAAACGTTATGCAGGTGTAAGTATTGAAGGCGTAACTATTGCCGAAAGCCCCGATTGGCTGCAGCAAAAATTAAAAAGTATTGGCCTGCGGCCTATCAATAATATTGTTGACATTACCAATTTTATCCTGCACGAAACCGGGCAGCCGCTACATGCTTTTGATGCAGATGCCATTACCGGTAAAAAAGTAATTGTAAAAAATCTGCCGGAAGGAACAACGTTTGTTACGCTGGATGAAAAGGAAAGAAAATTATTTGCCGAAGACCTGATGATCTGCAACGCAGAAGCACCCATTTGTATGGGCGGCGTGTATGGTGGTATGCACAGCGGCGTATCAGCAACAACCAAAAATATTTTTCTGGAGAGTGCCTGGTTTAATCCAACGTCTATCCGTAAAACATCTTTAAAACATGGCCTGCGCACCGATGCTGCTACCCGTTTTGAAAAAGGTGTTGACATTGGCAACACGGTAAATGTTTTAAAAAGGGCCGCCCTGCTCATTAAAGAAATTTCGGGTGGCCTAATTGCCAGCGACATAATTGATATTTATCCAAAACCAAAAGAAAAAACAGAAGTCGCATTAAAATATCACTACCTTAAAAAGTTAAGCGGTAAAAATTATCATGGCGATACCATTAAAAATATTTTACACAGTCTTGGTTTTGAGCTGATAAAAGAAGGCGCTGATGAGATGCGTTTTAATGTTCCCTTCAGCAAGCCGGATATTAGTATTGGTGCCGATATTGTGGAAGAGATTATGCGTATTGATGGTTTGGATAATGTTGATATTCCTGCTATGATAACCATTGCGCCTTCGGTAGAAACGCTGGCGCATGAAGCAGCCTACACCGAAAAAACGGCTGAATACCTTGCAGGCTCAGGCTTTCAGGAAATATTTACGAACTCCATTACCAACAGCGCTTATTACAGCGAAGACGTTTTACAGCATACGGTAAAGATGATAAATAATTTAAGCGAAGAGTTGAATGTAATGCGGCCAGCCATGATGGAAACCGGCCTTACTTCCATCGCCTACAACCTCAACCGTAAAAATAACGACCTTAAGTTTTTTGAATTTGGGAAAACATACAGTGTCACCGAAGCCGGTAAATATATAGAAGACAATCATCTTACCATTTATATTACCGGCAGCAAAACAGCCGATGGATGGAAAGGCAAAGCTGAGAAAGCCGATTTCTATTTTATGAAAGCGGTGTTCGAAAAAATAATGCTGGTGTTGGGTTTAAAAGCAGATGGGTTTACCAAAGCAGAAAACCCCGATTTATCAAATGCCCTGCAGGCAAACATTAAAAATGAAAAAGTTGCTGAAATTGGTTTGGTAAGCAGCAGCAAACTGGAACGCTTTGATATTAAGCAACCGGTTTTTTATGCCGACCTTAACTGGGACCGCATGCTTAAACTGAATAAGAAAAACAACATTCAGCATAAAGATGTTAGTAAATACCCGGCCGTAAACCGCGATCTGGCAATTATTGTAGACAAAACCCTGCCTTTTGAAGCCGTGGAAAAAGCCACTGCAACTGCGAGGGTAAATAAGTTAACTTCTATTAGTTTGTTTGATATATTTGAGAGTGAAAAAATTGGTGCTGATAAAAAATCAATGGCCATCAGCTTTACTTTTTTAGATGAAGAAAAAACCATGACTGATAAGGAGATTGACGGTATGATGAATAAGATCATTGGTGCTTATGAAAAAGAATTAGGAGCGGAGATAAGAAAATAAAATAGCCAGGAAGGCGATAAGACGGGATTTATTCAGTTTTATTACTTCACGTCTTACCGACTTACCGGCAAAAAAATATTTCGAAGAAATAAATTTCGTGTCTTTGAGTCTTTGTAGCAAAAATTATGAGTGATTTAGAACAAAATATAAAACGCATCAACACAAAACTTCAGCAACTGCTGAAGAACTACCAGTTATTGCAAAAAGAAAATAACCGGCAAAGCGAATTGATAAAGCAGTTAAAGGAAACAAAAGAAAAAGACGATCAGCAATTAACAGCCCTGCAGGAAAAGATATCCATTTTAAAAGCCACAGTCGGTAAAATGAATGAGGCAGATAAAAAAGAATTTGAAAAAAACATCAGTCAGTACATTCGTGAAATTGATAAATGTATTGGCATACTAAGCGAATAATTATGGCAGAACTAATACCCGTAAATATTGTAATTGGCGACCGTACCTATCGCATTAAAACCAATCCCAGCGATGAGGAAGCCATACGCCGAACTTTAAAAGTCATCAACGATAAAATAATAGAATTTAAAACTCAGTTTTCCGGCAAGGACATGCAGGATTATATTGCCATGGTAATGATATGGTATGCCACCCAAACCAGTGCCGAAACCAACCCCGCTTTAGAAAAAGAAATGACAAATGCGTTGGAGAAGATAGAGGAACAGTTGGACAAGGTGAAGTGAGAAATTGAGCTATTATAAACGTTAACGGCTTCATTAATGCGACATTCTTTAATCATATTTACAATTGTTATTTTTTGCTCTTGCAAAGACAGAAAAGTGATGCGATATCATCCAGTTACAATTAACGAATTTGACACTTGCAAAGCGAAGGAATGTCTGGAACGTGCTATAAAAGAAAACCCTAAAAATGTAAGTGCGTATTGGACACCGGGAACAGTTTACCAGTCTGAAGGAAGTTATGAAAAAGCATTAGAGATGTTGACAATTACCATTCAGCTAAATTCTTCATATAATCTTGGCTTCCCCTATCGTGACAGAGCAAATTGTAAAAATAACTTGCGAAATGATACGGGTGCAATCAATGATATGAATGAGGCTATAAAATTAAACCCCAACGAAAGATATTTTTATGTTGATAGAGGTGATTATTTATTTAATCTCGACAAGTTTGATTTGGCACTTAGTGACTACTCAAAAGCTCTTTCAATTTTTAATAACTATACTGCTGCAAGGCTAGGGCGTGCAAAAACATATATTGAGCTCAATCGATATAGAGAGGCTTTCGACGACTATAAATTATTGACAGACACTTCTGAATATTCTGCGTACGACTTTTACTATAGAGGAATTGCAAAATTTCAAATGAATCACAAAATAGATGCTTGCAACGACTGGGCGACAGTTTCCAGTGTATGTGAAGAAGCAAAAGACTCATTAAATAAGTATTGCAACATTAGACAAAGCAATCGCTGGCATTGACATTGACATAGTGCCAGCACAGGAGGTTCCCTAATTAGTCGCAAGGCCGCTACCAGAAGTAAAAAATAACCCGTCAGGTTTTTAACCAATGTGAACAAAGCAGCTAAATCATTGGAGTTCACAAATTGTGCCGCCCAATTCCAGTTATAATCAATCTTACCAAAAAAACTTCGCCGTTTACACTTTTAAAAATTAAAAAAAGATATTATCTTTCTAAAAACTAACCGGTATGTCTGCCACACCCCAAAAAAAAGAGACAATTTCTTTTAAAGATCTTTTTACGCTACACTTTCTCAGGGCATTGTTTAA
>JBBRCM010000172.1:0-8273 GCA_038204855.1 Chitinophagales bacterium
TAAGCCAGCCTTCATAAACCTGCGCATTAAAATTATTTTTTTCTTCGGCCCATTCTATAGCTTCATCCAGCTTTTTTTCGAGGTAGTAGTTAATAAGCGAATCAAGCTCCTGAACCTTATCTTCAGAATGAATGTATTGCAGGCTTTTTAGCAGGTTCAACTGAAGTTTATTAAGTTTATCTGTGTGTTGCATATTTTAAAGTTACAGATTTTTCAGCCAAACGTCTTCCCGCCTTCCCGGCGTAAAATTATTTACACCAACTCAATCACCGTTATCTCCGCCAAAACCCCCACCCTGCCGGGGTATCCTATAAAACCATAGCCGGGGTTTACGTACAGCTTTTGTTTACCATCTTCATATAGGCCATGCCATTGCTTGTACATGTACTGCACGGGGCTCCATTTAAAGCCGGGTATCTCTACACCAAACTGCATACCATGTGTGTGGCCACTTAACATAAGGTCAACATCGGGGTAGGTTGTTTTTACCTGTCCATCCCAATGGCTGGGGTCGTGACTCATCAATATTTTAAAAGGATACTTTTCTGTGCCGGGATGCGCCAGGTCCATACGGCCATGCTTGGGAAAGCGGGCTTTGTTACTCCAGTTCTCAATACCAAGTAAAGCAATCTCTGCCCCACCCTTTTCAAGCACCACGTGTTCATTCATTAATAATTTCCAGCCAAGGCCGGCATGTACTTTTTTAAGATTCTCCAGGTTTTGTTCCTTGCTTACGCCTTTATGAGGCCAGCCTACATAATCGCCATAATCATGATTGCCCAGTGTGCTGTAAACACCCATTGGTGCCTTCAGTTTATTGAACACATCCATATACTCTTCCATTTCGGTTGCACGGTCGTTTACAAGATCACCGGTAAATAAAATAAGGTCGGGTTTTTCGTTCAGTATTTTTTCAACACCATGCGCCACTGCTTTTGTATCGGTAAAACTACCGCTATGAATGTCGCTTATGTGTACAATCTTAAGGCCTTTAAATGCTGCGGGTAAATTATCGTAAGCAAGTTGTATCTTTTTCACATGGTAATTGTATTTATTGCTGAAGCCGTATAACAGGCTTCCAAACAATGTACTACCGGCTGCAAGGCCCACCCAGCTTAAGAATGCAGAACGGGTAATGCCATCGCCACTCATCCCATCTACTTCAGTATTATTAAAAAACAATTTTCCGGCAATCCATTGTATTAATCTCCTTATATCATCTACCAGAAAGAAAAGTATTGCAACCAGTTTAGCCATGAAAAGGCCAATAAAAGTGGCAAAAAGATAGGTCCTGAATTTCTTGCCCATAAAACTCTGCTCGGTAAAAATAAACAGCAAAAAACAGATTACAGCAACTGCCGTTAATGTCCAGTACACCGAATAAATGATCATTTTTAATTTAGGCGATGCCGATTGACTCACTGCTTTAATAGCCTGGAAAATATAAGTGTCCATTAAAAGCAAAATCGCTACAACAAAAAAAGCACCGATCGGTGTACGGAGAGAATGCATCGTTAAAGTTTAATGTTTGGGATTGGAAGTTCGGGTTTTAAATCGGCCCAGGCAATAAATTCATCAAGTTGCTGGTTGATGGCTTTTACAGTAATTGCGTTAATTATCTGGTCTTTTTCATCCAGTATAGTATCAACTACCGAAATGGGAAGTTTGTTATGATAAACGGTAACTTTCATGTGATTCATCACCGAAGTTAAATGATCTAAACCTCTTAAATTACCTGCTCTACCTGTTGCAACGCCGGTTAAAAGTGCCTTTTTGTTGTTCCAAACTAATTTTATACGGCTGTTATCTATCAACAACTTTAAAACCCCCGGAAAGCTACCATTATACTCCGGCGCCACAATAATAAAATGGGTGGCAGGAATCAAAAATTCATTTTCAATTTCTTCAAAATCTGCACCTTTTTCTAAAATATTTACATCAGCCAATGATAATAATGCCGAGTCAATACCTTTTTCCTGTAATATTTGCTTGTAATTACCCGCAATTTTTAATGTATTGCTGTTTTTTCTGTTTGTGCCCGAAATGATCGTAACGCTTGTCTCATTGAGTTGATTCATGATTAAATTTTCATTATTACAATTTAGCCCACCTATTGTTCTCTAATTTTATGCCGAATGGTTAAATTTGCCAACCTGACAGCAATTTAAGCACATTACCGGGTGTTTATAACAAAGACGATTGTGCCAGTAAAATATTTCATTAAATAGAATGGCTTTAAAAACGGTTGAAACTAAGCTGTTATTGAAATACAATTACGATACCTTTGGCGGTATTAACCGTTTGGCCGTTGCCAGTTGTTCGTTGACCGAAAAGAACAGCTCTAAACGAACAACGGTCAACGAACATCGAACAACGATACTATGGCGAAAATAATTGGAGTAGCAAATCAAAAAGGCGGTGTGGGCAAAACAACTACTGCTATAAACCTGGCGGCAAGTTTAGCTGTGCTGGAGTATAAGACATTGCTGGTAGATGCCGACCCGCAGGCCAACAGCACCACGGGCACGGGTTTCGATCTGCACAACATTACATTAAGCCTGTATGATTGTATGGTTAACGAAGCATCTGCAAAAGACATCATTTTAAAATCTGATATCCCTTTTCTGGATGTGCTGCCATCGCATATTGACCTGGTAGGTGCCGAAATTGAAATGATAAACTACCCAAACCGGGAAACGGTTTTAAAGAAGATATTGGAACCCATCCGTGATGAGTATGATTTTATTGTGATAGACTGCTCACCATCCTTGGGGTTGATTACTGTAAATGCCTTAACTGCTGCCGATAGTGTGGTGGTGCCTGTACAAACAGAGTTTTTTGCGTTGGAAGGTTTGGGCAAATTGCTGAACACTATAAAAATTGTACAAAGCAGGCTTAATACCGATCTGAAGATTGAAGGCATACTGATGACGATGTATGATGGCCGCCTGCGCCTTTGCAACCAGGTGGTAAGTGAAGTACGCCGTCATTTTGAAGATATTGTTTTCAGCAGCATCATACACCGCAACACCCGTTTAAGCGAAGCCCCAAGCTTTGGCAAGCCGGTAATTTTGTACGATGCCGATAGCAAGGGTGCAGTAAATTACCTGAACCTCGCCAAAGAAATTTTACAGAAAAATAATCTTACCAAAATAAAAGAAGAGGATAGAATTATTAGCTAATTAGCTGATGTGTTAATTTGCTAATTCTTTCAACTTAAAGCATTACACATAAAAAACACAATAACCTATAAAATTCAGGAATTAGCAGATTAGCAAATTAGCACATCAGCACATTTATTATGACTACTCCAAATAAAAAAGACGCTTTAGGAAAAGGAATTCGCAGTTTATTACAAAATATTGATGCTGATTTAAAAACAACGGCCGGTAATTTAAAACCAGAAGTGGCAGAACAGGCTTCTGTTTCCATGCGTATTCCGCTTCACCAGATAGAAGTAAATCCCAAACAGCCCCGCCACGATTTTGACGCCGATGCTTTAAACGAACTGGCAGCATCCATTAAAATGCACGATATCATTCAACCGCTTACGGTGTCTAAACTTCCCGGCGGCAAATACAGGCTGATAGCAGGTGAAAGGCGTTTCAGGGCTGCAAAAATTGCCGGTATTAAAGATGTGCCGGTTTACATACGGCAGGCAAATGATGCACAACTACTTGAATTATCGCTGTTGGAAAACCTGCAGCGGAAAGACCTTAATGCCATTGAAATTGCATTAAGTTACAAGCGCCTGATGGATGAGTTGGAATACACACAGGAACAGGTATCGGAAAGGATGGGAAAAGAAAGAAGTACCGTTGCCAATTATATCCGCCTGCTAAAACTACCACCCGATATACAGGTGGCGGTGCGTACCGGCGTTATAAGCATGGGGCATGCAAGAGCACTGATAAACGTAGATGTGATAGATAAGCAATTGTTTATTTTTAACGAAATAAAAAAGGATGGCCTTTCAGTTCGCCAAACCGAAGAACTGGTTAGAAAGCAATATGCTCCGGCTGTTAAAGTTGCTGTAAAACCGGGCCTGCCATCTAATTTTAAAAAGATTGAAGATAATTTAGCCTCAAGTTTTAATACCCGTGTTAAAATGAAACATGGCAAAAAAGGCACCGGCAGTATTTTGTTTGAATACTATTCTGTTGAAGAATTAAATGCCTTGCTTGATAAGTTTAATATTAATGTATCTTAATGTTGAAAGCTTTTACAATTTTTCTTTGCTGCTTTTTTATTTTGATATCTGCACAGTTATTTGCGCAAAAAACTGCGGCTGCAAAGGCAACTGACAGCACCAAAAAACGCAATACCAATATATTTTTAAAGCCCGATCCTGCAAAAGCATACAACCCACGCATTGCCACCTACCGCTCTGCCATTTTACCCGGCTGGGGACAGTACACCAATAAAAAATATTGGAAAATGCCCATTGTGTATGCTGCATTGGGAATAACGGCTTATATTTTTAAAAGAAATGTAAGCCAGTATAATGCTGCTAAAAAAGCTTTCATAAACGCCAGTGATGGAAACACCTCCAATGATTACGAGATTCCGGAACCTTACTACACCGTGCGGCTTCAACCAGAAAGAATTAAAACTTTTAGAAACCAGGTAAGGCAAAATGTTGATTACTCGGTCTTGTTTTTTATTGCTTTCTGGGGTTTAAATGTGGTAGATGCAACGGTGGATGCACACCTGAAAACATTTGATGTAAGTGACGACCTGACCCTGCAGATAAAACCCGGCTACAGCCAGCTTGCCAATACCAATGGTATAAGTATAGTACTCAACATTGGAAAAAACCACACAAAATAATTACCTTCATTTACTCTATCACTAACTTAATTTTTTTTAATGGATAATGCTGGTCATTCCCCAATCCTGAGCGGAGTTGAAGGAAGGGGGTTAGGAGGTATCAAAATCGCTTTAATTGGTTATGGCAAAATGGGTAAAACCATTGAATCAATTGCTCTTGAACATGGACATACCGTTGATTTAAAAATTGATATTGACAGTCTTGCTGATTTTACAACAGCAAACCTGCAGCAATGCGATGTTGCAATTGAGTTTACCGGCCCACACAGTGCCAAAGAAAATATATTGAAGTGTTTACATGCCGGCATTCCGGTTGTAAGCGGCAGCACAGGCTGGCTTGCAGATTGGGAAGAAGTAGAAAACGCCTGTAAAGAAAAAAACGGCACTTTTTTATACGCCAGCAATTTTAGTGTGGGAGTAAATATTTTCTTTGAAGTGAATAAAAAACTGGCTCAACTAATGAACGGTCATTCCGATTATTCGGTAACTATGGAAGAGGTTCATCACACCCAGAAAAAAGATGCACCAAGCGGCACCGCCATTACTTTGGCAGAGCAGATTATGCATGAAATATCCAGTAAAAAAAAATGGATAAATAACGAAACCTCCGATCCCTCAGCATTATCCATCATCAGCAAAAGGGAAGATCCGGCACCGGGTACACACAGTATAAAATACAGTTCGGCTGTTGATGATATTGAGATCACACATACCGCACACAGCCGCCATGGATTTGCCCAGGGCGCTGTTCTTGCTGCAGAGTTCATTCATGATAAAAAAGGCATTTTTAAGATGAAGGATATTCTTGGTATCTCTTAAAAGAAATTTAATCTGCATGTTCAAATACAAACCGGTATTTTTCGCTCTTCTTTTTAATCTAGCTGCACTGGCCGCAAATGCACAAACTGTCAATATCGACAGCCTGAAGTTTATTATCAAATTCAATACTGAAAATGGTGAAAAGGTAAAGGCATATAAAGCACTTGCGCAGGTAATGATGTTTAAGGATTTTGATGAATGTCAGGCCGCAAATGCCTCCGGGGCAAGGCTTGCAGAGAAATTAAACGACCTGGGTTCCTTCAGTGAGTTTAAAAAATTAACCGGTATGGCATGGTATTTTAAAGGCTCCTACGATAGTGCCGCCGTATATTATTACATCGCCCTTGACATCTTAAAAAAAACAGATGCCCCTTCTATAAAAGCAGACATTTTAAATGAACTGGGGAAACTCTACCGAAAAACAAGGGATCTTGACCGGGCATTACAGATGTACGATGAAGCATTTGCTATTTATAAAAATCTGAATGACGAAAATGATATGGCAACCATCCTGAATGAATCGGGGGTTGTGTTTGAATATAAAGAGGATTATGCCGAAGCTATAAAAAGGTATAAAAGTTCACTGGCCATAAGGGAAAAATTAAATGATGTGAGCGGTAAAGCCTACAGTCTTAATTTTTTAGGGGGTGTATATACCTTGCAGAAAAATTTTGTAGAGGCCGAAAACTATTTAATGAAATCGCTGGAACTTAGGATAAAGTTGAAAGACAGTTTTTCTATTGCTTTAAATTACAGTGACCTGGGTTACATGTATAAGGAGCAGGCAAAATATGCGAAGGCTGTAGAACAATATAACCTTAGCAATGCCCTTGCTTTAAAAATGCAATATGCCGAACTGCTGCAGTCGAACTACAGGGAACTGGCTGCCATTGCAGAAAAAACAGGAAATTTTACCCTTGCGCTGGAATATTATAAAAAGCAAACTGCCCTTAAAGATTCCATATATTCCGGCGATAAGATGAAACAGATAGAACAACTGAATGCAAAATATCAGACAGAAAAAAAAGAACAACAATTAAAATTACAACAGGCAGAAATTACTAAAAAAAATTACCTGCTTTGGGGACTTGCCGTAAGCATTGCACTCTTAATTTTTGCAGGAGCAAGCTTTTACAAAAAACGTCAACTGCAAAATAAAATGAATTTACAGGCTGAAGTAATGAAGCAGCAGGACCTTGCGACCAAAGCCGTTATTAACGCCGAAGAAAACGAACGCAAACGCATTGCTGCCGACCTGCACGATGGCGTTGGACAGATGATGAGCGTTGCCAAAATGAATTTATCTGCTTTTGAAAGTGAAGCGCATTTTAAAGACGATGCACAAAAACTAAGTTTTGAAAACCTGATAAGTCTGGTAGACGAAAGTTGTAAAGAAATAAGAAACGTAAGCCACCAAATGATGCCCAATGCGCTTTTAAAAAGCGGCCTATCCAGTGCCATCAAAGAATTCCTTGATAAAATTGACAACCGCATCATAAAAATAACCCTGCATGCAGAAGGGTTACAGGAGCGGCTGGACAATAATACCGAAACTGTTTTATACCGGGTGATACAGGAATGTGTGAACAATGTGATAAAACATTCAGGCGCCGATAAGCTTGACATTTCACTGATTAAAGATGCCGACGGCGTTTCTGTAACCGTGGAGGATAATGGCCGTGGTTTTGATACCGCAGATAAAAAGAAATTTGAAGGCATAGGTTTAAAGAATATCAGCTCCCGTGTTATTTTTTTAAAAGGCACTGTTGATTTTGACAGTTCGCCGGGAAAAGGTACATTGGTTGCAATTCATGTACCTGCGGGAACCGATGCCTGAACTAACCAAAACAATACAATCCATGGCTTACGCTAAATTCACGCTCGCTGCTCTCATTTTTTTATTGCCTGGATCGCTGACGGCTCAGCAAAAAACAATTGACAGTATAGAGAAAATTTTATCTGCTCAAAAAGACAGCACACTGGCTAAAAGTTACAATGAACTTACCTGGCAATACCGAACCATAGATCAGGATAAAGCCATCGAATATGGCAACAAGGCCATTGCACTGGGAAACAAAATAAAATTCAGTAAAGCCGTGGCACAGGCATACAATGATCTGGGTATCATTTATTACGATCAGCAGGATTTTACCAGTGCGTTGGCGTCTTACAAAAAAGCGTTCGATATACGCCTGAAGTTAAATGATCAAAAAGGCATTGCTGCATTGTACAATAAGATTGGAATCATTTACCAGAAGGAATCAAAATTTGATTCGGCATTATTATATGCCCAAAAAGCATTGGAAATATATGAGAAACTGAATGATAAAACCGGCATCTCCTTTTCGTTGAATAACATAGGCATCGTTAATCAAAATGTAGGCAACCTCGATGAAGCCTTAAAATACCAGCAACAATCTATTGCAATAAAAGAAGAGATAGGCGATAAATTAGGGCTGGCAGGCTCGTATGTAAATGTGGGCAATATTTATTTACTGAAAAAAGATGTCGCCCATGCAAAAGAGTATTTTGAAAAAGCTGAAAGCATGAGCCGGCAAATCGGTAATCCTGAATATCTTGCCAATTCACTCAACAACCTTTCATCGCTTTACCAAAAAACGGGC
>JBBRCM010000173.1:0-8085 GCA_038204855.1 Chitinophagales bacterium
TCCATCGGCCACTTCGGTACCCACACCGGCCGGCGTAAAAATGGCGGGCATACCATAACCGGCGGCCATGCATCTTGTTGCCAAAGTCCCTTGTGGTATCAGTTCTACTTCCAGTTCTCCACTTAATAATTGCCTTTCAAATTCGGCATTTTCGCCCACGTAAGATGACACCATTTTTTTTACCTGCTTTTGCTGCAGCATTAACCCAATGCCAAAATCATCTACACCGGCATTGTTACTGATGCAGGTAAGATTTTTTGAGCCACTTTTTACCAAAGCAGCAATACTGTTTTCTGGAATGCCGCATAAGCCAAAACCACCCAGCATAATAACTGCTCCATCACTAATATCGGCAATTGCATCTGTTGCATTATTGTATACTTTATTCATATTATTTTACTGCTGTGTAATTGGTGATGCTGGTATAATTGGTGATGTTGTTGTAATTGGTGCTACTGTTGTTTTCTGGTATCTGTCTCTTTCGGCACGTGCAACCATACTATCCATTACCTGCTTAAATATTTCTGTATGAGTTTTGTAGTAATCGTAGCTCCTGTAAAAATCTGCTTTGCTAATTTTATGTATTGCAAATATCTGTTGTTGTAATTTTAAATTTTCTGCAGCAGTATTTTTAGAAGAATCTTTTTTTATAAACTCCGCTGTAAAAACATCGGCCTTGATAACATCCCACAAAACAGCCCGCATTTTATCTGGCTTTAAAACATCTGCAGGCAATTTATTTTTGCTGTTGCAGGAATTTATTAACACCAAACCGGCTAATACAAAGATTATCCTTATCATTTCAGTTCATCTTTATATTTAGTGGCATTGGTTATATCTAACCGCTGCAGCAACTCCGATGCCCTTACTTTATCGGGTGGTGGTGCTTTTGCAAATATCTTAATCAACTCGGTCGACTTTCCCTGGAAAAAGAACTGGCTGATCATTTTATTGGGATTATCATTAATGAAATTGTTCATCAGGTTCAGCACGTTCATTACTTCTGCCCTGGCTGCATTTTCATCCTCATACAATTTATCCATTCCAAGGCGGTAGTAATTGTAATACACATCATGCATAATGGTGTAGCGGCTGTTAGTCATATTCTCTACAAGCCAATACCGGTTTCTGGATCCGTCAAAAGCTTTCCAGCCCGAAATGCCCCTGCCATCGGGTGCATTATTTACAATATTCTGCGCCTTTATAAAATAGGGATCTCCTCCACGTGGCGAAAAAGAAGCATAATCAAAAGCCAATACAATATTGGCATAATAGGCAATGATGGCGGTTAAGTTTGAAACCAGTGCATCGGATCCGGACACACGGTTGTCGTTAAATTCCAATTGCTGAAATTCAACATATTTAAAAATGATATTGTCGTCTTTAAAATTAATGATAGGTGAAAGATAACTGGTGTTGAAAACCGGCCTGGCTGCCTGTATGGTAAGTGAGGCATTATACACATTTAAATCGGCGGTTGATTGCAGGTTCAGTAAAAAATTACATTCAATCCGTTCGTTGGGAGCAAAATTATCTGATGTCCATTTACGGGTATTGATGAATGTAACCAGTGCCGTTTGCAGGGTACGAAATGCGTTCTGGTTTACATTATTGCCTACCTGGTTGCTTACAACAGTTACGTTGGCTTTTAATTCCTGCGCAGCAGAAATCTTACATACTAAAGCAAGTACAAGGATTAAATTAATTTTTCGCATAAAATTGTTGAATGATGGTATTTACAATATCCTTAGCCACTTCTTTTTTTGATTTGATACCAAATGGATACGCCTTACCTGTTTTATCAAAAATAGTGATTTTGTTAGTATCATGCCCAAAACCCGCACCGGCATCCTGCAGGGAATTCAGCACGATCATATCTGCATTTTTTGACTGAAGCTTTTGTAAAGCATATTCCGATTCATTATTGGTTTCCAGTGCAAAGCCAACCAAAACCTGGCTGTTGGTTTTAAGGCCTCCCAGCGTTTTTAAAATATCGGTTGTTTTGGTAAGAGATACCGAAAAATTATTTTCAGTTTTTTTAATTTTTTCATCGGCAATCTCCACCGGGGTATAATCAGCAACGGCCGCACTCATGATCGTAATATCTGCTGCTGCAAATTTCTTTTCGCAGGCTTCTAACATCTCGGCGGCTGATGTTACATTAATTACTTGTATGCCGCCATTTACTTTAATACCAGAAGGGCCCAGCACCAGAGTTACATCTCCACCGCGGCTTTTCATTTCTTCGGCAATAGCCACACCCATTTTGCCTGTAGAATGATTGCCGATAAAACGAACCGGGTCTATCTTTTCGTAAGTAGGGCCGGCGGTTATTAATATCTTCTTTCCGATTAATTCATTTTCATGCAAAAAAAAACTACTGAGCCAGCTAATAATGCTCTCCGGCTCCGCCATTCTTCCTTCGCCCACAAGCCCACTGGCGAGTTCACCATTTTCTACCGGAATAATATGGTTGCCAAATGTCTTTAAAGTATCCAGATTCTTTTTTGTAGTGCTATGATGCCACATGTCTTCATCCATGGCAGGTGCAACAACCACAGGACAGGTTGCAGAAAGATAAACGGCCATCAATAAATTATCGCATAACCCGGTTGCCATTTTAGCCAGTGTATTGCAACTGAGCGGTGCTATCAGCATTACATCAGCCCACCGGCCCAGCATTACATGGTTGGCCCAGGAATCGTTTTCAGCAAGATCAACCAGTACCGGGTTTTTTGAAAGGGTAGATAAAGAAAGCGGCGTTACAAAATCTTTTGCCGCACGGGTCATCACAATCTTTACTTCGGCGCCAGCCTTTACAAGCAGACGGGTTAAAACAGCAGCTTTATATGCTGCTATGCTGCCCGTAACTCCCAATAATATTTTTTTGTTTTGCAACATAAAAAGCCCCACAACAGTTTTAATGATTGTGGGGTTAAAATTATGACTTCTTAACTAAATAAGATGCTAAATAATCGACAGGCTTAACTAAATAAGTCTTCATCGTTTCTGCGGAAATAAACTTTGTCTTCCATAAACTCCTGGGTAGCCAGCAAAGCCGGGTTGGGCATACGCTCATAAGCTTTCGAAATTTCAATCTGCTCCTTGTTCTCATGAATTTCTTCCAGGCTATCGGTATGGCTGGCAAATTCCTCCAGTTTATTGTGCAGCTCTTCTTTTAAAGTAATGTTGATCTGGTTTGCCCTTTTTGCAATAATGGCAATAGATTCATACAGGTTACCGGTCTTTTCTTTGATGTCGGATAATTTTTTAGGTTCTACAACGCTGCTGGTGTTAGCGCTTAGCTGCCGTCTGAGTTTGCTCATATTTTATTGCTTTAATGTTATTTTTACTTAGGTTACTGAAACTTTCTGCTTCTTTTAATAATTTGCTATCGGGGTAACGGTCAACAAAATCTTCGTATTCTGTTATTACTTTTTCATAGCGCTCAATCTGCTTTTCCTCATAACTCAATTTTGCAAATTTATAATATGCCTTTACCGTTTTCAATTTATAATCCTCGCCTTTGGCAGATTCGGGATAGTTGTTGGTTAAATTGGCGAATGCCAGTGCTGCAGCCCTGTACTGGCTCATGTTGTAATATAATTCAGCCGCACGATGTTCCTTCATTTCAAGCTTTGCCCTGCATTTGTCAATAATATCCGAAGCTTCCTTATTTCTGGCAGATCCCGGATGTGTATTGATGAAGGTCTGCATCATGCCCATTGCTTTCACGGTATTCACCTGTTCCAGTTCCAGCTTGGGCGATTGCTTGTAAAAACAATAAGACCGCAGGTAGTCAACTTCCTCTGCCTTAGTGCTGTTGGGAAAAACCTCCAGAAATCCTTTAAACAGGTTTTCGGCATCCGCATATTCCTTCATGTAGTAAAAGCAATAAGCATCTTTATAATATAATTCTTCAAATTTAATGGTGCCTTTAAATACGGGAAAAAGTTCTTCGTACAACTGCTGGGCAATTTTATACTTACCCTTACTGAAATATTCATCGGCCATCTTCAGCTTATACTCATAATCCTTACTCTTGGTAACCTTATTGTATTTATTGCAGGAAGTAGTTACCAGAATCAGTAAAAAAGCAGGTGCCAGTAATATTTTAAATAATCTCATAAAGGACGCAAAATTAACGTAAATAAGTCAAAAATGCTTTTAAATATCGGTATTGTAAAAAAAACAGCGTTAATGATTTGATAAAGAGGGGCTTTTCAACAAAAAAGCCCCCGGTAAACCGGGGGCTCGTGTATGATACGTTGTCTTATTAGTTACACTTGATGTCCACAGAATTTTTATCGCCAACCGGTTTACCATCTACGGGTAATACACAGTTGGTAGTAATCCTGTCTGCACTGATTCCTTCTTTCTCAATCAGGTAGATTTTAATGGTTTCTAACCTTTTCTGGCAATTGGCCTGAGAAGCTTTAGAAGTTTCAGGATATCCATTTATTGTTATGGTACAAGTAGGGTTGGCCTTCATCTTGGCAGCAACGGTAGCCAGCATATTCCTGTTATCGTTTGATAAACCACTTGTATTGCCTTTGTAAATTAAAGTTGGGTAATCGCAAGGACAAACAGCAGTTGGCGGCGGTAAGTCTTTTGGATATTTGCAGCACTCAGGATCTGGGCATTTACCAACACCATCAGCATTAACTGGTTGACACTCGGTTGGAGTGATCAGTTGTTTATCTTTACAATCAGGTACACCATCACCATCTGTATCTCTTGTTACACCGTGTGTATCAACCGGGCAACCTGCAGGTGTATTTGGCTCTCTGTCTAAATGATCACAAACACCGTCACCGTCCTGGTCGTTACAATCGTTTTTAGGTATTTTAACATTACGATGATTGCGTAACTCATCATATGCATAATCCAATGGATTGATCCACCATAATGGTTCAACAGCTCTGCCACCCAGGTTTAAGTTTAAACCAATAGAAAGATAATTATACGAATCAAAATCAGGTGTTAAAACTGCATCACCCAGGGCGTGCTCCTGCCAACGTTGGCCGTCTAATAAATCAGTTTTTACAAAAGTCACCCTGTCTTCAATTGCCAGGTTTACTCTTTTACCCAGTTTAAAAGCAACACCCATGATAGCAGTACCGGATGGTTTCAGGGTTTTGTCTCCTAGTATAGGCCTGCGGTAGTTTTCGTTATCAGCATCGGTTTCGTAAGTTTTATCCATTCCTGCTCGCAAATCTTTCAGAATATCTTTGCGTTTTTTGTAAGTACCAGGACCATATTTGGCAAACACATTATCATACAAGGTGGTGTAATTATTACCTGCCGCATCTAAAGCATTAACTTTTACCTGGAAAGCAGTTACACCAACACCAACACCTCCGTATAATACGATACCGGTTTTTTGTTTATGAAAACGAATATTGTTTAAAGTAAAAATACCTTGTAACCCAAGGTCCTGCAACCTCGTTTGGTAGTTGTAATAGATAAGATCTGCAGTTGGCTTTACATGACCATTATTATCTGAATTGACAACGTTACCATTGCCATAAGCATTAATAAGGGCATCCGGTGCATAATAACGTTGGGCAATGTTAGGAATATTTCTGTTCCAAGCTGGATTTTTCAGAAAGTTTTCAGAAGAAAGGTAATTCATACCCTCGCCTTTTGCATTTAAATACTGCACACGCAACGAGAAAACGTAGCCAAATGCTTTACGTATGTGTGCTTCAAAATTAGGAAACGTGAAAGGCCTAACCGATACGTCACTACTTATTGTGAACATCCCTATTGAAGCTCCAACTTCCCACATATTACGTGGTTTTGCAGGAAAATTATAGGACCCCTCCCAAAATTGGTTTTGCTGATTCATTCTTTTTTTAGATATTACCGAAGAGTCGTATACACTCCCGGCACCGCCAACCTGTGCATTCACACTAGCTGTCAGGGCTAAAAATAATATCCCTAGTAAGAACCTGTAAGTTTTGCTCATAATGTGTTAATTAAGAAAATTTTCAATACGTATTTGTTAATATTACAGCAAAAATATCACTTACAGCCTAATTTTCAAAGTATTTTATTATTTAATTGGCTATGTGTGTTTTTTTGCGATAATTTATTGTGAAGACACGGATATTAGTACTTTCGTTGCATATACCAGCAAATACATACCGGTAAAACCCGGTGTACCATGCTACTGCGATTTAACTATGGATTTTATTAATAAAGTAATAGGCCCCGAACTGAAAATTTTTGAAAAAAAATTTGCCGAAGCAGTAAAGAGTGACACCTCTTCTCTTGATATGATTATGAAATATATTATCAAGCGAAAAGGTAAGCAGCTAAGGCCGATGTTTGTATTTTTAAGTGCTAAATTACATGGTGAAATAAATGAGAGCACATACCGGGCAGCCGCACTGGTGGAACTTTTACACACTGCTACCCTTGTGCATGATGATGTGGTGGATGATTCACTTGAACGACGTGGTTTCTTCTCTATAAATGCATTGTGGAATAAAAAGATAGCTGTGCTGGTGGGCGACTATTTACTTTCAAAAGGATTGTTGCTGGCCACATCCAACAACGATTTCAGGCATTTGCACATACTTTCAGATGCTGTTAAGCAAATGAGCGAAGGCGAACTGCTGCAACTGCAAAAAAGCCGTAAACTAAACCTGGATGAAGATATTTATTTTGAGATCATCCGCAATAAAACCGCATCGCTGCTGTCATCTGCCTGTGCGGTTGGTGCATACAGTACGAGTAAAGATGAAAACGTGACGGCAGCCATGAAACTTTTTGGAGAAAAAGTGGGGGTAGCTTTTCAAATTAAAGACGACCTGTTTGATTATGGAAAAGAGGATATTGGCAAACCTACCGGTAATGATATCAAAGAAAAAAAACTAACCCTGCCGCTGATATACACGTTAAATAATGTTGATTCGACTTTAAGAAGAAAGTTAATTTATATCATCAAAAATGAAAACAAAGACGCAAAAAAAGTGCAGTTTGTAATTGATGCCGTTGTTGATGCAGGAGGAATAAAATATGCCGCAGAAAAAATGAATGAATACCGGGATGAGGCACTTGGCATTCTAAGCAGCTTTCCCGAAAATCCCGTAAAAAAAGTATTGGAAGAACTGGTACGCTATACCACCGACAGGAAATATTAAAATGGAAAAAAGATGGAAAATATTAAAGGCTGACTCCGGTGAAACTGCTGTTTTAAAGGAATCGCTTAAGATCAATGCTGCCTTATGCAGTATACTGGTTCAGCGTGGCTTTAATAGTTTTGATAAGGCCAGGCAATATTTTCGTCCGCAACTGAGCGACCTGCACGATCCATGGCTGATAAAAGATATGGATAAAGCTGTAGCCCGCATCCTGACTGCCTTTGAAAAAAAAGACAAGATTTTAGTATTTGGCGATTACGATGTAGATGGAACCACATCAGTTGCCTGCATGTATAAATTTCTTTGTAAAATTTATGATCCGGCTCTATTGGATTTCTACATTCCGCATCGCTACCGGGAAGGATATGGAGTAAGTAAAATGGGAATTGATTTTGCAAAAGAAAATGATTTCACACTCATCATTTCTTTGGACTGCGGCATTAAATCTGTTGATTTAATTAAGTATGCAAAAGATATCGGGATTGATTTTATAGTCTGCGATCACCATTTGCCCGATGAAGAAATTCCGCCTGCAGTTGCCATTCTTAATCCAAAACAAAAAGACTGTAACTACCCTTATAAAGAACTCTGTGGCTGTGGTGTTGGCTTTAAGTTGATAACAGCATTGGCAACAGAACTTAATATTGATGAGGAACATTATCTCTGCTACCTGGATCTTGTGGCTACAGCTATTGCAGCAGATATTGTACCCATGACCGGCGAGAACAGGATACTTGCTTATTATGGTTTGGAAAAGATAAACAGCAACCCGAACCCCGGTATAAAAGCACTCATATTTTTAGGCGGTATCCAAAACAAATTGTCCATTAATAATGTGGTGTTTGTTATTGCGCCCAGGGTAAATGCTGCCGGTAGAATGGATGATGCAAAAAAAGCAGTGCAATTATTTATTGAAGATGATTACGATAAAGCA
>JBBRCM010000174.1:0-8023 GCA_038204855.1 Chitinophagales bacterium
GGTCATTATCACTTTTCATCCGCACCCGCGTAAGGTGGTTTCATCGGTTATTACCGGCGTAAGGCTGATAAATACTTTGGCTGAAAGAATTGAATTGCTGGAAAAAACTGGTATTGATCACCTGGTGATTGTTCCGTTTACAGATTATTTTGCCAGCCAGACACCCGAAGAATACATACATGATTTTTTGGTTGATAAATTTAATCCACATACCATCATTATCGGTTACGACCACCGTTTTGGAAAGGACCGGGCCGGCGATTATAAAATGATGGAAGAAAAAGCCCTCGTTTATAACTACGAGCTTAAAGAAATTCCTGAGCACATTCTCAATACCGTTAAAGTAAGCAGTACCAATATCCGCAATGCCATTCTGCACAGCAATATTGAAGAAGCCAATAACTTTTTAGACTACGATTTTTTCTTTGAAGGCGAAGTATTTCATGGTGATAAGATTGGGCGTACCATTGGCTACCCTACCGCCAATTTAAAAAGCACCGATGAGGAAAAGATTGCTTTGGGTGATGGTATTTATGCAGTACATGCAACGGTAGAAGGTAACATCTACAAAGGCATGATGAGTATAGGTTTCAGGCCAACAGTTAATGGAAAAGTACGGGTAACAGAAGTAAATATTTTTGATTTTGCCAGCGAGATTTATGGGCAAACCATCCGTATTACTGTAAAAAAATATTTGCGTAGCGAGGTTAAGTTTGATGGTTTGGAAGCATTAAAATTACAATTGCATAAAGACAAGGAAGATAGCCTGGCTTGTTTGTAGGAATTCGCCTGTGGCGAATTCTGAACACGCCGAAAGGCTTGTTCTTACTGAATTTGTCTTCGACAAATTGAATTCGCCAATAGGCGAATTCCTACTTAAAGCCCAATACAGATTTAATGTACAAGAGTGTCCTTCGGCTACGCTCAGGATAAACTGCCAATGAAGCTGAAGAAAGAAATATATCCGGGCTCAAAAAAATTAAATTCAAAATTCCCCACGGCGTATTTTAACGTACAACCATCTTTACCACCATCTCCTTCATCAACGACGCATCCGAAGTTCCGGTATCGCCAACACCAACGCCTTTTAAATTGTAATGATGCAGCAACAATAAAATTCTTTCGATACCATCGTAGCCATAGTTATTTATTGTTTCCAAAGCACTTTTTACAGCATTACCGTTAAAATAAAAATGTGGTTTAAGTGCTGCTTCGCTTCTATCCTGCATACCAAAAACGGTATAAACTTTACTGAAACTTGCATACAAGGCCGGTAGTACCATCTGTATGGGCCCAGCCTTAGGGTTGCCTTCAAAATACTGAATAATTTTTATGGCTTTGGCCAGGTCTTTTTTTGCAATGGCAGCCTGCAGCTCAAACACATTGTATTCTTTGCTGATGCCGATATAGCGTTCAATATCATCTTCGGTAATATCCTTCTTACCTTTTAAATTAAGCGCCAGCTTTTCAATTTCATTTACAATACGATTTAAATCATTGCCCAAATGTTCATCTAAAAGGTTAATGGCTTTTGCATTGATGGTATATCCCTGCGATCGTACATATCCACCAATCCATTCCTGCAGGTTATAATCTTTTATTTTTTCAGAAGTAAATATTTCCGCAGATTTTTTAAGCAGTTTGTGCAGTTTAGATCTTTTATCAAGCGTTTTGGTTTTATGGGCAACTACAAAAATGGTAGAGCTTAATGGATTTTCAGCATAGCTTTCCAGCTTCTCAAGATCTTTCATCTGTTGCGCTTCTTTAAGCACAACAACCTGCCGCTCGGCAAACATGGGGTATCTTTTGCAGGCGTTTATAACCGCTGCCCAGTCGGCATCTTTACCATAAAACACAGTTAAGTTAAAGCCTGCTTCTCCCTCATTTAAAATTTTATGTTCGGCATAATCTACGATCATATCAATATAATAATCCTCTTCTCCCTCGAGCCAGTAGATATTTTTATAAATTTTCTTCTGCCAATCCCCAATAATTTTTTCTGCACTCATGGTTCAAAGATAATACTTAGCAGATTTTAAAAGCCTGACAAAGCAATCATCTTTTTATGCCGAAAATGAAATAGTGTATTCTAGTAAACGTTAAAAGGCTTTGACATAGCAATAACCACGGTTATAAAGCGTTTTATTTTTTAACTTTGTCATAATTTTGGCTGATTTAGCAGTTGTTATTTTTGTTCTAAACCCATTACTAATTAGCCGGCTAAACCCAAACAGAAAAAACCTAAACTATGAGTTTCGAAAATTTTCCCACTTCCGAATCATTATTGCAACCTGCGGCTCCGCAACCGCAAAATAAATGGCATAATTATCTTACGGCAAGCCTTATTGTTGCTTTATTGGGTACCTGGGGTTATATCATCTGGGATAAAAGCAATACCAAAGAAACCATTCAGCAAAAAGATTTGGTAATTACCAATACGTATTCAGACAGAGATCAGTTAAGAAAAGAACTTGACGACGCCACCAGTTTGTACGACCGCATTAAAACAAGCAGTGCCAATATGGTACACAGCAAAGACAGCACCATTTCTAAAAAAGACCGTGACATTGCTGCCAAGCGTGAAAAGATTCAGCAGCTTTTATCGAAGGTGGGAGTAAGCGCTCAGGAACTGGCACAGGCAAAGGGCCTAATATCATCATTAAACAGCGATATTGTAAATTACAGAACACAGGTTGAGGCATTACAGGGAGAAAAGATTGTGCTGACAAAAGAAAAGAACCTGGTAATTCTACAACGTGATAAAGTGCAGAAAGAGTTTGATTCTGCCGCAAATGTGATTAGGCAAAAAGAAGAAGTGATTGATGTGGCTACCACCCTGCATGCATCTAACTTTACCATTTTAGGTATAAATGAAAAAGGAGGAAAAGAGAAAGAAACCAGCACCGCAAAAAGAGTGGACAAACTTCGTATTTCTTTCGACATTGATGAGAACCGGGTAGCTCAGTCGGGGCCTAAAAATATTTTTGTGTGCATTACCGGCCCTGATGGAAAGCCACTTTCAGCAGAAGCAATGGGATCGGGTAATTTTAGCACAAGAGATGGTGCACAAAAGTTTTATACTCAAAAAATTGACCTGAATTATACCCAGGGCCAGCGACAGACATTAAATATTGACTGGAAACAAAATACCAATTTTTCAATTGGAGACTACAAGATTGAAGTGTATAATAATGGTTTTAAAATTGGTGAAGGTATTGGCAGCCTGAAAAAAGGCGGATGGTTTAGTTAGATTTTTTTTATGTCTGACCACTAATACCTTTTATAAATTAAAAGTTCCCCATTCCAGTTCCCTCTCCCTTGGAAAGGGGTTGGGGTGAGATCAAAATGAATTGGACGATATTATATTTATGATTGGTATAATAGCAACTTTTTAAAGCCAGGTATTTTATAGGGTTTAAAAAATATTTATTTAAACCACTTTTGTAGTGTCCTGACACTAAAAAATTGCCCTGATAGATGCCCGTCCGACATGTATGGTTCTTGATGATTCAGGTTTTCGCCCTTCGTACTGCACGCTCATTTCAATATTTCCTGCAAGCCGCTTTGTAAATTCCAGGTTCCATAAATAATTTTTTCCCGGCAACAATCCGTCCAGTAAAATATAACCAACTGTTGAATTTGCCGCACCGGGATACCCTTTAAAACTGATCTGGTTCAACGAGAACCTGGCATTGAGCGTACTGCTTGAAAGAATATTATAACGAACATCTGCCGTTAAAACATGATTGGTAGCAGATTCCATAGAATCAATAGTATTTTTCTTAATTCCGTAAGCATAGGTTAAAGTGGCCCGCAAATTTGTTTTATACACGTAAGACAAAGATGGTTCAAAGATATTTTGCTCAACCAGGTAATTGCGGTTATCAAACTTGGGCCCCTTGGTATTTAAAACATTTTTTATCTGCTTATAACTTACGGTGGTTACAAAATGCCGGTTCACGTTCCACCTTACTTTACCAATAAGGTTACGAAGCCGGCGGCTTTCAAACCCATAACTCAATAAAGATTTTCCGTTGCTGATGCTATGCGTAACATCAAAGCCCCATTTAATATTGCTGCGGTTAAAAAACAGGGTATTTGATAAAAAAGAATTTAAAGTGATAAGGGTGGTATCAACCAATTTGCTGGTAAACGGATTAAACTGAAAACCACCGGTGCTGATATCTTTTTTGGTGATCTGCAATGCTGAGCTGGTACTGGAGCGGGATAATATTTTTTTAAACCCCGTTACATTTGGTTTTAAAATAGACTTGGGATTTAAAGTAAGGCTGTAATTAAATTGCACATAATTTGCTTTTACATACTGGTTGCTGGGCGTAAAAACCCTGATGTATTTTTTCTGATCCTGGAAAACAGCTATTTCAAATTCGTTCAGCTCTGGTATGGCATTGGCATTATAGTCAATCCATGTGTACTCTCCTTGACCTGCCGGCACTTCCACGTAAGTGTATTCACGCTTTTGTTCCTGTCCGGAGCCTATTTCATACAACACATTGCCGGTAACAAATCCTTTTAATTCATTTACATAATATTCTGCCCTGCCCAAAAGGCTTTCATCGGCTTTTTGCCTGCTGATGAGGTTGTTAAAAATATGCAGTTGCCGATAAGTAACATTTAATTTAAACTGGTGCTTTTCGCTTTTCAGTAACTCAGTAAATAAGTTATAGTTGTCGCTTCTGTCGGCCCTTTCCAGCCTGTATTTTACAGGAACCAGATCAGCTCTTGTAAAATAAGACACACCCCATTTGTTGGCTTTTGCGGGATTGGATCTTACATAAAGTTCCCACACATTAAATGCATAACTGAATGCTGATAACGTATCACTTTTTTTATCACGCAGGTTATTGTTCTCACTGTTATATTTAAGGCCCACCTGCATTTTCTTCAACCTGCTCAATTCTTTTTTCAGGTCAACAGTGGGCCTTATAAAAGTTCCATCCTGCAGGGGGTTATGTATGTTTGTTAAACTGAATTGACTGGTTAGCTTCCAGCCATTATAATCATTAAAGCTATTAAGCACATGCCGCAGGCCATTGTATTTATCACTGCGGTTGTAACTGGTAAGCAGGTACTGTAAAAAATTACCGGCACTATCCGCCACTTTTACTGCCGCATCAATAATCTGTTCATCAGCAGTGGCGGTACTATAAGGAAGGCTCCAGTCACGTAGAAATTCAATATTCCGTAACCGTTCTACCTGCCTGAACCTGCCCTGCACAAACTCGTACCCCAGCTTTGTTTGCATTAAGTAAACTTTTTGAAATGCATGAATCCGCATGGCATCCTTAATAAACTGCAGTTTGGTTGCAAAGCCCCTGTCGTTACTTTTATCTTTACTTGAAAAAAGATTTATGTCGTAGTTACTAGTGGCTACTTCCGCTTTCAACCTTGTTGTTGCATTAAATACGTATTCTCCGCCCACCGTAATTATTTGTTGTTTTTTTGGGGAGACTAATAAGATAACAGGTCCATAATCACCTTGTCGGTTATTATTTACATCGGGCTGAACCCAACGAAAAACTTTACCGTTGGTGGCACTTTGCAATACCGTGTAATTTCCTTTGCCGGGTCCCAGGTAAGTAAATCCTAAGTTATATAAAATGTCATTGGGGTTGGTTGAAAAAACAAAAATTGAATCGTGCAGGGTGCCATTGTACAACGTGTCAATTTTTTTATAGAGTATTTTTCCGGCACTGAGTGTATCCCTTGCAGCATTTACATAATAGGCCGAATCAACACCATCACCAATATCTGCCAGAAATTGTTTCTGCTTTGTATCTAATACCTGGTTGATAGAAGAATTTTTTGCATCGGCATTATTGTAAAAACCAATGTTCAGAAAAAATTTATTCTTGAAACTGACTTCATCACTCACATAAATCTGGGAGTTTAAAAAATTACGATCGGCATATTCAAATTCAATCTGAATCCTTTTATCCTTTGTAACTAATCTTTTTTGAGTAAAGGTTAATTCGGCTGTGTTGTAGTTGATGATGTAGTCCTGATCTTCTCCCCGTTGCAGCAATTCGCCATCCATGTATACCCTTTCGGTACCGGCAAGCACAACAAAAAACAACTCCAGGTTAGGGCTGGTTAACCGGTAAGGCCCCTGGTTACCTTCAAAAGGAGTTAGTTGATTGCGGGCAAATTTTCCTTTGGCAATGGCTCCGCTAAGTAATAAAGAATTAGAAATATTTTTAGTGATCTTATTATCTGTTATAAAAGAAACACCCTGCAATCTTTTATAAAAATTAAGAAAGTAATTTTTACTCTGCCGTATATCAATATCACCAAAATTTGCCTGCCAGCCTTTTTTCTTCACCTGCAGGTAAATACGGTCAAAATCACGCAGGTCCTGCGTGTTACCATCGGGCTGTATAGGAATATTGTTATCAGTTATGGCGGCTGTAAGTTCCAGGCTATCGCCGATAAAACCGTTCAGTTGCAGGTTAAGGCTGCTGCTTACCACAGCATCTTGGCTGTTGCCAAATGAAATGCCACGACCAAAACTCCCTTCAGATTTTATGTTTCCAAAATCCGTAAGCGGACTAGTTTGCTTGGCCCCCACCCTTAATGTAAAAGGATTATTGGCAAGAAAATTATTGCGTATGCTGTCGTAGCTGAAATGCCTTACCACTGCATTTAGTTTGTAAGGAAACACACGGTATGTAACTGTTACATTTTCTTTATTCGGCTTTTCCTGCCAGGTAATGGTTGCATTTACTTCATCTACCTTGTAGTAATAAGGCGATACCCCCTCGAGTATTACAGAACCGGGCACCAGGCTTAAAGAATCAAGCTTAACCATTTTTTCTTTGGTACTGATGGTTACTTTGCGAAGATTTGAAAGCGACGGTGGATTTATTTGTGCATGAAGAAACTGCACAGTTAACATAAACAGCACTAATAGGTATAGCTTTTTAAGCTTCAATATATCTTGGGGATTAGTCCTGTTAAAATTACTAATAAATACATTAGGTAGAAGACCATATTTACTGATACAAAAAAAGCCTTCCATACTGAAGGCTTTTATATAACTTAAATCCGCTGAAATTATTGCTCTGTACTCAATCCAGCTTTCAAATACTCCCTGTTCATTCTTGCAATATTGGAAACTGAAATTCCTTTAGGGCATTCAGCTTCGCAGGCATAGGTATTGGTACAATTTCCAAATCCTTCCTTGTCCATTTGTGCCACCATGTTCAATACCCTTGATTCTCTTTCCGGTTGTCCCTGTGGCAATAAAGCCAGTTGAGAAACTTTAGCACTTACAAACAACATAGCACTGCTGTTTTTACAGGCTGCCACACAGGCTCCGCAACCAATACAGGCGGCTGCCTCAAAAGCAGTATCTGCATTTTTTTTATCTATAGGCAATGCATTTGCATCTACTGCATTACCGGTATTAACAGAAATAAATCCGCCGGCCTGTATAACCCGATCAAAAGCACCACGATCAACCATCAGGTCTTTAATAACCGGGAAAGCAGCGGAACGCCAGGGTTCTACCACAATGGTATCGCCATCTTTAAAAGCACGCATATGTAACTGGCAGGTTGTATTTTTTGTCCAGGGCCCATGGGCACGGCCATCAATAAACATACTACACATACCGCAAATACCTTCGCGGCAGTCGTGGTCAAAAGCAATGGAGTCTTTTCCTTCAGTGATCAGTTGTTCGTTCAATACGTCAAACATTTCCAGGAAAGACATCTCAGAAGAAATATCCTTTACCTTATATGTTTCAAAACTACCACCAGCTTTGCTGTTCTTTTGTTTCCACACTTTCAGTGTGAGGTTCATGTTGTAATGTTCCATTGTATTAATTGCTTAATTGACTTATTGTTTAATTGTTGCTTATCAGATTTTCAATTTCTGGTTTGTAAATAATATCAACGAATTGACTGCTTTTGGCAATTTTTGTAATTCATTAAAAATATGTTCATACTCCGTTTCAGTAACTAATTTCCTGTATTTGGCCTTTTGATTCCAGTCTAAACAC
>JBBRCM010000175.1:0-8022 GCA_038204855.1 Chitinophagales bacterium
GTTTTGCAAACTGACTTTTTTCAACTTCTAAATAAACAATTCCTGTATCATTTAACTTTCCGTCTTTTGTAAAATTGGTATTTCTAATTACTCCAACAGTTTGAAAAGGGGGTTTCTTTCCAGTCCAAAGTCCATTACTGAAATAGCATATTTCATCTAATCTTTTATTTACCCAACTCTTCATATCAATTCTAATATTGAGTTTAAAATATTAGCACTCTCTTCATCCAGCGCCTTCATCTCTTCCAATATCTCCTTTGGTTGGCGCAGGGCAGCCTCTTCTTTTTTGTTTGGGTTCTTAGCACTTAGGTCAAAAGTTATCTGGTCAATATCTTTTACATTAACCGACCATGAGTTTTCACTTTCAGCTTTCGTCTTTTGCAGTTTTACAAAGTCAGCTAAATCATTTTCATTTAATGAATTGGTCTTGCCCAGGTTCCTACCCAGATTCAACTGGTAGAACCAAACCTTTTTGGTGGCAGAACCTTTCTCAAAAAACAGCACCACCGTTTTTACACCGGCACCTGTGAACGTGCCTCCTGGAAGGTCAAGCACAGTGTGCAGGTCACAATTCTCCAGCAGCAGTTTACGCAGACTGATGGAGGCGTTATCGGTATTGCTAAGGAAGGTATTTTTAATAACGATACCAGCCTTGCCACCAGCCTTGAGTATTTTAATAAAGTGTTGCAAAAACAGGGATGCCGTCTCGCCTGTTTTGATGGGGAAGTTCTGTTGTACTTCTGCCCGTTCCTTACCACCAAAGGGCGGGTTTGCAAGTATCACATCGTAGCGGTCTTTTTCCTGTATATCAGCCAGATTCTCAGCAAGGGTGTTGCTGTGTATGATGTTGGGTGCTTCCACACCATGCAGTATCATGTTCATGATGCCGATGATGTACGCCAGTGATTTTTTCTCCTTGCCGTAGAAGGTTTTCTTTTGCAAGGTGGTAATATCGCTGGTGGTCAATTTCTTTGTGCCTTTCAGGTACTCAAATGACTCACAGAGGAAACCTGCAGAACCAACTGCACCGTCGTAGATTTTATTGCCTATCTCTGGCGCAACAACTTTTATAATAGTTTTAATGAGGGGACGTGGTGTATAGTATTCTCCTCCGTTACGACCTGCATTGCCCATGTTCTTAATCTTGTCTTCGTACAGGTGGCTCATTTCGTGTTTCTCCGCATGGGTGCGGAAGCGTAACTGGTCTATCAGGTTGATAACCTCACGCAGGTTGTAGCCAGACTGAATCCTGTTTTTGAGTTCGCTGAATATTTCCCCGATTTTGTATTCGATTGTATCTGCACTCTCTGCATCGGCCTTAAACTTCTTCAGGTAAGGGAAGAGTTTGATGTTTACAAAGTCGTTCAGGTCATCGCCTGTGAGTGCTTTATGATGGTCGAGTTTGCCATCCTTCCCTTTGGGTGTTGCCCACTTGCTCCACTGGTACTCTGGGGCAATAATGTTGCTATATGGTTTGCCTGTGAGTTCGGCTGCGGTTTTTTTATCTTCTTCAAGGTCGTCGAGATATTTAAGGAAGAGTACCCATGAGGTTTGCTCCACATAATCCAGTTCGCTGCCGCAACCGGCATCTTTGTGCAGGATGTCGTCAATATTTTTAAAGGTTTGTTCAAACATAAGAATCGCTGGTATAAGAGGTTTGGTTTTGTATAAAGTTCACTAAGTTAAAATCCTATGACCGAAATTCCCAATAAATAATAAAATTCAATTCTGTATATTGGACAGGCGAAAATTAATACAGAAAATGAAAGAGAAAATAAGCCAGCTTGAAGAAATGTTGAACGACGTGTTATTTTTAATCAAAGAGCATGTCAAAATGGAAGAGAAAGACCTTGATGAATTTGATAAACTTATGGAAGAAATTGCATCACCAGATGATGATGATAAATATAAGACTCGAGTTGAAGAATATAGGGAGAATATTATAAATCATAAAAATGATAAATCCATTTGGGATGATAATATTTCAAAAGTGCTTTTATTATTATCCGAAACACAAGGAAAGGTACAGGCTTATAAAACTAATCTGGCTGCCATAGGTGGTAATGATTCACCTAACAATGAAATCGTACAGTTGATTAAGCAGGGAATATCAACTACCAGTAACCCCATTAGTAAAATCCATAAGGGTAAAGAAATCACAGGTTTTCTTACCGAAGACGGGTTTCTGGAATTGGTGATAAATGGAACAAGAAATAAGTTTTCTTTACGACGTGCTGCTTTGCATGCATGGGAAACTGACCCACCTAATCAATGGAAATTCTGGGAAGTGTTTGGGGAAGATGGAGAGCGCAAGACTTTGGATGAATTTAGAATTTTAATTAGGTAAAGAAGGGAAGATATATTTTAAGTGACCAGTGATTGAATATTTTCTCTACCTGTTGGTCTCCACCAAACGGAACCGTTTTTTCACCCGGTGTTGTAAAAATGGCAGTCATACCAGGTATCAGCTTTTTCTCTACCGGTTCAGCATGGCATGCAAAATCCATTTTAGTGACCAGTTTTAAAAGTATTATTTTAGTTATTCACCATTAAAACATCAGCAATGAAAAAATTATTAACTCTTAGCTGTATAGCATTAGTATTTGCAACTGGCTGCTCAGACAATAGTACAACCGAAACCACTACAACAAACCAAAACACAGAAACAAAAAAACCTGACAGCTGGGAACAGCAAATAAAAGACAGTACCCGGATGCTGGATAAAAAATTGGCAGATCCAAATTCAAATTACTCGCCAGACAGTTTAAAATAGCCTGGCAGCCACCTGCTTTGTATGTGGTATATTTATAGCTAAAAAAAAATAAGCATGAAATTTTTTGTTTCTGTATTTGTGATCGTCTTTACAGTTTGCTGTAACACAACAAAGCATACTGCTCAACAAAAACAGGCAATAAATTCCGGCATTAAAACAGGTGCTGAACAAACAGAAAAATATCTTTCGTATATAAAGGGAAAGCGGGTAGCAATACTTGCAAACCAAACCTCCATCGTAGGCAAAACACACCTGGTTGACAGCCTGCAAAAACTGGGTATCAATATCGTGAAAGTATTTGGCCCCAACATGGTTTCCGGGGCAAGGCGAGTGCCGGCGATCATGTATCTGATGAAATTGATGCGGCAACCGGTATTCCCATCATCTCCTTATATGGTGCAAAAAATAAACCCACCAAAGCCGACCTGGCAGATGTAGACATTATGCTGTACGACCTGCAGGATGTTGGTGTACGTTTTTATACAAACATCAATGCCCTGGCAAGGTTAATGGAAGCCTGTTATGAAAATAATAAAGAACTGCTGATACTGGACAGACCAAACCCAAACGGGTATTTAATTGACGGGCCGGTGCTGGATATGAAATATAAATCGGGCATTGGTATGTTTCCAATACCCATGTCGCACGGGTTAACAGTGGGCGAATTTGCACAGATGGCTAACGGCGAAGGCTGGCTTAGTAATAGCGTAAAGTGCAAAATCAAAATAATACCGGTGGCAAATTATGATCATGACATGCCTTATATATTACCCGTTAACCCCTCTCCTAACCTGAACACGCCACAAGCTGTTTTACTATACCCTTCTACCTGTATGTTTGAAGGTGTTTACCTCAATCACGGCCGGGGAACTTATTTTCCGTTTACTCTGCTGGGCAGCCCGGAGCTAAAGGGCATTTATGATTTCTCCTACACCCCAACAGGCATAAAGGGCATGGCCGAAACTCCATTATTTATGAACGAGGTTTGCTATGGATTAGACCTGCGGAATTATGATACTGAATTACTGAGACAATCGAAAAAGATAAACCTGCAATGGATCATGGAACTGTATAAAGCGCATCCCCACAAAGAAAAATTCTTCGATTCAAAACTAAGCAGGCAAATGAATAATATTGAAGTACAGACAGGTTCAGGATTATTTCGCCAACAGATCATTGATGGAGTATCAGAAGAAGTAATAAGGGCAAGCTGGTAACCGGGTTTAAGTGCATATAAGCTGGTGCGGAAGAAATATTTATTGTATCCCTGATGATATTTAAAATAGACAGGAAGCACAGGTAAGGCAGGCTTGCTTACAGGTGAGCCTTTACCCTCCAAAAAACGCTATGTAATGCGCTAAATATTAGTTACATTTAAAGTGGTAACCATTTGCACATAATAACTAAATACAAAGTTTATGGAACAACAACTTACAGAGATCAGGGAGCAGCAAAAAGCTACCTGGAATAAGTTTTCGCCGGGCTGGAAAAAGTGGGATGAATTTACTATGAATTTTCTAAAGCCCATGGGCGACAAAATTATAGAAGCGCTGCAGATAAAAGAGGATGACCATGTGCTGGACATAGCCTGCGGCACCGGCGAACCGGGCCTTACCATTGCAGCACTTGCCCCTAAAGGAAAGGTAACCGGCACCGACCTGGCAGAACAGATGCTGGTAATTGCCAAAGAAAATGCAGCACATAAACAATTGAAAAATTATGAAACCAATGCCTGCGATGTTTGTGAACTGCCTTATGAGCAAAACCATTTTGATAAAATAAGCTGCAGGATGGGATTCATGTTTTTTCCGGACATGCAGCTTGCATCGGATGAAATGTACCGGGTTTTAAAAAGCGGCGGCATAATGGCCACTTCGGTATGGAGCACCGGCGATAAAAATGCCTGGGTTACCAATATTATGGGCACCATCAGTAAAAATATGCAATTGCCGCGGCCGACACCGGGCGCACCCGGCATGTTCCGCTGCGGCAATACAGGTTTCATTAAATCGATCATGGAAAAATCGGGTTTTAAAAACATACAGGAACAAACGGTAAGTGGCAAAGTACTGTATGCCGGTTTTGAAGAAATGTGGCAGATGATGAATGAAGTGGCAGCGCCTGTAGTAGGTGCTTTAAGTAAGGCCGATGAAGCGATGACACAAAAAATAAAAGCCGAGGCAGCGCAGCAGAGTGCACCATACATGACGGATAATGGGCTTGAGATGGATTATGAATCGCTGGTGATAAGTGGAAGTAAATAAAGGGTACGCCGAAATTTGTAATGTGCCTAAGGTAGACCGGGATGAGACAAAATACCCAGACAGGAAAAAATAATTTCTCATTATGATTATTGGCTTGATATTGGCATGTACCTATTTATAAATTAATTTATCTGAAAATTTCAAAATACTTTTTATGAAAAAAATGATGGTATTATTTGCCGCAGGAGCAATTTTTGGTGTTTTATTTGCCCCTCGTAAAGGAAGCAAAACAAGAAAAAAGATTGCTAATTTAAAAAATAAATTGCAGGACAATTTAACCGCATTAACGGAAAGCAAAGAGGAGAAATATGAAGAGATAGAAGTAACGGTGCAGCAGTTGATGGTTAAATAAGTTTGTTTATTTCATCTTTAAGATTTTATACCGGTTGTGCCGGCAACCGGAAGCATTTAGTCACTTTCAAACTATTAAGCTGTCAGCCATGAGGCTGTCGAAGGCGGGTTTCATCAGTGATCCGGGTTCGACAATCCCGATAGCCATCTGGACTGACAACCCTTAACTTAATGACATTGCCCCACGGCACACTTTTAAATTTGCCATGCGATAATTTAAAATGCACCCCTTTAAAAATGCGGTTATCTGTAAAAATTCGTAAATTTACCTCCAATAAAAAGACTGCATGAAAAATTTATTACCGTCTCTGTTACTGTTCATAACCATTATTCTTTTTTCTGCCTGTCAAAAGGAATTAAATTTTGATAACCTTCCTGCTACCAGCGGGTTGGCTGTTGGTATCTTAAAATCTACTGCAGGTGCTTGTTTACCCAGTACTGTAAACGGCCCTTTTATTAAAGACTCTGTTTTAAAAGCAAGTAACTTTATACAGGTTAATGCCGATATTACCGCTACCGGCACTTACACAATTAAAAGTGATACCATTGCCGGTTTTTATTTTAGCGGTACTGGTACTATTAGCAGCATAGGTAACAATGTAATAAACCTGGCGGGCAGCGGCACACCCACTGCTACCGGTATAAAAACTTTTACGATAATTTTTGGTACAAGCGTTTGTAAAATAGATGTGAATGTGGTTGCCGGCGTGGCACCAAATGCGGCCTATACTTTTACTTGTGCCGGTACTACATTTGGTACGGGTGTTTATACAGCAGGCACTGCCGTAGGGCCCCAGCACACGGTTACACTCAATGTGGTTGTAACTGTTCCCGGCTCCTGGTCAATTACTGTTGTGGCAGTAAACGGCGTATCATTTTCAGGTTTGGGTACATTTAATGCCGCAGGTAATGCACAGGTTACTTTAACAGCAAGTGGTACACCGGTAGCAGCCAGTCCGCCGGCATATAATTATACGGTTACCGCTTCGGCATCCAGTTGTGCATTTTCAATTACGGTTGCAGCGTTACCTGCGCCGCTTAATTTAGATTATGTACCGCAAACATCTTTCAGCAACTGGAGCACACGGTTAGTTGGCGGCACCCCCGCAGATACAACTTTTGTGCAGGTAAGTACCAACTCAAAAACATTTCCTCTTAATCCCAATAGTTATAAAATTTTTGAAGTAAAAGATATGGGCGTGCCTACCGACTCTCTTTACAACCGTAAAAGCGGTGGTAAATACTTTCAGTACATTGATGGTAATCTGGGCGTTTTAACCAATCCTATAAACCAAGAATACCTGTTGCTCGATTCTACCTTACCCGTAAATTCTACATGGACAAAGCATTTTGGGGCAAATGTTGCCATGGGATTTCCACTTTCAGATATCAGGGTAGATGCACAAATTCTGGCTAAGGGCGAAACTCAAACGGTAGCATCCATTGTGTACACCAATGTTATCCGGGTAAAATACAGCTATACCGCAACAGTACTGCTGGCAGGCGATGTGCCGGTTGCTACCGAAGAAAGATGGTATGCCCGTGGTATTGGTGTAATACGTTCAAGCATAGTAAACCTGGTAGCCCCTGCAACCATCATCAACGAAACTACCAGGAGCCAGGTATTTTAATGATTGCGTGTGCGGCAAAAATTTGAGCGCCTTTAATTATATTGATTTACAAGCAGATGGCCGAAGAAATCTATACTACGACGTGCAGCTTTATTACCCTGCATCTAACCCTTCAATTTTTTATCCCTCAGCATGCCACAAATCTGCTAAGCAATATTCATCGCCTTAATCTGCGATTCTATTTTGGCTTATATTCCAGCACCAGCACCGCATTCTCTGTAAGGCTTGCACTGCTATGTAGCTCATAACGTTTGGCACCAGCCTTTACCACAATGGTTGCTGTATTCGGGGGTATGCTGCCAAGGTTATGTGCAAACAAAACAATTTCGTGCTGCGTGGCTTTATCATCAAGCAGCAGGTTTACGGTAATTGCTTTTTCGGTAAGGCGCTGGTTGCTTACCAGCAATTTGTTGTTGTAATACACACTAATGCTGTCGCCATCTACCGTACCGTTATCAAATATATCCAGCGTAATGTTTTTTACATTTACGGGTATGCGGCTGAATACAGTGTTTTTTCTAATGGAGGTGTTTTGGTAATTAATAACGGTATCTTTTTTAACAGGCTGTGTTTGGGTTGATCCCGGGTTTGTATTTATTTTAAATTCTTTGGGTACTTCGGCACCCATCAGGTTTTTGCCAAAATAATCCCAGCGGCGGCGTGTCATGTAATTGGTCTCGGCGCCATATCCGTGGCGTGCATTGGGAAACACCACCAGGTCAAAATCTTTATTGGCTTTTTGTAAAGCTTCTACAACTAAGTAAGTATTGTAAGGTGGCACATTATCATCCATACCGCCATGGGCCAGTAAGAGTTTACCTTTAAGGTTACCTGCATTTATCTGGTTAGCCTGTTTAGCGTAATTGGTTGTGCCGTCTGCTTCTTTTGTTTCCAGGCCAATATAACGTTCGCCCCAGTCGTCTTCGTAATTGCGGTTATCCTGGTTACCACTTTCAGAGATACCTACTTTATAAAAATCGGGGAAGGTAAACATGGCATCGGC
>JBBRCM010000176.1:0-7990 GCA_038204855.1 Chitinophagales bacterium
CGGGCCAGTGTTTTGGTATTACCCTGTTTAATTTCATTAATCTGTTGCTGCCACATAAAACAAATTTCAATTTTCTAATTTCAAATACCAAATAAATTAAGTTTACAAGTTTGCCAAAGTTTTTGTGGCGGGTTGGTAGTATGCCAACCGGGGCGGCTCGCCGTGGGCGGTGTCCTCACCGCCCCTTATCAGAAAATTATTCATGCTGTTTTTTATTGTTTCTTTGCAGGATGGATATATCGGTTGTTATCATTACAAAGAATGAAGCACATATAATTGCCAATACGCTGCAAAGCCTGCAGGCTGTTACCAACGATATTATAATTGTTGATAGTGGCAGTACTGATGAAACAGTCGCTATTTGCAAAAAATTTAATGCTGTAGTAATTGAAACAGATTGGGGCGGTTATGGCATTAATAAAAATAAAGGAATTGAAGCTGCAAAAAATGACTGGATATTAAGCCTCGATGCAGATGAAGCAATTGATGTTGAATTACAGCAAAGCCTTGTGGGGCTTGCATTAGAAAATGATGAGGAAGTATTTAATATCCACTTTAAAAATTTTTTTTGTAATAAATGGATTCGCTTTGGCGAGTGGGGGTTCGATTGGCATGTCCGGCTCTTTAACCGCAAAAAAGTGCATTGGAATAATGTAGCCGTGCATGAAAACCTGGTATTTCCCGAAAATGCTATTGTAACAAAACTTACCGGAAATATCCTGCATTACACCGTGCAAAACCGCCGGGAGTATGATGCTAAAACTGATTACTATGCCCGTATGAATGCAAAAAAATATCTGGAAGCTGGAAAAAAACCCAATGCTTTAAAACAGTATCTTTCACCGTTATTTGCTTTTATACAGCATTATATTTTCAGGTTGGGTTTTTTAGATGGTAAAGAAGGATTCATCATTGCAAAAACAACAGCACGGTACACGTTTTTAAAATACCTGTATTTAAAAGAAATGACTGAAACCGCAAATAAAAAAACCTGATTTAACTATGACAAATTTTATTCCCATATTCCCTTTGGCTATTGTTGTTTACCCAGGCGAGCAGCTAAACCTGCATATTTTTGAGCCCCGTTACAGGCAATTGGTTAATGAATGTTTTGATACCAAAAAACCATTTGGCATACCAGCTGTTATTGATGATAAAATAAATGAAATGGGAACGCTGGTACAGGTAAAAGAAATTAGCCAGGTTTACGAAGATGGAAAAATGGATATTAAAACCGAAAGCCTGCAGGTTTTCAGGATGCTGGAACTGATAAATGAATTGCCTGATAAATTATACAGCGGAGCCATTGTAAATTACCCGAATAATGATGAAAGAGGCAACAGGACATTGATGAACGGTATTGTAAAAGGAATTAAAGAACTGCACAAACTGCTTAAGATCGAAAAGAAATTTTCAAAACCCGATGAAGAGCTTTGGAGTTATGATGTGGCGCATCATGCAGGTATGTCGTTGCAGGAAGAATATGAATTGCTGGAACTGTTGCACGAATCTCAACGGCAGGAATATTTAAAAAGGCATCTTACCAAAGTAATACCGGTATTGGCCGAAATGGAAATGCTGAAAGAAAAAGTAAAACTGAACGGGCATTTTAAAAATTTAAAAGGATTGAATTAAGTTTAGAATGTTTAGGAAAGTTTAGAAAGAAAAGTTTAGGGGGTCTTCACTAAACCTTCCTAACCCTTTTAACCTTACCTAAACTTTCTAAACTCCTAAACTAACTGTATGATAAAAACCATCTGCTTCGATTTTGGGAACACCCGCCTAAAAGCGGCCATTTTTGAAAATGAAAAATTTTCGAAAGAGGTTGTTTTACCAGATGATGAAACAGTAACCATTGAAAAATTGCTGGCAGATGAAAATCCGCAAAAAGCGATCCTCTCTTCTGTAATTGAACACAATCCCGAAATTGAAAATGTATTAATAGCAAAAACTGCTTTTCATAAACTCTCCCACCTTACCAAAGCAAATTTTACAACGCCTGTGGGCAAGCCAGAGACTATTGGTGCCGACAGGCTGGCCCTTTCTGCCGCAGCGGTACATTTTTATCCCGGTAAAAATAACCTGATAGTTGCTTTGGGCAGTTGCATCACCTATAATTTCATAAATCAGTACAATGAATTTATTGGCGGCAGCATTTCCCCGGGTATGGAAATGCGCTTCAAGTCCATGCAGGTTTTTACCGCAAAGCTGCCTTTGGTACAAAAAGAATGGAATTTCCCCCTGATTGGCTACGATACTAAAACAAATTTGCAGAGCGGCGTAATTGCCGGAATAACATATGAAATAGACGGATTTATAAGCGAATATGCCCGAAAATACAGCAACTTTAACGCGGTTTTAACCGGGGGTGATACAAGCTATTTTGCCGGTCAACTTAAAAACAGGATATTTGCCGACCCTTATTTTTTATTTAAAGGATTATATGCACTCAGTGAAACTAACAATGGCTAAATTTTTAACGGTACTTATTGTGGCTTGTGGCTTGCAAATGAGTGCATCTGCACAGGAAAATTCCCCTTATTCACGGTATGGACTGGGCGATCTTACACCCAACCACAATGTATTTACACGGGGTATGGGAGGCATTTCTGCGGGTATAGCCGATTTTATCTCATTTAACAATCCCAAACTACCAAAAACTACCTATTTACCCAATAGCAATGGTATCAACTTTACAAATCCTGCGTCGCTTTCCACCGTACGAAGCACCATTTTTGATGTAGGTACCGAAATTGATTACCGGATATTAAAAAGTAGCAACCCCGCAAAAAAATTCACCTCTGCCAATACCTATGTTTCGTATCTGCAAATGGCTTTTCCGTTAACCACAAAAAAAATGGATAAAAAAGGTATGAGCTGGGGTTTGAGCCTGGGCCTGAAACCGGTTTCTAAAATAAATTACAAAATTGAAAAAAGCGCAAGGCTTACCGGTATCGACAGCTTATATACTTTGTATGAAGGCAGTGGCGGTGTTAACCAGGTAAACGTGGGAACAGGGCTTAAGTATAAAAATTTCAGCATTGGTGTTAACGCAGGCTATATGTTTGGAAGTAAAGATTACAGCACCAAACTTACTTTTATAAATGATACTGTTTCTTATTACAAATCCAATTCCGAAAATAAAACAACGTTTGGAGGCTTTTTCTTTAACGCTGGTTTACAGTACGATATTATTGTTGCAAAAGACGACAAAAATAACATTACAAAAAATTTAAGGCTGGGCGTTTACGGAAACCTTCAGCAAGGTTTAAATGCAAATAATGACCTTGTAAGAGAAACATTTTTTTATGATGCCATTGGCAACCAGTACCAGCTTGATAGTGTTTATGCAGAGAAAAATGTAAAGGGAAAAATAAAATTCCCTGCAATGGTAGCTGCAGGAGCGGTTTACCAAACCAAAAACTGGTTGATTGGTGCCGATTTTGAATATGGCAATTGGGCTGCTTACCGCTTTTACAACCAGATTGATGCAGTGCAAAATAACTGGACTGTACGGTTTGGCGGACAGTATTACCCGGCTACCATTAACACACCGGTTAAAAAATATTTTAATTTTGTGAAGTACAGGGCCGGCTTGTTTTACGGACCTGATTATATTAAAGCAACTGCCAACAGGCCCGAATACGGATTTACCATTGGTACAGGAATGCCCTTAACCACTTTAAGGCGTATCAGTTACACAGGAGAGTACGTAGTGTTGAACACAGGCCTTGAATTTGCCAGCAGGGGCAACAAGCAAACCAATTTGCGTGAAAACATAGTTCGGTTTAGCATTGGTATTTCCATGAATGCCCGTTGGTTTCAAAAATCTAAATACAATTAGTGTAAATTCAGGCATTATTTATACGTACAATAATTTTTCATGATGGCGTTGTTGCAAAACATATTCCTTTGTTTTAGAGGCAACAAACCTATTAACAGAGCAACCCTTTTTCTCTGTTCGGTCATCTTCTTTTTTTTAATTTCCTGTGGCAACAGCGAAAAAGAATTAAATGAATACAACAGCAAAAGCCTGGGTGTAGAACAAATAAAAAATGCCGATATAAACTACACCTTAGGTGGAAAAGCAAAGGCAAAACTACAATCGCCACTGATGTTAAGAGTACAGGACCTAAGTCCCTATATTGAATTTCCCAAAAAACTGCACGTTGATTTTTTTAGTGAAACCGGAACCGTTGACAGCAGGCTGGATGCATTGTATGGTAAATACCTTGAGCAGGAAAGTAAAGTATTTTTAAAGGACAGCGTAAAGGTAATTAATATGAAAGGCGATACTTTATATTGTGATGAACTTTGGTGGGACAGAAATAGAAAGGGGAACGAATTTTACACCGAATTACCGGTTCGTATACGAACCAAAACACAAATTATTAATGGTGTTGGTATGGAAGCCAGGCAGGATTTTAAAGGCTATGTTATTAAAAAAGTTACGGGCATTATCAACGTTGCCAATTCGCAGTTTCCCGTTTATTAGGGGTATAAAAAATCAATCGGCCCGGTTCTTATTACAGCCGGTAATCGTTTTCATAACAAAATTATAATCGAAAAGTAAAACGGCTAATTTGTATCTTTGCAAGGTAAAAAAATAAGTAATATGGAATATCGTCGTTTAGGAAAATCAGGCTTACAGGTAAGTGTACTTTCTTTCGGAAGCTGGGTAAGCTTCAGCAAACAAATAAATGATAAGGTTGCCGATGAATTGATGGGCGTTGCATACGATAAGGGCATCAATTTTTTTGACAATGCCGAAGTATATGCATTAGGCGAAAGTGAAAAAATGATGGGCAGTGTTTTGAAAAAGAAAAAATGGGACCGTAGTTCCTATACTGTTTCGTCAAAAGCTTTTTGGGGATGGCGTGGCGCAGATAACAAACCCAATCAAACGGGTTGCAGCCGCAAACATTTGCTGGAAGCCTGTGATGAGGCTTTACAAAGATTACAGGTAGATTATCTTGATCTGTATTTCTGTCATCGTCCCGATAAAAAAACACCTGTTGAAGAAACTGTTTGGGCAATGAACCACCTGATACAGCAGGGAAAAATAATGTACTGGGGTACCAGCGAATGGAGTGGTGTAGAAATTATGGAAGCACATAGGGTTGCGGAAAAATTCAGGCTGATTGGCCCCACCATGGAGCAGCCGCAATACAATTTATTTGAGCGGGATAAAGTGGAAAAAGAATTTTTAGAAATTTATAAGAATGCGGGACTGGGTACTACCATCTGGAGTCCTTTAGCGTCTGGCTTATTAACCGGCAAGTACAATGATGGTATTCCTAAAGGCAGCCGCTTTGCTTTAGAAGGTTTCGACTGGCTGAAGGAAAGATGGGTGATGGATGAGAAAATGAAGAAGGTGAAAAAACTTACCGAACTGGCAACTAAACTGGGCGTAAGCACAGCATCTTTAAGCATTGCCTGGTGCATTAAAAACCCCAATGTAAGCACGGCCATTTTAGGCGCAACAAAAAAAGCACAGTTACTTGATAATTTAAAAGCACTGGATGTAGTTGCGATGCTTACCCCAGATGTGATGGAAAAGATTGAAACAATAATGAAAACAAAACCAGTTTTACCCGAGTTTTAAAATGGCGACAATTATTGTGTATGGTATTCCCAATTGCGATACAACCAAAAAAGCTTTGGCATTGCTAAAAAAGCAAAACGTTGATTTTTCTTTTCACGACTATAAGCAACAAGGAATTACCAAACAAATGTTGGAAACGTGGTGTAAAAAAATGGGTTGGGAAAATATCTTTAACAAACGAAGCACAACCTGGCGTGAACTGGACGAGGCTGAGCAAAAAAAAGTTGTGAACCAGGCTGAGGCAATAAAAGTGATGATAGAAAATAACAGCATTATTAAAAGACCAATCATTGAGATTAATGGAAATGTACTTGTTGGCTTTAATGAAACGGAAATTATTAAACAAATAAAATAAAGAAAATGAAACGTAACGCAACTGCCGTCTGGACCGGCTCCGGAAAAGAAGGTAAAGGAAATCTTACCACACAAAGTACCACTTTAAGCGAAACACAGTATTCTTTTGCTTCAAGATTTGAAGAAGGTGTTGGCACAAACCCGGAAGAGCTTGTAGCTGCGGCACATGCCGGCTGCTTTAGTATGAAGCTGAGTTTTGTATTGGGTGCTGCTGGTTTTACGCCAGACGAAATAAATACCAAATGCACCATTGATCTCGATCAACCAAAAGGCGAAATTGTTGAATCGCATTTAGCAGTTTCTGCAAAAATACCAGGCATAACACAGGAGCAGTTTGATGCCGCAGTTGCCGATGCAAAAGCAAACTGCCCCATCTCTAAATTATTAAAGACCAATATTACACACGAGGCAGTTCTTGCTTAAATTGATTTAGCAAAACAACAGTAACAGGATGATTGGAAAAACGATTTCAATACTTGTATTTGTTTTAGCTGCTATTGCATTTAAAGCAAATGCTGCAGATACGCTGGTTGTAATATTTGACAGGCAGAATTTTGTGCAGGGCGACAGCATTGAAATGGAAGTGTATGCTGAACCATTCAAAGCCGATCAGCCTGCGCAAACGCTGCATTTGTGGATTGATAATGTAAAAACCGGCCAACGCTGGAAATTCCGTTACCCTTTTTTAAAAGGCCGCTGTAAAATATCCTTAACAATAAACGACAGTATTCCGAACGGTGCTTATGCCTTTAATTTTCTGATACAGAAAAAATTTCTTGTGGTAAAGGGAAAGCTTAAAAACACTGATGAAGCAGACGGAGCTATTAATTACATAGCAACCACAAAAAACAAAGCGCCGATAATTGATGATACGCAGTTAGAGACTGACGGTTCTTTTAAAATTGATAACCTCTTTTATACTGATTCAGTTTACTTTGGTTTTTCGCCGGTAAAGAAAAGCAAAATAAACCCCTTAAAGATTTCAATTGAAACCCCGCTCGATTCTGCTTTTGTACCAGAAGAAACAATAACTGAATTTATAACTATTGGTAATGGGGAAATCCAAACTGAGCCAATTGATTCAGCAAAGGATAATTATATTTTCTCTAACGACACTCCAAAAGACAAACGGTTACTTAAAATGTTTGTGGTGAGAACAAGAATAATATCGAAGAGAAAAAAATTTGAAAATGAAAACGTTAGCGGACTTTTCTCCTCCGATAATGCAAAGACAATTGATTTTTACGAAAGTGATGAACTGAAAAACTACCCGGATATTTACAGCTATCTTACTGCAAATGTTGCAGGACTTACTACCTACAACGATGAAGAAACCGGCCGCACCATCTTATACTGGAGAAAGGAAAAAGTAAGTATTTATGTTGATGAATTCCTCGATGTTGATTTTTCTCCCATCTCACTCAGTGTGCAGGATATTGAACTTGTTAAGATCTTCAGCCCCGGTTCAAGATTGGGCCTGGATGGATTTGGAGGCTCGGTTGCCATTTACACAAGGCGCTTCAGCAACCGCCCGGGGAACAGGTTAAGCAATTATAGCTTTTATGTAAAAGGGTATACTCAGAAAAATGCGGTGTGGAAATAGTTTTTTTGTGAATCGATACTTTAAATACGGTTATTGCACCACACGAATTAGTTACATAGCCAGTCTTGCTTGTCACACAACTAATCTTGGTTAACTCACAGCCTTCATAATATGCTCCTTAATCTATCTTACTTACCATATAGTCTATCTTATTTACCACATGGTCTTTATGATGTACTACCTAACCAATCTTGTTTACCACATAGCCAATCTTGTTTAATACATAGTCTTCATAATGTACTATTTAACCAATCTTCTTTTTTGTAAAATAAAAGCCATCTTCAACTTAATGCATCGCCTCTCCCAAATCCAATTTCTTCTTTTTATTTGCTTTAACCATTAATACAAACGGCACGCATATTAAAAACATAATGCTCAGGTATAAAAACACATCCATGTAAGATAATACCGCAGCCTGTTTCATCACC
>JBBRCM010000177.1:0-7932 GCA_038204855.1 Chitinophagales bacterium
TTCCAATCCGAATTCTTTCATCACATCATGAACTTTATGTAATTCCTCTACAGTTCTGCAAAAAGGGATCATCACTACCACATTACTCAACCCCATTTCTTCCCTCACTTTTTTTATGGCTCTGCATTCAAGCCCAAAAGCAGGTTTATATTTATCCGAATAATACCGGCTTGCACCCCGCCAACCAATCATCGGGTTTTCTTCATGCGGCTCAAAATATTTTCCGCCCAGCAAATTAAAATATTCATTGCTTTTAAAATCGCTGAACCGCACAATCACTTTATTTGGATAAAATGCGGCAGCAATTTTTGCCACCCCATAACTCAGTTTCTGTATAAAAAAATCCTCTTCGTCAACAAAACCATAAATCATTTTTGCAATAGCTTTGCTCAGGTCTTCATCTCCCAGTTCTTTATGTTTCATCAGCGCCAGCGGATGCACCTGGATAAAATTGTTGATGATAAACTCTTCCCGTGCCAAACCCACACCGGCATTTGGCAAATGCGAAAACCTGAATGCCAGGTTTGGCGATGCCACATTAAGCATGATGGGCGTTTTAACAGCGGGCAGATCGTTAAGATCGGTGTCAATTTTTTTAAACGGCACAATGCCATCATATACAATCCCTTCATCACCCTCGGCACAGGATGCTGTTACAGACTGGCCATTATTTAATATTTCGGTTGCATTAACACAACCCACAATGGCAGGCACGCCCAGCTCCCTGGCAACAATGGCTGCATGGCATGTTCGTCCGCCTTTGTTAGTAATAATAGCCGATGCTTTTTTCATGATGGGTTCCCAGTCGGGATCGGTCATATCGGTTACCAGCACATTGCCAGCTACAAATTCATGACCTTCTGTAACACGTTTGTCCATTGAAAATAAAATAGAAACTTTGCCTGCGCCAATCATATCGCCAACAGCAATTCCTTTAACCAAAGTTTTTCTTCCTGCATCTTCCTCCATCACATATTCTGTAATTTTTGAAAAATCTTTTTGCGAATGAATAGTTTCGGGCCTTGCCTGCACAATAAATAATTCTTTCGATAAACCATCTATTGCCCACTCCACATCCATGGGGCACCAATGGCCTTTTAATGTACTGTAATAGGTTTCAATTTTTGTAACCCAGTTTGCCAGTTGCATAATACGTTCGTCTGTTAAGCAATACCTGTGCTGCATGGATTTCTCTACCTGTATTATCTTAACCCTTTCATCAGGGTCATCACCATATACCATCATCTTATCCTTTATACCTAATTTTTTTTCGATGATGCTGCTGAAACCTTTTTGCATGGTAGGTTTAAAAACAATGTATTCATCAGGCGATACGGAACCCTGTACAATCATCTCTCCCAAACCAAAAGATGCATTAATAACCACCACATCTTTAAAGCCGCTTTCGGTATCCAACGAAAAAGCAACACCCGATGCACCAAGGTCGCTACGCACCATTTTTTGTACACAAACCGAAAGGCCGATGCTGAAATGATCGTATCCAAAACTCTGGCGGTAACTGATGGCCCGGTCGGTAAATATAGAGGCGAAACAATTCCTTACAGCATTCATCAAAGGCGCAGGGCCACGTACATTCAGGTAGGTTTCCTGCTGGCCGGCAAAAGATGCATCTGGCAGGTCTTCGGCAGTGGCAGATGAACGAACGGCTACATCAGTAATATCCTGGTCGTAAAATTTACTCAGTTCATTATATTTTTCAATGATGGCTTCACTTAAATCCCGGGGGAATTTTGCATTCTTTAAAAGCTGCCGGGCCTGCAAACCACCACGCCGCAACGATTCAATATCATCCAGTTTAATATCATTAATAATGGTATGAATCTGTTCATCTAAGTTATTATACCTTATAAACTCACGGTAAGCAGCTACAGTAACCACAAAACCACCGGGTATTTGTATGCCAAGCTGGGTAAGGTTTTGCAGCATCTCGCCCAACGATGCATTCTTACCTCCAACCTGTTCAATATCATTCATGCCTACTTTGTGCAGATCGGCAATGTAAATTGATGTATCCATAAAATTCAGTTTTAAATGCTGATAAAAATTTACATAAATTTAAGTTAGTTAACTATTACAAAAGGCACGCAGTTGACAATTTACCCTAAATTTAATGGTGAGGCATAAAAACTAATTTCTCATTTACTTTGGCTCGTTTAAAATAACTTTAGTTGATGAAACGTAAGCATTTTCTTTCCTCCTTTATTCCCCTCGCTGCCACATTAGGTGCAGTAGCCAATGGCAAAACCACTATTGACACTGATTCTCCGGTAACCAACCCTCCATATTTAAAACCGGGTGATACAGTTAGCATTTGCTGCCCTGCAGGATTTATGAAGACAGAAGATATACAACCTGCCCTGTTAAAACTAACTGAATGGGGTTTTAACACAAAGGTTGGTGCCACCGTTGGTAAAAAAGATTTTACATACGGTGGTACGGATGAAGAACGTTTACAGGACCTGCAGCAAATGCTGGATGACAAAAGCATAAAAGCCATTCTTTTTGCCAGGGGCGGCTATGGCGGCGTACGCATCATTGACAAACTGAATTTTAAAAAATTTGACCGTGATCCCAAATGGATCATCGGCTTTAGCGATGCAACAGTTTTTCATTCGCACATCAATGAAAAATACCGGGTGGCAACTATCCATTCAAAAATGTGCAACAGTTTCCCCAGCGACTGGGCAAATGCAGAACCAGCGCAAAAGGAAACCATTGAATCTATAAACAAATGTTTGAGGGGAGAAAAAATGAAATATCTTTTTACCCCCAACGAAAAAAACAAGACAGGCCTGGCAGTTGGCGAACTGGTTGGTGGTAATTTAAAAACACTGGAGTCGCTTGCCGGCAGTGCATCTGACATACACACAAAAGATAAAATTTTATTTGTAGAAGATACCGGTGAATATTTATACAGCATTGACCGTATGTTCTGGAATTTAAAACGCAGTGGCAAATTAGATAAGCTAAAGGGTTTGATTATTGGCGGTTTTAAAATCAAACCGGATGACCCCGGCGAAGAATTTGGAAAAACTATTGAAGATATTGTACTGGAAAAAGTAAGTGAATATAATTACCCCGTATGTTTCGATTTTCCGGTGGGACACCAGAAGAATAATTTTGCGCTAAAGTGCGGTGCATTGCATACGCTGGGCGTACATCTTAACGAATGCAGGCTTACAGAAGCTTAAAAATTAACGCAGTAAAATACTGGTGCCTTTTTGATTTATAAATTTACCATTCCACGGATCAATATAACTCAGCATCCAAACATAGGTTCCTGATTCCTGTGGGTTTCCTTTAAAGCGCCCATCCCAGCCTTCCAGCGGACTGCTGGTTGAAAAAACCAACTGCCCGTTGCGGTTAAACACTTTAAAAGAGAAATTTTTAGCGAGATCGGCGTTGGTGGCCAGCAACTGATCATTAAGCCCATCTCCGTTTGGTGTAAATGCATTGGGCACTTTTATTACACAGAAAGTTAAAACCTTTACATGCATGGCATCAATTCCCTTACAGCCATTATTATCGGCAGTCAATTTATAATCTCTTGTAAAAATATCGGTAAGCACCTGCGATGTAGTTGCGCCTGTGTTCCACAAATAAGTATAACCAGGATTGGGTGTTACGCCAATAAGCATCTGATCGTTTTTGCAAAGTACGGTATCTGCAGGTAACTTCACAACAGGTACTTGATACACCGGAACTGTTTTACTAACCGAAGCCGTGCCGCAATACCTGTCAACCGCTGAAAGTGTGATGGTATAAACGCCCTGTGCGGCGTACGAAAAATTTACATCCACTTCATTGGTAAAAGTTTTTCCATCGCCATTATCCCAAACATATCCTGTTATAAAGGGGCTTATCTTTCTTCTTAAAAGCACCTGGTTGCCCGTACAGTATTGCTGCTTAAGCCCGGTAAAATCAACAAACGCTGTGGGTGTTACAAATCTTTTTACGCTGGCCGTATCCTTACATCCGTAAATATCGGTTACAACTAATTTTATTGTATAGTTATTGCTTACCGGGTAAGCATGCGGTGGCGGGTTTTGCCCGTTAAATTGCGCCATGTCGCCAAAGTCCCATAAATAATCAATAATATTCCCTTTTGAAGTATCGGTGAATGTTACGGAAGTATTTACGCAAAAAGAATCGAGGGGCGTATTGGAAAAACCGGCTTTAAAAAAGTTACCAAGTGTAAAAGTCTGACTGCTGCTATCTGAGCAGGTACCATTGGAAACAATTAACCGTACGCTTGCCGTGGGCGTAGTAACAGGAAATAAATGCGATACATTTTGTCCGGTTGCAGAAGAACCATCACTGAAATTCCAGGTCCAGGAATTAACGCCATTACCACCGGGATGAGAAAGCACAATGGTATCCTTGTTACAACCCCATTTAACCTGGTTGCTAAAAGCAGGAGATATTTTACCTGGAGTATAGAAAGCAATATTGTCAAAAAGCTTCTGTGGCATATTGCAGGTATCTAGAACGGAAGATCCTAAACTTCTAAATAGTAAAGTATAATTACCTGCAGTAGGCATTGGTGCCGCAAGCTGAAATAAAATCCAATTTGTATATCCTGCTGTTCCGCAACTAGCGTCGCCGGTTGCTGAAGTAATAGTGACTGAAGAGGGGCCGTTAATGGCAAACTGCAGGCCATTAGCAAGAATAGAGTTGCATAAAATCGGATGATTAAAATAAGCTTTTACAAAAGTTGGATTGCAATAATCTACCTGCACCGAATCAAAAAACGGGCGTGGCGGTTCTGTTCCAATAAATGATTTGGACGAGCCTTGCGGCATGAATGAAGAACAGGTGTCGGACAAAGTATTACCATCAGTGCCATTTAATATAATGACATTAAAGAGAGTTGTTGGAACCGGGTTTTGCAAAAAAAGTGTTACCGACGAAGTGTAGGAACTGGCCCCGCAATTGCTGCTGATGCTGGTAATAATTGGCCCCGCCGGAGCAAAACGAAATTCCGAACCATTTGCTGTTAATGAAGCACAGTCAACTGGTTTATCAAAATTCACAATAAGCCTGTCCCGATAGTGGCATTCATCATAACCAAACGACTGAATTATTGGAGCATCTGTTACAGCTATGGAAAACGGAATAGAAAAGCCGGTTGTCATATCGTTACCACATACGTCGGTAAAGGTATTGGCATCGCTACCCGGATTTACAATCAGGTTGTAAGTGCCTGCGCCCAGGGGATTTTGCAATTGTATAGTTAACTCTGTTATGGTACTGAGTGGCGTAACACAGGTTGATGAAATACCGGTAATTACAGGCCCTGCAGACGAAAATGAAAATTCGCTTCCGTTTGCTGTAACGCTGGAGCAACTGATATCTTTTGAAAACACCACTTTAAGAAAGCTCCTGTGGCATCCATCATTAGATACACTGCTTACTACAGGCAGTGCAGGATCAGTTATTACCGCAGTGCCTCCTGCAAATTTTAACGTGTAGCCAAAAGGTGAATTTGAATACCTGTTAACCATCAATAAATAATCGTTGCCGGCATAAATGGTTGCCAGGCGGTTTAACAGGGCAGTGTTACCTCCGCAATTAATACTATCGATGCCTGCAGCAGCGCAGCCTGTAATACCATTGGGAGCACCGCATAAGTTCAGCGATACCATTAAGCGTTCATCGGTGTAAAGCTGGTTAAGATTGGAAACGCCTGTTACATCAAATAGTTCCCAGTCATAATCATCATTTAAGTTAGCGGGTGTGATTAAAAAACCAAGGGTACCCGTTTGGTAGCAATGAAATTTATACCAGAAAGCATTGTCTGAACTATTGGAGGAACCACATGCACCCAGACCCGAAACATCTGTTCCTACGCAGGTGGATACGCTGTTTTGAACGAAAGTTGTTGTGCCGCACACAGCAATGGCAGTTTGCGGCGTCATGTTAGGTATGGTAGAGCAGGGAGGTTGTGCAAATGCGCTGTTTAATAAGCAAAATAATAAAAAAAATAAAATTGCAAAACGCATAAGCAGATGGTTGTACTGGTAAATTTAACAAAAAAAGGAGAGCAAATCTTTACATTATTGAACTATTGACTATATTGAAGGCTTATGATAAAAATTCCACCCTACTTAAAAAAAGGCGATACCATCGGCATTACATGCCCCGCCGGTTATATGGCTGCAGAAAAAGCGCAGGCCTGTATAAACACTTTACAAAGCTGGGGCTTTGATTTGATGGTGGGCAAAACGCTGGGCAGTAAATCGAAAAATTATTTCAGCGGAGGCGATGAGGAACGCCGGGACGAACTGCAGGCTATGCTGGATGATGAAAATATTAACGCCATTCTTTTTGGCCGCGGTGGTTATGGTATGGGCCGTATTATTGATGGACTCGATTTTACCAAGTTTAAAAAGAAACCTAAATGGGTTATTGGCTACAGCGATATTACCGTTTTACATGCTCACCTGTATACAAAAATAAAAGTGGCATCGCTGCATGCACCCATGGCTGCGGCTTTTAATGAAGGCGACAATGAATTCATACAATCTTTACACAATGCCATTAAAGGTAAAAAAGCAAAATATAGTTATGCAGCAAATCCATTTAATAAACCCGGGATCGCAGCGGCTGAACTGGTTGGTGGCAATCTTTCTTTATTGGCAAATATAACCGGCACGCCATCCGACATCAATACAAAAAATAAAATCTTGTTTTTAGAAGATATTGGCGAACAGATATACAGTATTGACCGGATGCTTTACCAATTAAAGCGCAGCGGCAAATTTGATAACCTGGCGGGCCTTATCATTGGCGGCTTTACCGATATAAAAGATACGGAACGCCCATTTGGAAAAACCGTGTACGAAACCATTCAGGATATTATTGAGGAATACGATTACCCGGTTGCTTATGGATTTCCGGTAAGCCATACGACGGAAAACTATGCATTAAAAATTGGCGTGGCCTACACATTAAAAGTGGGTAAAACAAAAACACAGTTATCGGAGGTTTAATAAACTATCGAGTTTGTTTTTGTACACATCAAAAGTAGCCAGGTTGTGATGCGTACCTTTTTCAATCGTAATAAATTCATCCGTTGGTTTTAAAACCGCTTTTAACCGGGCGGCATTGCGGTAAGGTATTACGCCATCGTCCGTTCCATGAAAAATGCTGATAGGATATTTTACATCTGCCAGAAATTCATTGGTGGGTATTTTGTAGGTACTCATTTTACCCGTTGGGTAAATGGGTGCATAACAACTGAACAGCGAAGGAATGCTGTAGTAAGGAGTTTCAATCATCAGCCTTTTGTTATTTGTTTCCGAAGCAACATAAGATGCAAGGCCGGTGCCAAAGGATTTACCATAAATGATAATACTATCGGCACCATATTTTGACGCTGCCATTTTTCGTACCTGCAGCGCCTGTTCAAATAATTTTTTCTCGGTTCTTTCGCCGGTACTTTTTCCAAAGCCGGGATAATCTTCCATCCACACTTCGTAGCCATGTTTGGTAAAGCTATTGGCAAATTTTGCATAACGCTCTATATTTTCTTTATTGCCATGATAATAAAGCACTACTCCCCTTCTTACCGAATCTGCCGGAAAAAATTTGATCATGTTGATGGTATCGGTGCTGTTGAAAGGAATATTCGCTTCCTCAAACGGAACATTAAAATGATATACATAGGCATTAGATAATTTTTCCGGATGAAATAAAAAACGTTCCTGCAGATAAAATAGGGCAATACCAATAAGGCAATACAACAGCACAATTATTTTAAGCCAGCGAAAGATTTTTTTTCGATTCATTGCCTGCAAAGTTATGAGTTTGGAGTTTAGCAGTTTAGGGTTTAGAGTTTAGGGCATTATCAATTATCCATTAATTAATTATCCATTAGACCTGCAATATATCCCTGATAAAATTATGATA
>JBBRCM010000178.1:0-7837 GCA_038204855.1 Chitinophagales bacterium
ATACAAAACAGATAAGGGTTTCAGGCTATTTTTTGGATGAAAGAATAGTGCACTATTTTGAATTCAAAAAATGTTCTGAAAGGCTTAGCTGTGAAGGATTTGGAAGCCGCAGTAGATTTCAAGTGCAAAATCTGGGTTTAATAATTCTAAATCATCGTTCAGACAAAAACCTTAAACCTTTCAAAACAATATTTCATTAACTGGTCTCTGTCATCCGGGTGTGCAATATCAATGAGCAGTTTTGCACGTTGCCTCAAATTTTTTCCAAACAAATTTACCGCACCATATTCTGTAACCACGTAATGCACATGGCCACGGGTGGTAACCACACCGGCACCCTCTTTTAAATGCGGCACTATCCGGGATACTCCTTTTTTTGTCCTGCTTGTTAATGCAATAATGGGCTTGCCGCCATTGCTCAATGCAGCGCCACGAATAAAATCCATTTGCCCGCCAATGCCGCTGTATTGAAAATCACCAATGCTATCCGCACAAACCTGCCCGGTAAGATCTACTTCTATGGCGCTGTTGATGGCAATAACTTTAGGGTTGCGCATGATCACGATCGGGTTGTTTACATAATCAATGTCCAGGAAAGCAATCGACGGATTATCATCTACATAATTGTATAATTTGCGGCTACCGATGGCAAAGCTGGTAACTGTTTTGTTGGGATGTATCGCTTTCAATTTATTATTGATCACTTCTTTTTCCAACAGGTCAATAATGCCATCGCTCAGCATCTCCGTATGTACGCCCAGGTTTTTATGATGGCCTAAAAAACTAAGTACCGCATCGGGTATGGTACCAATGCCCATCTGCAGGGTACTTCCGTCTTCAATCATTTCGGCAATGATGCGGCCGATTACCAGTTCACTTTCGCCCACTTTACTGCTGTAATTTTCTTCGAGCAGTTCCGATTCATGAAAAACCATTTTTGAAAAACTGTCTGTATGTATCATGCCATCGCCATGGGTACGGGGCATTCGGGGGTTAACCAGGGCGATGATCTGCCGGGAGCTGTCAATGGCAGCACGTGCAATATCCACCGAAAGCCCCAGTGAACAATAGCCATGCCTGTCCGGCGGAGAAACCTGCACAATGGCCGTGTCCAGTTCCAGTATTTTATCTTTAAACAGGTCGGGAATATCACTTAAAAAAACCGGTATAAAATCGGCCCTGCCTTCAGCCACGGCTTCCCTCACCGATGCGGAAACAAACAATGAATTCACGTGAAAGCTTTCCTGGTATTGTGCTTTGTCAACTTCAATATCGCCCCGCAGTGTAATGGCAACCAGCTCTACATTACGTAAGCGGTCTGCTTGTTTTGCCAGCTCATGCAACAGAAAAAGGGGGGTACACACGCTGCCATGTATAAAAACACGGCTGTTGCTTTCAATGATAAATAAGGCCTCTTTGGCAGAAACGTAATTGTAAGGATGAACCATTAATTCGATTTTTTTGCAAATTTCAGCTTTATATAATAAAAGCACTGCTAATCTTTATCATGTGGCAGGATGATTTTGGTTTTCATGCAAAGGCGCAAAGAAGCAAACCCGCCAATTAACTTTGCTACTTTTGTATTTTTCCTTTGCGCCTTTGCGTGAAATTATTTGCATCTTTGTCTGAAAGTTTTCAATATGCAGCAATTAATCGAATGTGTTCCCAACTTCTCCGAAGGAAATGATTTAAACATCATCAAACAAATAACCAACGAAATAGAATCCGTTGAAGGCGTTCGTTTGTTAAACGTAGACCCCGGTAAAGCCACCAACCGCACGGTGGTAACCATGGTTGGCGAACCCGGTCCGGTAATTGAAGCCGCATTCAAAGCCATTAAAAAAGCTGGTGAGTTAATTGACATGAGGAAACACAAAGGCGAGCATCCCCGCATGGGCGCAACCGATGTTTGTCCGCTGATACCCATTGCAAACATCAGCATGCAAGAAACAGCAACCTATGCACAACAACTCGCCAAAAGGGTAGGAGAAGAATTAAATATCCCTGTTTATTTATACGAAGATGCACAACCCGACGCGACGAGAAATAATTTGTCCGTCATTCGTGCCGGCGAATACGAAGGCTTTTTTAAAAAAATAAAAGAACCACAGTGGGCACCCGATTTTGGCCCTGCCGAATTTGATGCCAAACGTGGCGGCACCGTTATTGGCGCAAGAGATTTTTTAGTGGCATACAATATCAACCTCAACAGCACATCAACCCGCCGAGCCAATGCCATTGCATTTGATGTACGGGAAGCCGGAAGAAATATTGAAGTAGATGGTAAAAAAATAAATCAACCCGGAATTTTAAAAAGTGTAAAAGCCATAGGTTGGTATATTGCAGAATATGGTGTGGCGCAAATTTCCATGAACCTCACCAACATCAACGTAACTCCTGTGCATGTAGCTTTTGATGAAGTGAACACCAAAGCAACGGCCCGTGGCATAAGAGTAACCGGCAGCGAACTGGTAGGCCTTATTCCTTTAAAAGCCATGACCGATGCCGGCAAATATTTTTTGCAAAAGCAACAACGCAGCACCGGTGTAAGCGAAAAAGAACTCATAAAAATTGCTATTAAAAGTATGGGGCTGGATGAACTGGGACCCTTTAAACCCGAAGAAAGGATTATTGAATACATGCTTGCCGATGCAGCAAGCAGCCGTTTAATAAACATGAAGCTGAACGACTTTGCTGACCTTACCGCCAGCGAAAGCGTTGCACCCGGCGGTGGCTCTATAAGCGCTTATGTGGGCGCATTGGGCATAAGCCTCGGCTGTATGGTAGCAAACCTCAGCAGCCACAAACGTGGCTGGGATGAGCACTGGCAGGAATTTAGTGATTGGGCAGAGAAAGGAGAGCAGTTTAAAAAAGAATTATTAAAATTAGTTGATGCCGATACCGCAGCCTTTAATAAAATAATGGAGGCATTTGCTTTGCCAAAAGCCAGCGATGCAGAAAAAACTGCACGTACCGAAGCCATACAGGCTGCCACCAAATACGCCATCGAAATACCCTTTAAAGTAATGGAAACCGCTTATGCAAGTATGCAAGTAATTAAGGCAATGGTTATTGAAGGCAATCCTAATTCTGTTACCGATGCTGGTGTTGGGGCATTGTGTGCAAGAACTGCAGTAATGGGTGCTTTTATGAATGTGCGTGTTAATGCCACCGGTTACAACGATAAAACTTTTACCAATAGTATTATTACCCGTGCTGCTGAAATAGAAACCGACACCATTGCCCTGGAAGCGGAAATTTTAAAATTGGTAGACGAAAAGATAGGGGTTTAAAATTAATTTTAAATTCTTAATTCTTTCAAATTGATGGCACGCTTAACCTGCTCGATAGTACATTGCAGGTTTTGTAGTTTCTCATGCAGTGCCTCCGGACAGTCAAGCAGTTGTAAATGTTCTTTTTCATGCATTATCAGTATAACTTGTAGTGTTTCAAGGTGCAAGGCCGTGTAATTAACTTTATTGCTCATATTCTTCTGCTTTATAAAGGTGCATAGGCAATTAGCATGCTTACATTACCACCAAATGTTATTTTTATCACAACAGGCAATTACCACAACAATAAGTAAGTAGTCAGATGCTTTTAGGCATTAAGTGCTTAACTTGTAAATAACAAATAGCACCTAACTCATAACTCACAACCCACCATTCATGACAGACAACTCACTGCACACCAATTACCACTTATCATTCACCCATTGCAAAAAAGCAATCCTCATCGCCTGCATCTTCCTCATTGCCCAAACAGGTTTTGCGCAGGAAAAAAAGACTTTCAGTACGCCTTACGGCAATAACCCCGCTGCAGGTAAGTATGCACAGGTTAACGGCATTAAAATGTATTACGAAACCTATGGCGAAGGTGCGCCAATGGTACTGGTGCATGGCAATGGCGGCAGTGTGGCAAGCATGGCAAACCAGATAGAGTATTTTAAAAACAAGTACAAAGTTATTGTAGCCGACAGCCGTGCACAGGGCAAAAGCGGCGACACCAAAGCACACCTTACCTACGAGCAGATAACCGACGACTGGGCAGCCCTGCTCGACCAGCTGCACATAGACTCTGCCTATTTTATTGGCTGGAGCGATGGTGGCATTGAAAGCCTGCTGATGGCCATACGCCACCCCAATAAAGTACGCATGATGGCTATTATGGGTGCCAACCTGCAACCCGACAGCAGCGCCGTGTATAACTGGGCCGTAAAATGGGTAGCAAAAACCGCTGCTTACACCGATAGTATGATTGCCAAAAAAGATACCGCTTACAATTATGCCCAGGCAAAAAAACTCTTCGACCTGCTGGGCAATCAGCCGCACATACTACTGAACGATGTACAAAAAATAAAAGCGCCCACCTTGGTAATGGCCGGCGATAAAGACGTAATTACATTACCCCATACCATACAGATATACCAGAACCTGCAAAAAGCATGGCTCTGCATTTTTCCCGGTGCTACCCACATGATACCCGAAACCGACCCCGACCTTTTTAACGCCACCGTAGAAAAGTTTTTTAGTAAACCTTATTACCGGCCCGATACGAAGGAGTTATTTGGGATAAGGGATTGAGTATTTTTTTGTACCGGGCTAAGTAATTCTATTTAATTTCATTGGGACAGTTTATCCTGAGGAACGAAGGGCACTCTTTTACAGTATATCTTTATTGAGCTTTTATTGATGCGGAGATTGTGGAGGAGTGGTTTGTGAAATACGAACCAATGCGAAGCGCTAATTTTTAAATTTTTTTTTATGTGCAATACCTCAAAATGATAAGTTTTTTAATTTTTTCTCTTGAAGAGGTAAGTGTTGGGTTAGTTAGGATGAAGGATTAGTAAAAATTAGTAGACTCCAACTGGCGCAGATATTCAGTTACTGGCGCAGATATGCAGGGCAGTAAACGAGCGTGGGCGTATCTGTGTCCACTAATACTGTTACAAAATAAATAGTCGGCCCTTACATTTTAAAAGCTATTACATTGGCACAGATACGCCAAGCCACAAGAAGCCATGCTGCATATCTGCGCCAGTTGGCAGTAAATGAGCGTTGGCGTATCTGTGCCAACTAATACTGGTACAAAATAAAGCAGCCGGGCTATAAATTTAAAAACTTTTACATTGGCACAGATACGCCAACTCACAAAAGCCATGCTGCATATCTGCGCCAGTGATTAGCCAGTATGCTGATCAAGGTATCTGCGCCCAATAATACTGTTACAAAATAAAGCCAGCCAATCGGTACATTTTAAATGCTTTTACCCTGGAGCTACGGGCGGAATGAACATTTAATGTTTAATCTTTTTATATTTAGATTAAACAAAATTACAGATCTGTTGTTTATTAAGTAATCGGTGATACAACAAACCGAATTTTAATAAACATACACACATGAGACCAATAGAAACATTATCCAATATCCGCCTGAACGGACACGAAACCAGAGAAACACTGGATATTCTGATAGATGAAATGGGTGACAACCACGTTAGTACATCTGTAGATACACCAATGAGAGCGGATGCTTTTGAACTAAGCGATGAGGAGAAAATAAAAGCAATAGAACAACATTTTGAATCCATTATGAACATCATGGGGCTCGACCTCACAGACGATAGCCTGAAAGGCACACCTCACCGCGTTGCCAAAATGTACATAAACGAAATTTTTCAGGGACTAAACCCAGCCAACAAACCCAGAATGGCCCTGTTTGAAAACAAATATAAATACAACGAGATGCTGGTAGAAAAGAACATTTCTTTTTACAGTAATTGTGAACACCATTTTGTACCTATCATGGGTAAGGCTCATGTTTCATACATCAGCAAAGGGCAAGTGATAGGCCTGAGTAAATTAAACAGGTTGGTGCAGTACTATGCCAAACGGCCGCAGGTACAGGAACGCCTCACCATGCAGATAGGTAAAGAACTACAACGGATATTGGGAACACAAGATGTGGCAGTAGTAATAGATGCTAAACACCTTTGTGTAGCCAGCCGTGGTGTAGAAGACGATACATCCAGCACAGTAACCGCTTTTTATGGCGGTGCATTCAAACAAGAAGAAAGAAAGACCGAATTTTTGAGATACCTGGAATTGAAAACAAGTTTTTAGTTTGTTTCCAACTGGCCCAAGTTTTTCCCTAGTAATTTCGATAAAAGAGAAAATGTACAACGGGAACACTTCCGGCAGTGAAAGTTGCCCACTAATACTGTTACAAAATAAAAACAGCCGGCCTTTAAATTTTAAAAGCTTTTCATAGGCACAGATACGCCAACACACAAAAACCCTGCTGCATATCAGCGCCAGCGACGGGTTGTACACAAAATTGTTGCTGCTTTGCAGGCAATTCAATACTACGTTCCATTTTTATTTTTATAGGCATAGTTATTGCACTTAACCGACATACCCCGGTAACCTATGAAAAAATCGCTCGACACTACTTTCGCATATTTACTTACCAGCTTTGTTTTAATATACGCTATCAGTTGCAACGATGTAGTAAAGGCTGATGCCAATAAAACAAACATCAAAGTAAAAACTGATACTCCGAAAACAGCTACAACAGCAATTGATCCTGGTGCCGCACGGGCCCAGACAACAAACCCTGCATTAGATACGGCAGATTATAATAAAAAAATGCGGGCATTAAGTAATGATGATAAAACGGGTGGATGGCCCGTTAAAACGCCTTACCCTTTGGCCGGTGCCATTTTTCCAGATAACAGGGTCATTGCATTTTACGGCAACCTATATTCAAAACGAATGGGCATATTAGGTGAGATACCCAAAGATGATATGTTTAAAAAATTGCAGCAGGAAGTAGCAGCGTGGCAGGCTGCCGATTCAACTGTAAAAACGATACCTGCTTTACATTATATAGCTACTACAGCCCAGGGCTCACCCGGCAAAGGCGCCAGGCATCGTTTGCGTATGCCTTTTCAGCAAATAGATACCATTATGGATTGGGCAAAACAAATTAATGCGTTGGTGATTTTAGATATACAGGTAGGGCACAGTACCGTCAAAGAGGAAGTACCCACCCTTGAAAAATATTTGCAACTGCCCAATGTTCACCTTGGGATTGACCCTGAATTTTCGATGAAGAATGGCGAAATACCGGGGTCAAAAATTGGCACATTCACAGCAGTTGATATTAATGATGCCATTGATTACCTGGCCGCACTGGTCCGTAAATATAATCTTCCGCCCAAGGTTTTAGTGGTTCATCGTTTTACACAGGGTATGGTAACAGATTACAAAAACATAAGAACGGTACCCGAAGTACAGATAGTAATGGATATGGATGGCTTTGGCGATAAAGTATTAAAAAGATCCACCTACCTCAGGTATATTTATAAAGAACCGGTGCAGTTTACCGGCTTTAAATTGTTTTACAAGAACGATGCTAAAAAAAATACAACGGGTATGTACACACCCGCCGAATTATTGAAGTTTACGCCCAAACCAATTTATATTCAATATCAATAATTAACGACCCGTACATTTTTTCTCAAATGGCCCAACTAGCGCAGATATGCGGGGAAGTAAACGAGTGTTGGCGTATCTGTGCCTACAAATACTGTTACAAAATAAAACCGCCGGCTTTTACATTTTAAAAGCTTTTACATTGGCACAGATACGCCAACCCACAAAAAAATCGGCGCTGCATATCCTGCTTGTTACACCGTAACCCACCGGCCAAGTACATATTTGTTTGTTAAAGCCTGTCTTATAAATTTGCCGGAAAAATATTTATGCAAAAAGCTGATAACAAAACAGCAATGTTTACACTTATAGAACAATGGAAAGAAAGCAGCATGAGCCAGA
>JBBRCM010000179.1:0-7724 GCA_038204855.1 Chitinophagales bacterium
GAAAATGATTTAGCTGACTTTGTAAAACTGCAAAAGACCAAAGCAGAAAGCGAAAACTCCTGGACGGTTAATGTAAAAGATATTGACCAGAAAACCTTTGACCTGAGTGCCAAGAACCCAAACAAAAAAGAAGAGGCTGCCCTTCGCCAACCACAGGAGATATTAGAAGAGATGAAGGCGCTGGATGAAGAGAGTGCTGATATTTTAAACTCAATACTTGAACTGATATGAAGAAAGGTTGGGAAATAAAAACTATTGACGATGTATGTGAAAAAGGGTCTTCAAACGTTTCACAAAATCAATTGGCTGACGATAATGGGGATTATCCCATTTTCGGTGCAAGTGGATTAATTAAGAATGTTAGTTTCTACCATCAAGACAAGCCATATTTATCAATTGTTAAGGATGGTTCTGGTGTTGGAAGGGTTACCAAAATGAATGCTTACACTTCTATAATAGGTACCTTACAATATTTATTACCAAAAGTTGGGATAGATTTAGATTACTTGAATTATACCTTAATGTCAGTTGACTTTAAGAAGTACGTTGCAGGTGCAGCTATCCCCCATATTTATTTTAAAGATTACAAAAATGAGCCTTTCTTATGGATGCCACTCCCAGAACAAAAACGCATCGTTGCCATCTTAGATGAAGTCTTTGCCGCCATAGACCAAGCCAAAGCTAATGCCAAGCAAAACCTGATTAACGCACGTGAACTGTTTGAGAGTTACCTGCAATCCATCTTTGAAAATAAGGGTGAGGGTTGGAAGGAGAAGACTTTGGGGGAAGTATGTTCTTTAATTACTGATGGAAAACACGGTGATTGTGAAAATGAAGCAAATTCAGGATATTACTTTCTTAGCGCAAAGGATGTTAGAAATGGAACTCTTCTTTTTGATAACGCTCGACAAATAACAAAAAGTGGATTTGAAGAAACTCACAGAAGAACAAATTTAAAAGCTGGGGATATTTGTATGGTAAATACGGGGGCTACCATTGGACGTATTTCCTTTGCTCCCGACGACCGAAGAACTAATAGAGCTACTTTTCAAAAAAGTGTAGCTGTAATAAAAACTATCCCTACATTAATAGATAATAATTTCTGTTGTTACATTTTAAAATCGGATTTGAAAAAGTTGGTAAAGGTTTCATCAGGAACTGCAGTTCCTAATTTATTATTAGGGGACTTAAAAAGACATAAAATTTATTTGCCTAAATCAAAAGAGGAGCAGCAAAACATAGTGCTTCAATTAGATGCCCTCAGTGCCGAAACTAAAAAACTGGAAGCCATCTACCAGCAAAAACTGGATGACTTAGAGGAATTGAAAAAGTCTGTGTTGCAAAAGGCGTTTGGTGGGGAGCTGAACTAAATATTATGCGTGTAAACCCACTAAAACAAAAAAATACTTATTTGAAGAGCAAAAAGAAATAAAAATAAATTAGGCTAAATTACTTAGCTATATCATAAATTTGTAAAAAAATCAACCTATAAGTTGATTTTAATTGAAAACTCACTATGTTTGCACTCCGGGAAATTATTAAAGGAAAATTATATGCACTTTCCAGGGCGTCTAATTCTGATGTTTTTAACCTATGCTTTGAACAATGGCAAGATGTAACTTTTCTCCACGATTTTTTTTTAAACAATCCTGCAGTCTTAGCATACTACGGCATAGGCAGAAAGGAGTGCATTAAGAAAATAATAAAAGAAGCAGGGCGTTTTGAAGAAGACCTGCTCAGCATCGCCAATAGTGGCGAAACTGATATTTCGCTTGATACAATATTTACAGCATTACACACAGATGATAATTTTGAAACTCCTTTTTTGCAATCAAAAGCTTATGGAAATGAGCAAAGTCCCGGCTTTCTCCGGCTATATGCCATCCGCCTTAGTGATGGGTGCTATATTATTGTGGCAGGTCTCATCAAGACCACCCGAGCTTTGCAGGAGAGCGAAGAAGGGAAAGAAGTGCTGTTCAAATTAAAAGCAGTAGTTAACTTTCTTAAGGAAAACAATTTTGAAGATACTTACAATATTGCCGAAATAATTTTGTAAAAAACCAAATACTTTGACAACACATAACCAATTAGAAAATGCTTTTGGCAAAATAGAAAAAAGCCAATGGCAGACTAACGCCGAAACGAGGCAAAAAGAACGCAGTTGGAAAAACTATTCGCAGCAAATTGCTTTGGAGATTTTGGAGCATCTGCATGTAATAGGAATGTCTCAAAAAACATTTGCCAGTCAAATGAACGTATCCCCACAGATTGTAAATAAATGGTTGAAAGGAGGTGAAAACTTTACACTGGAAACTATTTGCAAGTTGGAAGCAGCTTTAGACCTTACGCTCATTGCGGTGCAAGAAAAAACGGAGAAGAGTAACCATTTTGAAACACCCGTATTTGTTCAAACTGCAGCTTACAAAAAGCCAAATAGCAGTAATCAACCTTTTCAAATGACAGGGATGATTGTCAATATGTATTCAAAATATCCTTCTGCAAAAACTTCATTAGCTAAGTGATGAAAAAAAATATAGAGACCAGCATCCAATTTACGATTTATAAAATTGAAACAACGCAGTTTGCTGTCTTGTCAGATACAGTAGAGGAATCTGCTTTAACTATTAAAAGTGGAGTTGGATTTGGTATTGATGAAGACAATCGATTATTGAGAGCTATGTTCAAATATGAGTTTCAATCAAATAATGCCACGGCTCTAATCCTGGAAGTGGCTGTAGATTTTCAAATAGAAAATAAATGCTTCGAAGAGCAAATTAAATCAGACGACACATTTAAAATACCAAAGGTTTTCGCTACACATCTCGCAATGTTGGCTGTAGGTGTAGGAAGAGGAATACTTCACGAAAAAACGAATGGTACTGCTCTAAATAACTTTCCAATGCCCCCAATTGACATTACAGAAAGTATAACAGACGATATTTTATTTAACCTCGAAAAATAATTACTTCTCACCTTTATGAACGAAGCAGAAACAAGAGCCGAACTCATAGACCCTAAGCTGCGGAACTTTCGTCGGGGTGTTGAAAACGATAAAAAGAATTAATCGCTTAACAAAAGAAATGTTATGTGTTTAGTATCAGATAAAATAAAATTTTGTACTTGTGCAGGCAGTTCGTATGAACGCTTAAAACATTACTGGTTACTGTACAGGTTTAATAAAGAAAAAAATTCGATGATAATTGGTGAGCCAATAATGCCTCACGGATTTCAGTTTTTGTACGAGCCTAACAAAGCCACATTTTTAAAAAGGCTGAATGAAGATGATGCTTTCGATGTGCCTATAAAGTTTGTAAATGAAGACCAGATAGAGTTAGTAATAAATAATCTTGCTGATGATTACAATGAAAGAATGACATTCTGTTTCAGGTATTTTGATGGCAAGTGGATACCCCAAGACTATGATTATTTTACACTGGAAAGCCACTATGATGAATTCAAATTCGGAAAATTAAACAGGTAAAAAAAATGAACGAATCAGAAACAAGAGCCGAACTCATAGACCCTAAGCTGCGTGACTGTGGCTGGGGTGTGGTAGAGGATTCCAAAATACTCAGGGAGTACCATATCACGGCAGGTAAAATTCAGACAGGCGGTGTAAGGTCAAAAAAACTTACTGCCGATTATGTATTGGTGTACAAAGGAATCAAGCTGGCTGTTGTAGAAGCAAAGAGCGAGGAACTGGGTGTAGGTGAGGGCGTGGCACAGGCAAAACAATATGCCGAGAAACTGAAATTAGAAACTACCTACGCTACAAACGGCAGGGAGATTTACAGCATCTGCATGAAGACTGGAGCGGAAGGATTGGTTGCCGGTTACCTAACACCGGAGCAACTTTGGAATAAAACCTTCGCTGTACAAAACGAATGGCGTGAGAAATTTGCAGCCGTTCCTTTCGAAGATAAAAGCGGCTCATGGGAATTACGTTACTATCAGGAGATAGCCGTTAAAAATACGTTGGAAGCGATTGCCAATAACAAAGACCGTATTCTGTTAACCCTTGCAACAGGCACGGGTAAAACAGCCATCGCTTTTCAGATAGCATGGAAACTTTTTCAAACCAGATGGAATCTGTCTTCGACAGGCTCAGACTATGCCCCACGCAGACCAAGAATATTATTTTTAGCCGACAGAAATATTTTAGCCGACCAAGCCTTCAATTCATTTTCTTCCTTCGACGAAGATGCACTGGTGCGGATTAAGCCCAGCGAAATCAGCAAGAAAGGTAGAGTGCCAACCAATGGCAGTATCTTCTTTACCATCTTTCAAACCTTTATGAGCGGCACAGATGCCGATGGTAAACCTGCACCTTACTTTGGCGAATACCCTGCCGATTATTTCGACTTAATAATCATTGATGAGTGCCACCGTGGCGGTGCAAATGATGAGGGAAACTGGCGTGGTATTCTGGAATACTTTGCTCCCGCTGTTCAACTCGGTTTAACAGCCACTCCAAAAAGAGACGACAACATAGACACCTATAAATATTTTGGTGAGCCGGTTTATATCTACTCACTTAAAGAGGGCATCAACGATGGATTCCTTACACCCTTTAAAGTAAAACGTATAAAGACTACGTTAGACGATTACATCTACACCAGCGACGACCAGATTATTGAAGGCGAGATTGAAGCAGGCAGATTATACAAAGAGCCGGACTTTAATAAAATTATTGAGATAAAGGAACGGGAGAAAAAGCGGGTGCAGATTTATATGAACGAAGCTAACCAGCGGGAGAAGGCAATAATATTCTGCGCCACGCAAGACCATGCAGCAGCAGTACGGGAACTCGTTAACCAATACAAGACCAGCACCGAAACCAATTACTGTGTTCGGGTAACTGCCAATGATGGAGAGATAGGTGAACAGTTCCTGCGTGAATTTCAGGATAACGAAAAAACAATACCAACTATCCTTACTACATCTCAAAAACTTTCAACCGGTGTAGATGCCCGAAACATCCGAAACATTGTATTGATGCGTCCGGTAAACTCTATGATTGAGTTTAAGCAAATTGTAGGGAGGGGGACACGTTTGTTTGATGGAAAGGAATTTTTTACCATCTACGACTTTGTTGATGCCTACCACCACTTCTCCGACCCTGAATGGGATGGTGAGCCATTAGAACCGGAGCCATCCGCTGAGCCAAGACCTTACACTCCAGGCGAAGAACCCCCAGCAAATACAGTTGAAGATGAAGGTGGCACTAACAGCCTACGCAAGATAAAAATAAAATTGCGTGATGGTAAGGAACGTGAAATACAGCACATGATATCTACATCGTTTTGGAGTGCTGATGGTAAACCAATATCTGTTGAAGAGTTTCTTAATAATCTCTTTGGCAAACTACCCGAGTTCTTTACGAGCGAGGCTGAATTACGTACCATCTGGAGCAATCCACTTACCCGACGAACCTTATTGGAAAAACTGGATGAAGCTGGTTTTGGAAAGGATGAGTTAACAACCCTTCAGCGCCTGATTGATGCCGAAAAAAGCGACCTGTTTGATGTGCTGGAATATGTATTCAACAGCGATATAAAACCCATGACAAGGGAGGCAAGAGTAGCAGCAACTCAAGCAACCATCTTTGCATTGCTAAATGAAAAACAAAAAGAGTTTATAGAGTTCGTGTTGAGCAAATACATTGAAACCGGTGTTGAGGAACTTGACCAAGAGAAATTACCATTGCTTTTAACCAACAAGTATCAATCGCTGGAAGATGCAAAGGCTATACTGGGTGATGCTGGTAATATTAGTAAGTTGTTTATTGAGTTTCAGAACTATTTGTATGAGGAGAGGGTGGCGTAAATAAAAACCTACAAATTATGTCGATAAGAAAAAATGCTGTAACATGGCTTGCAACTCATCATAAAAATGCAAGTGGCCCAGCTGGCTTAAGTTTTTGGCACCAACTGGCTTAAGTGTTGGGCCCAACTGGCTTAAGTGTGTGGCCCAACTGGCTTAAGTGTTTGGCTTAACTGGCTTAAGTGTTTGGCCTCTCTCTGCTCCCCGATACTAAGCCTAGGTTCTTGATTTATAATAATTCAGGCTTTTTTTATGATCGATTTAAAAACACCTTTCAGCTATTATCCTAAAATTTCTGCCGACAGGGATATATATTTGTAGTCAGAAATAAAATTATTTTACCATAACCAATAAAGTATTTTAAAATGAAACAGATTTTAATAATTCTATTTTCAGCAATCACACTTTTTGCCTGTAACAATACTACCAGCGATAAAACAATGGATAGTAAGACTGCCAGCTCTGAAACAAGTGTATTGGCAAATACCGGTGATCTGTATTTTAACTATACTTTGGACGGTAAAGAAATGCATGTGGATGCTGCAGATATTATGAGCACCTACCGGGCTAATAATACAGATACAGTTTTTACTATCCATGCCGGAAAAGACAATGGCACTACTTTGCTATTAGCCATACCACATGATATGACAAAAACTTCAACTACCCCATCCCGTTCTCCTGATCCTAAAATGAATATAAGCCAGGGCAGTGCCTCATTACAAAATTATCCTGAAAAAAATTATACATCAAATAGTTTTAACGGCACATACCCGGAGAAATCACCTGTAATAACGGATGCAATTGTTGTAACTACTACAGAAGCCCTGGGCGAAGAAGGAAGAATAATTACCGGCACGTTTAATATAAAAACGTATAGCGATAACAAAGAAACAGACCCTAAGCAAACAGACCATGTTATCAATGGAAAATTCCGGATAAAACATGAATTCAGCTCAATCAACGGGGGTAAATTTTAATCTTAAACTTCCCCCAACTGGCTTAAGTGTTTTGCCCCAACTGGCTTAAGTGTTTGGCGCAGGTGTTCCCGTCCGCAATCTTTAAATTAAAGCGAAATGTTGATGGGATCACCTGTGTCTTTTCAATTCTACCGGTTTGCAACCGGATTTAAAAAAAGAAATTTCAATATATTTACGTTCAATTAATTAGAACCAGCATGTCATCTAAATACAAAGTTGGCGAAGATGCCAAGGCGCATTTTGTAACCTTTGTAGTAGTAGGGTGGGTGGATGTGTTTTCCAGAGAATATTATAAAGAAATACTTGTTAACAGTTTAAAGTATTGCCAGCAAGAAAAAGGCCTTGTATTACATGCGTGGGTAATCATGACCAATCATGTTCACCTGATCATCAGCAGTAAGACAAATAAAATAGAACATATTGTTCGGGATTTTAAGAAATACACAAGCAAACAAATTATTGCTGCTATTCAGGAAAACAATGCCGAAAGCAGGAAGGAGTGGATGTTGAATCTTTTCAGGTATGCAGGTGAAAATAATAACAACAACACTAATTTTCAATTCTGGAAACAAGATTACCATCCAATAGAATTAGATACTGCCATTAAAACAAAAGAACGGCTGGATTACCTGCATGAAAACCCGGTAAGAAGTGGGTTGGTTTGGGAGCCCTGGCATTATAAATACAGCAGTGCCATAGATTATTATACTAATGAGCATGGGTTGCTAAAAATTGAACATTTGTAATTCTAACTCCCCGATATAATCGGGGCAGATTTAAAAGGCACAACTTGTCCCGATCCTTATCCTATCGTGTGGACACATTTCTTTTGCATAATTTTCGGTTTAAAAAATGCAAAAGAGAGAATTTACAGATTTAGATGATTTGCGGTTGTTGTATAGAGGGAATAAAATTTTAGGA
>JBBRCM010000180.1:0-7700 GCA_038204855.1 Chitinophagales bacterium
TTTCATAAAAGTTTCGTAAAATGGTATAGCCTCTTTAGGTTTATTTGCCAGTATATTACTAAGTGCACGCAGATTATTAATTTCAACTACTGTGTAAGTTGTATCAGTTTCGGCTTTATTCAGTAATGCCTTTGCGCTATCAAATTTCGATGCATAAATATTGAAACGGGCAAGCAATAATCTTTTGCCAAGATTAATCTGGCTGCTATCATTCAAATAATTAAGTTGATAAAATGCAGCCGTATTTTTATAAAGTGCTTTGTAAATGTCAATAAGCGTGAGCCTTGCATTGGCATTATCCGGTATTAGTGCCAGCGACTTTTCAAAGTAAGGACAGGCCTGTTTTTTTGAACCTGCCCATAAATACATATTTCCGATCTTGAGATTAATATCTGCCAGGGTTTTTCTTTCTGATATCCATTTGGTTGCTTCTAACAGGTATGCTATTCCGTCTTTACGTGGAGTAAAGATTGAGTCTGCAAATTCGAATAATTCACCGGTACCAGGAAACCCATGTTGAACTTTTTCCTCTGGAACCAAGGGTTTTAATATTACCGGATCTTGCAGGTCGGTATTTTGTATATCCGTAGAAACAAGATTACCATCATCTTCCAGTTGGTTAAAAAGGGATACCCCGATGAACACTTCCTTATTTAGCGTAGGCGACCACACAATAGAATCAAGGTATGGCCTGTTTGCGGTGTTGGCGGCTCTGTTGTACAATAATAAGCCGAGGCGGTAATACCAGTCTCCATTGGAGGGAAATGTATAAATCATTTTTTTGTAAAACGCCTGTAGCTCGTATGCCGATTGTTCTTTATCAACTATTGCCAAACTATTTATTACCTGTTCGGCTTCAGTATAGCGCCCCTGTTTTGCAAGAAAGTTATACAGTTTTAAATAGCCAGTTTTTTCCTGCGGCAAATTTTGTATCAGTTTTCTTAAATGCAATTCTGCATCAGTAAAATGGTGCCATGATTCACATGTGGCGAAGGCAAAAAAATAATCTTCTGCAGGGTCATAATATTTCCCAGAAAAATAGTCCTCAAAACAGGTATGATCATATGGATAAATTACTGAAGCCTTTACAGAATCGAAATAATGCCGGAATTTTTCCCAATCCTGGCTATAAATTATTGCTTCTTTAAACATCAGTTCAGCCGGTTCCCAAAGCTGCTTGTCGTAATATAATTTACCCAGGTAATGATATGCCAATGGGTTTCTTTTATCGAGCTCAATCACACGTTTTAAAAGTATTTCTGCATTATAAAAATTTGGAACTTCCCTGTCGAGGTATTGTAAAGCCTGTGTAAAAAGTAAAAAAATATCAGCAGGCAGGTACTCAAAGTCAATCACGCAATGGGTGGGCGGAGGACCTCCACTTGGCGGTTTGGGATAAATATCCCTCCCAACCTGGCGACCTTGAAAATGGAAACCTTTTTTGCGAAGACCAGCTTCGTAAAAAAAAGAATCGGCGAGGGCATAGTCAGTAGTTTTAAGGTAAATCTCTCCTAATCTTTCAAAAGGCAGGTAATGCCTGGAATTTATTTCAATGGCATTGTGGTAAGATTCTTCAGCCAGAAGTTGATTGCCAATCCTTTCGTACACAATTCCCCTGCTGATACTTACTGAGGGCAGGTTTTCTTGTAAAGAATCGGCCATGGCACACGCTTGTATGGCCTTATCATATTTTTTTAAGAGCCCGTAAACACCACATAAATTTGAGTAAGGCGTGGCCCAGTTTGGCGACAATGCAGATGCTTTTTTATAAAATTTTTCTGCTTCGTCATATTCATCCTTATACTGGTACAGCACGCCCAATTCGTTATAAATATAAGCGGCATGCTCTTCCAGTTCCAGGGCTTTTTTCTGTTCCCCGAGGGCCTGCTCAATTAAGGATTTTGGATCTGCAGTAATCGGAATTTTTAATCTTAAAGCTACTCCTGAAAAATAGTGCAGCAAAACGGCCGCTCTGTTACTGTAATACTTATCGGCCTGAGATAATTTTAATGCTATAGCCAACATTTTTGGATAGGCATCATAACCATTGGTATTAATGTAATAGTACCTGCGCCTTTCCATTTCTGCTTCATCACCTTTTAAATATTGTAAAATCACCTCCTGTGCTATATCAATAAAATTTCCTCCAAGTGAAATTTTAAACCTCTCCATTTTTTCAGAATCATTTTTTAGCTGGCTTGCCAGTTCCTTTAATTTATTTACCTGCATTAAGGTTAAATTCTTCTTTACCAGGGTTTGTATCAATCTAAAAGCAATGGTATCGGCTGCAAGGGAATCGAGTTTTAAATCAATTGTCAGCGATTCCAGGTTTTCTCTTTTCAACAACGAAAAAAAATAATCTTCCGGTTCTGCAGCCTCCTCATCTGCCTGCGATGATTTTGCTAACATATCATTTGCTGCCGAATCTTCACTAACCATTTGCCGAACCTTCATGTTTTCTGAGGCTGTTACAGTTGATAATTGAAAATCATCCTTGCGATCAGTTACAATTACAGGCGTTTGCACTATTACATCATTCTTTAGCACCTTGTCATTAGCCATTGCATTTTCCAGGTATACTTTAAGTTCGCTTAAAGTAACAGTACCATCATGATTGGTATCTGCCAGGCCGCCCTGCAGGCCATTGGTAAGGTGATAAGAAAAAACGCCTCTGCCCCCACCCCAATCAGATTTTTCAATAGATACCTGGTCGGGTTTGCAGGAAGCTATCCTGATCTCTCTTTCTTTTGCAAGCATTAACTGTTCGCCTGCCAAAAAATTTACATTGAACTTGGTTTTGGCCATGCGGCCGGAGTGGCAGGCATCTGTAATGATAATTACATTGGCATTTTTTGTTACCGAAATGGTATTGGCCATTTTATTAAGCCTGTCCATACTTAAGCCCAGGTTTGTAAAAGCCGTTGATGAGGTATTGTAGCATATCAGCGACCCATCTTCAAACACGCACTTGTTTTCAATTGCCCCATGGCCTGAGAAATAAAAAAAAGCATTATCGTCTTTCTCACAATTATCCAAAAGCCAATCAATGGCCAAATTAACTCTCTCTGACTGAGCATCCGCATCCAGCAATAGTTTTATATTTTTTTTGGGTACCGAACCGCCCGATGGCGACATTAAAAACGCTGCAAAAAAAGTTGCATCCCTGTTGGAAAAGTGAAGGTTCATGCTTGCATCTAAATAATTTGAGATGCCCACTATAACCGCATAGGTATTTCCTTTGCCTGCAGGCTTGCTGTGTTGGTTAATATCAATAGCGGGCTGGGCAAAGATAATTTTGCTCCAAAAGATAATCACAATAAAAATACCCAGTTGCTTCATCTATTAATTTACAGGTTTATTCATTTGTTTTTGCAATTAATAATCTGAAACTACACCGCGGCGCTTTAATTTTATAGGTGCTGATTTAGTCACCAGGGCTTTCCATTTATCAGTTTTACGCAAACTATCCATTACAGGATCTAATTCGAAGATGAACTTATAATTGAACCCAAGCTTTATTGATTTCTCCAGCCAGGCAAATGCGTCTTTTTCGTTTTTCTTTCCGGCATATAATCGTGCTAAGGAATAGCAGGTATTGGCATCGTCGGGTTTTGATGCAAGGTAGATTTTGTAATTGGCGATAGCCTTATCGGTCTTATTGGATAACAGGTTTAAGCGTCCATACAAATCTGCAAACTTAGATAAGTTGTAAGGATGTTTTGCTCGTGCTTCATCGAGTAATTGCTGCGATTTATTAAATTGCCCGGCGTACATGGTCATCTGTGCAAACAATAATCTTTTTTCAAAATTTATCTGGCTGCTGTCGTACAAATAATTGAGTTGTTCAAGTGTTGCCCTGTTTTTATAAATGGCTGTACCTGCATCTACCAAACTCAACCTGGTATTAGCATTGCGGGGATCAAGCTCCAATGATTTTGCATAAGGTTTATAAGCCTGCTTTTTTGAGCCGGCCCAAACATAGATATTCCCGATTTTAAAATAAATATCAGCTAACGCTTCTTTTTCGCCAATTAATTCGGCTGCCGTTGATAAATATTTTATCCCATCTTTCCGGGGTGTGTAAATACCAAGTGCCAGCTCAACATCTTCATTAATTCCGGGCAGTAGAATAAAGTCATTACTGGTAACTAAATGTATTTCATTTAAAGTAGTTTTACTATTGGTTGTTGATAAATCATTTATTGTATAATCACCTGATCTATTAATCAGTTTTAAAACAGCAGTATCTATAAATAATTCTTTGTTCATTTTGGGGAACCATACAATCGAATCTAAATAGGCGGTTAACGACGGCGCAGCTGCCCGGCTGTATAATAAAAGTCCAAGGCGGTAATTCCAGTCGGCATTATCGGGAAATTTCTCTATGGTTCTGCGGTAAAAGGCATTCAATTCCTTTTCAGATCTTTCCTTATCAACAACAGCAAAACTTTTTATCAGCTTTTCAGTTTCTGTTAACCGGCCGGTTTTTTCATACATCTGCCAGCATTTTATATAGCCACCAATATTTTTGGGTTGCAATTGAATAATAGCTTTGTACATGGTTTCTGCTTCCTCAAAATGACCCCATGTTTCATAAGCGGTTGCTATAAAATAAAAATCTTCAATTGTTTCGTAGTTTTGGCTTCGGAAGAAATATTCAAAACAGTCGTGATCGTAAGGAAATTTTGCCTTCTTAATTACCGAATCGCAATATTGATTAAAAGAAGCACTATCCAGGTTATATTGAATGGCATATTTGAACATAATTTCCGCATCTTCCCATTTTTTTTGTTCATAAAATAGTTTACCCAGGTAATGAAAAGCCAGCGGATTTTTAGCATCCATGTCAATTACCTTTTTTAAAATTCTTATTGCATTGGCAAAATTATTTTTCCAATATTCACTCATGCCCCAGAAAAAAAATCCCATTACATCATCTTTCCTGAGTATTGCAGTATCCAGTTTGCAGGGGGGAACATAATCATCCACACGATTAAAAATATTAACCGCCCACACCGGTTCTGCGCCTTTTTTAAAGTGCAGTCCTTGTTTTCTCAGGTCGGCTTCATAAAAAAATGAATCGGCCAGTGCATATTGTGTTCTGTTCAAATACAAATATCCCAGTCTTTCAAAAGGTAAATAATGCCTTGAATTTAAATCAATAGAAGCCCTGTAATATTCTTCAGCAAAAAGTTGGTTGCCTGTATTTTCATATAGCAAACCAAAATTATTACTGATGCATGGTAAGCCGGCCTGTAAACTATCTCCCATATTACAGGCATCAAATCCTTGTTTGTTTCTGTTACTTACGGCATAGAGATAAGCTAAATTTGCCCAGGGCAAAGCCCAGTTGGGCGCTAATTTTGAGGCAATAGTAAAATTCTTTTCAGCTTCAGCAATATTTTTTTTAGCCATATACAGCACCCCCAGTTCATTATAAATGTAGGCTGCATGTTCTTCTAAATCCAGTGCTTTTTTTTGTTCCGCAAATGCTGCTTCTATTAAAGGAGCAGGGTCTTCTGTTACCGGAATTTTTAAGCGTAAGGCCAGTCCTGAAAAATAATGAAAGAAAACAGCAGCTTTATTGCCGTAATATTTATCATCCTTACTCAGGTTTAACGCTACAGTAAACATCCGTGTATAAACATCGTAGTTATTGTTTTTGCTATTGTAATACCGACGGCGTTCCAATTCGGCTTCATCGCCCCTGATATAATTTGCTATTACATTTTGGCCAATATCTAAAAAAGTACTTGCCAGGTCTAAATAAAAACGGTTTAGGTTTTCTTTATCATTTTTTAATAAGCCCTCAAGCTCCCCTAATTTATTTTTGGCTCTTTCAGTAAGTGCTGAATCTTTCAGTTCATTGATCAATGCAAAAACTATGGCTTCATTCGTAAGGGTATTGAGTTTTAAAATATCAGTTAAACCTTCCAGGTTTTGCTTTTTTAGCTGTTTAAAAAAATAGTCCTCCGGCTCTGCATTATCTTCGTCATTTATACCAGGCAATGAGCTGGTGACCATAACAATCGCTAAAGAATCATTTTTAACCTGCGCTTTAATTTTTTTTGCTTCGGCTGCAAAAACGGTGGCCAGTTTAAAATCGGTAGCACCGGTAATTACAGGAGTCTGCACATCTCCTTCACTTTTAAGTACAGGATCTTTGGCCATCGAGGTTTCCATATAGTTTTTAAGCTCGCCTACACTTACAACCTCATCGTGGTTTACATCAGCCAAACCACCCTGCAATGCATTTACGAGGTAATAAGAAAATACACCTCTTCCCCCACCCCAATCTTCCTTTTCATTTGAAAGTTCTTCTGGTTTGCAGGATGCCATCCTGATCTCATTCTTCTTCTTCAGCATCAATTGCTCACCCACAAAAAAATTACCCTTGAATTTATTACCGGCCATCTGGCCTGAGTGGCATGCATCGGTTATTAAAACCACTTTTGCTTTGGTTTGTACCGATAATGTATTTACAATATCGTTCAGGTAATCTATACTTAAACCCATATTAACAAAAGCAACTGATGGCGTGTTATAACAGATGAGATAACCGTTTTTACTCATCGTTACATTTTCCATTTCGCCATGGCCGCTGAAATAAAAAAACACTTTATCATCCTGCTTACAATTATCCATCAGCCAACGGATGGCTTTATCCACCTCGCCAATAGTGGCGAGTGAATCGGTCAGTAATTTTATATTTTGCCTGGGTACCAATCCGCCAGGTGCCGACATTAAAAAATCAGAAAAAACAATGGCATCTCTGTTGGAAAATGAAAGCGGTGGTATATCCGGATCCTGGTAGGATGAGATACCAATTACAATGGCGTACGTATTTTCTCCGGAAACAGAAGCTGCATTATTTTTTAATAATGGCTGCGCCGAAATACAGCACGAAATAAACAACAAACATACAAGCAGAAAAAAATATTTCATTTGTTGCAGCAATTTCATCTGTAAAAGATAATCAAAAAAGCTTAACAATAAACTATCCCGGTTAAAAAGTACTACTGTGTGTAAAGCTGGTTAAACAACAATTTAAATGTACCCCATGATTGTGCCCTGAAAGTGATCTCCGGAGTAAAAGCATACAGCTTTCCTTTGCCTACTGTTGCTTCAAAAGCAGTAACGCCATTCTTTAAATAAGCTTCACCCCAACTCCAGCCGCTGCGTAATATTTTACCGGTGCCAAACCAGGCCAGCGGTTTTATTACCCCGCTGCTAACTGCATCTGGATTCAGTTTAAAAACCGGGTTGTTATCAAAATAAACATCTGTTTCTTTATCCAGGCCCGATGCTGCAATTTGTTTATTATCTACCTGCATACGTAAAATACTGCCAGGGGTATAAAATTTATCACGAACAAGCGTTTTCTCCTCGCCATTCACAATTTCAACCATAGCATCTGCCACCGGCAATTTTAAATGATAAGCAAGTTGTGTGCTGCTGCCAATGGTAACAATATTCCCTCCCTGCTCTAAAAATATTTTTAATTGGGGTATCGATTTTTCGGCAGTGATTCTTCCGGTCATTTTTTTAAGTTCTTCGGGAATACTGTCTAAAGCATTTGGGCTTTTGGTTTGGATGGTGCGGCTGTTGATTGCAGGAATGCCTTCGTCGACAAAAACAACTACATCATATTTGCTTTTAAGAGTACCGGTATCAATGTCTTTTGGATAAATAACATCAAA
>JBBRCM010000181.1:0-7689 GCA_038204855.1 Chitinophagales bacterium
AGCAATGCCGGCCCAGGCTGCAAGTGTTGTAATGGCCATGGTAAGTACGCCCAGGTGATCAAAATAATAGGCAGTAAAAAATAACATCAGCATAGATATAAAAGTGGCCAAGCCATACCTGTTGCCAAAAATATTGTATTGAAACTGCAGATAACCAATAAATGTTATTAAGGTAAGGCAACCTAAAAGCAAGACATAATCAAAAAAAGAATTGGGCGATAAAACTTTTGTATTTGCGTAAGGCAGTTTCTTTTTGAAGCAATAAAAAAAGCAGCCAATGCATATTGCGGCTATAAAAAGCAATATAACCTGGTGCCCGATCGTGTCAATATTTTTATAAACAAGTATGCCGAGGCCTCCACTTAATAATAGTACGCCCAGGTAAAGAAGCGTTTTAAGCTCCCAATGCACAGACAGCATCTTACTTGGCTGCGATAATTGTACTTTTTCCAGCGATGCATCTGATAAATGCCCGTCTGCATGCAATTGTTCAAATACTGATGAAGACATTTTGTAAAATAAGTTATTTTACAGGAACTAAACCTGAAATGTAAATATTCTTTATTTTTAACAAAATGGATAATAAGATCGCAAATGAATACAAATTATAAAACGGAAAGATTGGTTCTGCGTGAATTAACTGCTGCTGACAACCAATTTATTTTTGAACTGTTAAACACAGCAGGCTGGATAAAATTTATTGGCGATAGAAATGTAAGAACCAGCGAAGATGCTGACAACTATATTCAAAAAATACTAGCCAACCCTGCCATCAGTTACCGGGTTGTAACATTACAGGAAGATGAAACTGCCATCGGTGTTGTTACTTTTATTAAACGTGATTATCTGGATCATCATGATATCGGGTTTGCGTTTCTTCCTGCCTATAATAAACAGGGCTATGCATTTGAAGCAACAAAAGAAGTTTTAAACCAAGTGTTAAACCAACCGGAGCATTCAACTATCGTGGCTACCACCATTCCAGAAAACAGTTCATCCATACAATTATTAAAAAAACTGGGGTTTAGTTTCAGCAAGGAAATAACCCATGGAGGCGAATTGCTGCATGTATACTTAATAAATAAAAATGCTTAACAAATTAATATCATGACTCAATTTATAAGAACAGATTCTGACAATACAGATTTTAAAAGGCTGGTAGCATTATTAGATGCCGATTTAGCACGGAGAGATGGAGATGAGCATGCATTTTATGCTCAGTTTAATAAAATTGCAAGCATCCGCAACGCGATTGTTTGCTATGTGGATGATAAAGCAATTGGCTGCGGTGCATTCAGGGAATATGATGCATCAAAAGTAGAAATTAAACGCATGTATGTGTTGCCCGAATACCGTGGGCATGGCATTGCTCTTAAAATTTTAAACGAACTAGAATTATGGGCCGCAGAGCTTAATTACCAGGAATATATTTTAGAAACCGGCAAAAAACAACCGGAAGCTATCCGTTTGTATCAAAAGGCAGGTTATGCTGTTATACCAAGCTACGGACAATACCTGAATGTTGAAAACAGCGTTTGTATGATGAAAACAATTTTGTAACAGTTCGCCGGTTAAGTTCTCAAATCTACTTTGCTGTTATCATCCCCTCCTCAGCAGTATTGCCGTACATTTGTTTACCTAAATCAGCAAATGAATACAACAGCGTCAGCCTTAAAGGCATTATTTAACAGGATACCGAGGAGGCATTCACTTGAAAATGTAAAAGATATCTACAGCATTCTTGACGAATACGAAGATTTATTAATCAGCATTGAGGCTACTAATTCGTTTTACGAAAAAACCATTCCGGAATATTTTGATGAACTGGAAAATGTGAAGGCTGTTATCAAAAAATCAACCGATAACAAAGCATCCAAAAAAATGAAAGACAGCCTTTTTGATGAAGGATCGGGTAATTTAAAAGACAGCATACAAAAGCTGATGGATATTTATGGAGACGGAAGCCGCACAAGCTGACAACATCATCCACAACTAAAAATTAACATTTACAGGCTTTTATTAACGCAACCTTGGCATAGTTTTTTCAATCCTTGTACAAACAAAATCAATTGAAAAAATATTTACTTGGCTTATTTATGGTGTGTTCTTTTTTTGCCAAAGCGCAAAAAGTAGAAAACATCTATGTCAACCTTTACACCGACAGTCTGAAGAAAGGGACTTTCAACTACATTAATATTGATGGACAGTTAAGCAATGGAAAATATGTTCCGCTTGATAGTAATCATTTAATTTTCTGGGCTTCGGATGGTAAATTCACTGGCAACAGCCTTTGGATAGAGAAAGACATTGCCGCCCAAAAAGTAGATATCAAAGTAAGCTTACGTAATAATCCTGCAATGATTAAAGAATTCAGCATCTATATAAAACAACAACCCGATCCCGCTTTAAAGACCATGGATGAGATCATGAACAAATCGAAAAGCAAAAAAGGCTGATGGTCTGACGTCCACCTCTGACTATTATTTTAAACAAAATGCCCGATAAATCAGAAATATTTGCCGGGCATTTTTAATTGGTCTGACGTACTCGTCTGACCATAATCACACATGGTCAGACGAAGGCGTCAGACCATGTGTGATTATGCAAACTTTTTAGCGTCTTCTAAAAATTTAGCCAGTCCGATATCGGTTAAAGGATGTTTTAATAATCCCAAAATAGAATCCAGTGGGCATGTACATACATCGGCACCGGCTTCGGCGCATTTGATAATGTGTAAAGGATTGCGGATAGATGCAGCCAGTATTTCGGTTTTGTATCCCTGTATAGAAAATATCTGACGCATCTGGTGTATCAGTTCCATACCATCCCAACCACTGTCATCTACCCTTCCCAAAAAAGGCGAAACATAGGTAGCACCTGCTTTAGCAGCAAGTATTGCCTGGCCAGCACTAAAGATTAATGTGCAATTAGTTCTTATACCATTATCAGTAAACCACTTCAATGCTTTAATACCATCTTTAATCATCGGTACTTTAACCACAATATTCGGGTGAATGGCTGCCAGTTTCTTCCCTTCAGCAACAATACCATCAAAATCGGTAGAAATAACTTCTGCACTGATATCGCCGTCAACCATTTCGCAAATGGTTTTATAATGTGCCATCACGGCATCCTGGCCTTTAATGCCTTCCTTCGCCATTAACGAAGGGTTGGTAGTAACGCCATCCAAAATTCCAAGGTCATTGGCTTCTTTAATCTGATCAAGGTTTGCTGTATCGATGAAAAATTTCATAATGATGTAATATTTAAGATTGAATATGTTATTGCATGGCAAAAGTAAAAAAATTGAAAGACTATAATTTAAAAGTTATCAATTAAATGTACACAGTAGGTATAATCGGGAACTAAAGCCCCGGAATTCATCCCGATTCAATGCTATCTCGTGGACACAAATAATGAACACGGATGACACGAATTGGATGGATTTATGTGATTTATTAATTGGTTATACTGTTTGCTAACCCAAAAACCAACTTTTTAAATTGTTTAAACATAGGATAATCCTGCTTCGCAGGATGTTGGATCAACAAAACAATCCAAATTTTTCTGCGAAGCAAAAAAATCTGCGTTCATCTGTCAAATTCGTTTCATCTGTGTTCCAATTTTTCATATCAAAGATGTGTCAAACAATAAGATACAATTGGGAGGGGTTTGGGACTTAGGGGCATAAAAAATGGCAAGTTACTTACATCGCACCGCTCAACCATCTACCCTTGCTACCTTCCGGTCCTGGGGGAGTTCAACAGGAGCTGGCCGTATAAGACTTGCCGGGGCAAAGATAAGGAAGTTGAATGTAATTAGGAATTAGGAATTAGGAATTGGAAATTGGGTGGCTAATAGCTAACGGCTAAAAGCTTATTCCGGGTTTATCCGATCGTGAATTTACTTTGCCCACACCAATCAACTGATCGGCCCGGTCGGTGAATGATTTATAATACATTAAAATAGTATAACTGTTTTCAGTTTCCCAGTAATCGCCTTCCAGATCACGCCGGTTTGCGGGATTGTTTTTATCAACAGCTATGTATGTATAGTTATAATACCCCTGTTTTAAAAAAGCGGTTCCTTCATAAACTCCTTTTTCCGCATTAAACTGCATCCGGGTTTTATCATTAAACTCATAATTGGTTAATTGGCCGGCCAGGTAAATATCTTTATCTGGATAGGGCACGCCATTGGGAGCGGCTAAGCTAAAGTGTACGGTAGCAAAATCGCCCTGTGTGTAAGGATTGATTGTTTCGTAGGTTTCAACCAGGTACATACCGTTAAGGTCCCTGTAATAAACATATCGCTGTGCAGTACGGTCAGCATCAGTAAACAGGTACATGTCGGTAGAAGTTTTTTTATAGTCAGCTTTTTGCACCCGGTCACTTTGCAGGCGAAAGCTGCGTAAGTCAAGCCAGCGCCACTCCTTACCTGCCGGAAAAACCAGGTTGCTTTCCATTGAATACTCCAGTGTATTGCTTCTTACAAAAGTTGGCTTAATGTCTTTTATGTCATTATCCCAGCGGTTATTTTGCAGTATCACCACTTTTATTTGTTGCGCTGCGCTGAATGTATTTAACCCATTGATGTTAGCGCTGAACTGAACTTTCTGGTGTGTTTTATAAAGTTGCGGAGTAAACGGTTGTGTTATCTGCCCTCCTATGGAAGCTTTTTGGTCCAATACAAGCATGCGCCTGGTAAATGCCAGTTTAGAGGTATCTCCATCTAAAAAAACTTTTAAAATATAATTACCCGACATGGTCAAAGTGGTGCTTCTGTCGGGCAGGATAGCCTGGTAGTGCGTGTATTTTGTTAAGGCGATCGATGAGTAGCGATAGGTACCGATACGCTGTTGTGTAAAGCCTTTGGTGTACAGGAACGGACTTATTTCAACCGGGTTCCAGTCGTAATCGCAAAGCTGCATACTGTAATAGTAACTTTTAACATTACCATCCAGGTCGTCGAAATTAAGTTCAAGCTGATCGCCACTGCTGAGCTTGAAAACAGGCAAAGCACCCTGATCGCCATATACATGAAAGCGCACGGCTTGTATATTTTCTTTGTAAACTGCGTCGGTCATTTGAGCAACACAGTTAAAAGTAAATAACGTAAATAAAGTAATGAGTATGTTTCTTTTGGTCCGGGCTTTTATTACTTCTATCATCATCGTGGAGCCTGTACTGAGCGAAGTCGAAGCATCGCCCTCTTGTACCGCATTGCATAATTGAACTTTTCCCATGTTATCTGTAATCATAAGTTTAAATAAAATACTTTTGTAAGATACCAAAAATTGTACCGATTGAATGTTTCTGTGTTTATAGCAAAGCGGATCGCCTTTAACCGGCAAAAAACATTTTCCAGGTTTATTATCAGGCTGGCCATTGGCGCCACTGCCATCAGCGTGGCCATTATGATTGTTGCCATGAGTTTTGTTAACGGTTTCCAAAATGTTATCAGTAACAAGGTATTCAGTTTTTGGGGACATATACGGGTGCAGCAGGATGTAGAGAACCGGGTAAGTATTGCCGAGGAATATCCCATTACGCAAAACGATACCATTGAAAATTTTCTGAGAGCATTGCCTGAGGTAAAATCGGTTGAACGGTTTGCTACCAAGTCGGCCATCATAAAGTTTAATGCCGATATTGAAAGCGTGTTATTAAAGGGAGTTGATTCCTCGTTCGATTTTAAACGCCTGCAGCCTTTTTTGCAACAGGGTAACTGGATTTCGTTTAAAGACAGCGGCTATAGTAATCAGATAAATATTTCAACCTATACTGCCAACCAGTTAAAGGCAAAACTGAACGATAGTGTATTTGTTTTCTTTTTCAGGGAAGATGGCTCAAAAACTGCCCGATGGCTCAAAATAGCCGGTATTTTTAAAACGGCTATTGATGAATATGATAAAAATTTTGCACTGGGCGATATTAACCTGATACGAAAATTAAACAACTGGGAACCCAACCAGATTGGTGGTTACGAAGTTTTTCTGCACGATTACAGAAAAACAGATTCACTCAATAAATTCATTTATGCCGAACTGCCTCAAACATGGTACAGCAGATCCATCAAGGAAATTTATCCCAATATTTTTGACTGGCTTGGCCTGCAGGGACAAATAAAAAATATGCTGCTCATCATTATGATGGTAGTGGCTGTTGTAAACCTCATCACCTGTTTAATTATCCTTGTTTTAGAGCGTACCCGCATGACCGGCATTCTTAAAGCCCTTGGTGCATCTGACTGGAATGTGCAACAGATATTTTTATACAACACCTCGGTAATTGCCGTTACCGGAATATTGGCCGGTGCTGCCCTTGGCCTTGCCATTTGCTGGCTGCAGGAAAAAACGGGTTTTATAAAATTAGATGAAGAAGCTTATTACATGAATGTTGCCCATGCTGATGTGGTGTGGTGGCAGGTTCTGTTAATCTGCCTGGCTACACTGGTTGTTTCTTTTGCAACATTAATTATTCCTACGCTATTGATAAAAAATATAAAACCTGTTAAGGCAATACAATTCAGGTAGGGCTTTTGTCATGTCGAGGTACGAGACATCTGAAAATAAGATTGGTCAGTGTTTCACTTTGAAAACCTGTCAGCCTGAGGCACTCATAAAAATGTTTTAAGCTCTTTGCAAATGACAAACTCAGCTATCAAAAGGATGTCAGGGTGAGCTTGTCGAACCCGGTTTGCTGTGATAAACCCGCCTTCGACAGGCTCAGGCTGACAGCCCAATAGTTTGAAAGTGAAAGCCTTAAAATACATGTCATTAGCAGCTTGTCGAAGGCGGGTTTCAGGCTGATGCCACACCGGTTTCGACAACACTTCGGCAAGCTTAGTACAACCTGACAATCTTAAAACAATAAATTTTCAAACGGAAACACTGCTTAGATTTCATTCCAGCTAATTATCGGAATCGAAATGACAAAAACAAAATTGTTTATTTTATTATTGCCAGGATAATGCCTGTCGCAACTGCTGCATTCAATGATTCTGCTTCTCCAATCTTCGGGATTGTAATTTTTTCTCTTACCATTGCCATCACCTCGTCACTAACTCCATTTGCTTCGTTTCCAATTACCAATATTCCTTCCTTTAATTTCCCAAAAGCTTTTACATCCTTACCTTCCAGCGAAGCGGCATACATGTTTATTGTATCATTATCTTTTAACCACTTAACAAGGTCTGTATAAATCAGGTTCACTCTTCCCAAACTGCCCATGGTGCTTTGCACCACTTTGGTATTGTACATATCGGCGCAGCCCATTGAGCAAATGATATTTTCAATCCCAAACCAATCGGCAATGCGGATGATGGTTCCCAGGTTGCCCGGATCCTGTATGGTATCGAGCGCCAGCGTAATTTTTGATGCGGTATTTATTTTCAAACCCTGTTTCCTTTTTTCAAAAACAGCAACAACAGCATGCGCTGTTGATAGAGACGATATTTTTTGCAGTTCAAAATCCACTACATCTGTAACAACCGCCTCCCGTAATAATGAAAGTTGTTTGCTCTGTTCCTCAATCCAGTTGCTTAACCCAAAAATTTCTTTACAGATAAATTTCCGGCTGTTTAGCAAATCCATCACTACCTTCGGCCCTTCGGCTAAAAACAACCCATATTCATCTCTGAATTTTTTGTGCTGCAAACTTTGGATATATTTGGTATGTGTTTTGCTTA
>JBBRCM010000182.1:0-7636 GCA_038204855.1 Chitinophagales bacterium
TTAAATAAATAAAAAAGAATAATGACTTAGTTGTTACAATGCACTGAATCGGACTTCAAAAAAGCTACTTCAGTCAATAGCGAAAAACTAAAACCATTAATTAACAAAGTAAAGATAGGTTTTTCCTTATAAAATTGCCAATAAAGGGTTAAAATAATTGTAATACGCTGAATAATTGGATATTTACTTAATATTCAATCAGTTAAGTGCTTATTTCACTTGTTTTTGGTTAATAATAATTGCTTATCTTCGAAATTATTCAATGGTAATTACATCAATCCATATCAATTCTACTAGTTCAGTTACGCCTGAAAGTACCTGTATTGCTATTACAACAACTACCACCACAACCCGATAGGGTTGTACAATTTCATATCAAACTTTGGGCAAACGCTGTTATCCGGTTAACGGAAATCAAGTTCTACATTAATCAATAATCATACATTATATGCAGGTTTTAAAATTCGGAGGAAGTTCAGTTGCAAATGCTGAAACCATAAATAAAGTTGTAGAAATTATTAAAAATAAAAAGACAGATGCAAAAACTGTGGTTGTTGTTTCTGCTTTGAGCGGCATAACGGATAGTTTGCTTAAAACAGCATCATTAGCCGAAGCAAATGATGAATCGTACAAATCCATTTTAAAAGAGATTGAAGATAAACACCTCGATTCGGTTAGAGCTTTGATACCGGTTCAACAGCAAAGTAGTGTTTTAAGCCTGGTGAAAACAATTTGCAATGAGGCGGAGGATATTTGCAACGGTATTTTTTTATTGAGAGAATTATCAGCACGTACAAAAGACAGGATTTTGAGTTACGGAGAATTACTTTCTTCTCAAATTATTGCAGCCAAATTAAATGCAGTTGGTTTGGCAACTGAATGGAAAGATGCCAGGGAAATAATTGTTACCGATAGCAATTATGGAATAGCTGCAGTTGATTTTGCAGCTACGGATAAAAAGACATCAGCTTTCTTCGGTCTATCTGCTTCTTCATTATTTATTATTCCCGGGTTTATTGCTTCGGATAAAAATAATGTAACCACAACTTTAGGCAGAGGTGGATCTGATTACACAGCTGCAATTCTTGCCGCTGTATTGGATGCATCTGTTCTGGAAATATGGACTGATGTTTCGGGTATGATGACGGCAGACCCAAGGTTGGTAAATAATATCAAGCATATTCCGCAGATATCTTACCAGGAAGCGATGGAACTTTCACATTTTGGAGCTAAAGTTATTTACCCGCCCACCATACAACCGGTGATGAAAAAAGGAATTCCGGTTTGGATAAAAAACACATTTGCACCTGAAGATTTGGGAACTGTTATAAAAAACGAAGCCACAGCAACCGGCACCAGCATACAGGGTATATCCAGCATTAATAATATTGTATTGCTTAGCCTTGAAGGCAGTGGCATGGTTGGCATACCGGGTTTTTCAAAAAGATTGTTTGAGGCGTTGGCAAATGCATCTATTAATGTAATCCTTATTACACAGGGGTCTTCGGAACATTCTATATGTGTGGGTGTGGATGAACACGCCAGTACAAAAGCGAAGGAGGTTATTGACAATGCTTTTGCCTATGAAATAGAAACAAATAAAGTTGATCCAATCATAGTTGAAAAGGAGTTATCCATTGTTGCCATCGTGGGCGATAATATGAAAAATCATTCCGGTATCAGTGGCAAAATGTTTTCGGCATTGGGAAGAAACGGTGTGAGCATTCGTGCTATTGCACAAGGATCTTCAGAAAGAAATATCTCTGCAGTTATCGGCACGGACGATGTTAAAAAAGCCATCAACGTTTTACATGAAGAGTTTTTTGAAACAAGTTATAAGCAGGTGAATTTATTTATTGCCGGCCTGGGTAATGTTGGCCGAAAATTTCTTGATCAGTTACAACAGCAAAAGCAATTTTTACTGGAGAAACTTCGGATTCAGATAAGAGTGGTTGGTATTGCCAACAGTAAAAAAATGTATTTTAATGAGGAAGGTGTTGATATAACAAACTGGCAATCTGAAATACAAAAAGGAGAGATAATGAACCTGACTGACTTTACCTCAACCATACAGACAAAAAATTTACGCAACTCAGTTTTTGCAGATATTACGGCCAATGAAGAACTGGCAACTGTTTATGGTGACTTGTTGCAAAAAAGTATTTCGGTGGTTGCGTGTAATAAAGTGGCGGCATCTTCGCCTTATGTTTATTATAAAAAGCTGAAAGACCTTGCCAATGAATTCAACAGCCAGTTTTTGTTTGAAACCAATGTAGGTGCAGGATTACCAATCATCGGTACATTAAAGGATCTGTTGCACAGCGGCGATAAAATCAACCGCATACAGGCAGTGCTTAGCGGTACTCTAAATTTTGTGTTTAATAATTACAATGGTACAACAAGTTTTGCATCGGTGGTAAAGCAGGCACAGGACGAAGGTTATACCGAACCTGATCCAAGACTTGACCTAAGTGGCAAAGATGTGATGCGTAAGATTATGATACTTGCACGTGAGTCTGGCGAAACAATGGAGATGGAAGATATCAGCAATAATTCTTTCATGCCCGAAAGTTGCATGACCGGTTCTGTTGATGATTTTTATGCAGCGATGGAAAAGGAAGAAACACATTTTAAAAACATATTGGATGCCGCAAAAGCTGCTGGTAAAAAATTAAAATTTGTGGCCAGCTATGATAAAGGCAAAGCCGCCGTAGGTTTGCAACAGGTAGATGAGCAAAGTGATTTTTATCATTTGTATGGTAAGGATAATGTGGTATTGTTTTATACTGACCGTTATCCGGAGCAGCCATTGGTTGTAAAAGGAGCAGGTGCTGGTGCGGCTGTAACTGCATCGGGTGTTTTTGCAGATATCATAAGAGCTGCGGCTAATTAAGTGTGTCAGCCTGAGGCACTCATAAAAATGCTTTAAGCTCTTTGCAAATGACAAAAATATTTTTTCTCAGCTTCGCTGCGAAAAGGGTTTGCCACGAAGGCACAAAGGCACGAAGTAGAAAAATGCTACGCATTTTCCTTAGTGCCTTCGAGTCTTTGTGGCTAAATTCAATTTTGTAAAAAATTGTTTATTAACCTTTTGCAACACTTGTCATTTGCAGCCTGTCGAAGGCGGGTCTTTGCAGTATATCGGGTTCGACCAGCTCACCCTGACAGATTTTCTGAAATCAAATCTTTCCATTTAAAGAGTTTGAGCAAAATAAGTCACCATGAAAAAAATAAAAATAGCAGTTCCGGCAACTGTAGCAAACCTGGTTTGTGGTTTTGATATTTTGGGCATGGCGCTAAATGACCCCTGCGATATTATGGAACTGGAACTGATTGATGAACCCATCATCAACATGAAACATACGGATGATTATGGTTTGCCCGAAGCTGCAGAACAAAATGTAGCTGGTGTTGCCTTGCAGGCATTGATGGAAGATTATGGAAAGAATATAGGTTTTAATGTAACCGTACATAAAAATATAAAGCCTGGCAGTGGGCTTGGTTCCAGTGCTGCAGGTTCGGCAGGTGCTGTTGTTGCGGCCAATCATTTACTCAATAATCACTTTAGTAAAGAAGACCTGGTAAGGTTTGCCATGAATGGCGAGAAGCTGGCAACGGGTGTTAAACATGCAGATAATGTAACACCTTGTATTTTTGGCGGTATCACTTTGGTGCGTTCTGTTTTTCCTTTGGATATCATTGCACTGGCTTCGCCAGAATTATATGTAACAGTTGTACATCCTCAAATAGAAGTAAAAACTGCTGATGCCCGGCAAATTTTACGCAAAGAAGTGCAACTAAAAAATGCAATAAAACAATGGGGCAATATCGCCGGATTGGTTGCCGGAATTTTGAAAAATGATATTCCGCTTATTGGCCGGTCGCTGGAGGATGTGATTATAGAACCAGTTAGGAGTATCTTGATTCCTGGTTTTGATGAAGTTAAAAGCCAGAGTAAAGCCGCCGGTGCTTTGGGGGGAGGAATATCAGGATCTGGTCCGTCAATTTTTATGCTTAGCGAAAATGAAGGCATTGCTAAAAAAGTGGAAACCATAATGCAGGAAATTTACAATGGAATAGGAATTGACTACAAAACTTATGTAACAACAATTAATCCGCAGGGCGTAAAAATTTTATCAAGCGAATAAAATAAGAAGCAACAAATGAAATATTACAGTTTAAATAAACAATCACAAGTTGTTGATTTTGCAACGGCATCTGTATTGGGACAGGCACCTGATAAAGGATTGTATTTTCCGGAAACCATTCCGCAGGTAAGTAAGCTTTTGCTTAATAATATTGAAGACTATTCAAACGAAGCCATTGCATGCGAAGTCATTGCTCCATACATTGGCGATACGATACCAAAAGCTGAACTGGAAAGGATAGTAAATGAAACAGTGAATTTTGAAATTCCTCTGGTGAAAATTACGGATGATATTTTTTCGCTGGAATTATTCCATGGTCCTACTTTGGCTTTTAAAGATATTGGAGCCAGGTTTATGAGCCGCTGCCTGAGTTATTTTGCAACCCATTCGCCTTCGCTAAGGGATAGTAAAGAAAAAATAACAGTGCTTGTTGCAACTTCCGGCGATACCGGTGGCGCCGTAGCCAATGGTTTTTACAATGTAGAAGGAGTGGAAGTTGTGATTTTGTATCCATCCGGTAAAGTAAGTTCGGTTCAGGAAAAACAGTTGACCACACTCGGCAATAATATTCATGCACTTGAAGTTGACGGAACTTTCGACGAATGCCAGCAAATGGTAAAAACTATTTTTACTGATGTAGAATTAAATAAAAAAATAAAACTCACATCAGCCAACTCTATCAATGTGGCACGTTGGTTGCCACAGCAATTCTATTATTTTTATTTATGGAAACAATGGCAGGATAAAGAAAATCCACCTGTGGTAACAGTACCTAGCGGGAACTTTGGAAACATCTGTGCAGGTTTGCTGGCCCAACATTCCGGCCTGCCAATACAAGGTTTTATTGCAGCATGCAATGTAAATGATACCGTACCAGAATTTTTACGCTCAGGAAACTATCAACCCAAAAAGGCAGTGGCCACCATTTCAAATGCAATGGATGTTGGTGATCCAAGCAATTTCGTTCGCATTATGGAAATATTTCAGCAGCAATTAAATGGCTTAAGGAATACGTTAACCGGTTATACTATTACAGACGAAGAGACAAAAGCCACATTAAAATCTGTTTATCAAAATTATAATTACCTCCTGGATACTCATGGTGCTGTGGCTTATAATGCCCTTGAACAACATCTTTCTCAAAATAAAAACAGCAAAGGCGTAATTTTAGAAACAGCGCATCCCGTAAAGTTCTACGATGTTATAGAGCCAGTGATAAATGAAGTCGTGCCTGTTCCGGACATAGTTGCTGAGCAAATTAAGAAAGAAAAAAGGAGTACAAAAATTGGAGCTGATAAAAAGGAATTGAAGGAATTTTTATTAAACCAATAGAAATCCGGGCTAAATAAAAAACTCTGATCTTTTAAAGACCAGAGTTTTTCTGAGTTTATTATGTAAACGATCAAATAAAGTCTATCAAATCCTGGTTCAGCCTGTCTTTATGTGTATACCATAAACCATGCGGAGCGCCTTCATAAACAACATAACGGGATCCCTGTATCAACTGTGCACTTTGTTCACCGGTTGGTTTAATGGGAACAATTTTATCACTATCTCCATGAATGATAAGCGTTGGTACGTTTATCTTAACAACATCTTTTCTGAAATCTGTTGAAGAAAATGCTTTGGCACATTCGAGGGTAGCAATTATAGAAGCATTCATACATTGTGTAAGACTGTTTGCTAAAAATGCACTGCTTACCGGATGATTAACCAGGCTGACACCGGAAAAATCTTTATTAAAGGCTTCCATAAATGCTGGTCTGTCCTCAATCATACCTTTAGTCATTTTGTCAAATTCCTCCTGTGGCACCCCTTCCGGATTATCATCTGTTCTAAGCATGTAAGGTGTTACCCCACTCACTATTACAACTTTGGCAATACGCTTTCCCTGGTATAACGAAAAGTATTTTGCAATTTCACCTGCACCCATCGAAAAGCCCACAAGTGTAACATCGTTAAGATCCAGTTCATCCAATAAAGATTTTAAATCTCCCGCAAGAGCGTTGTAATCATAACCTGTGAAGGGCCTGTCTGAGTTGCCAAATCCCCGGCGGTCGTAAGTTATACAACGTAACCCTTGCTGCGGAAGCTGGGTAATTTGATATTCCCACATAGAGCCGCTAAGCGGCCAGCCATGTATAAAAACTACTGGCTTACCTTTTCCAGAGTCTTCGTAATAAATTTTTACAGGTTCGCTATTATTTTGTGCTGAATTAATGAATGGCATAAAAATTAAAATTAGAGATGAAGAAATAAATTTATCATTTATGAAGCAAAGATGCTGCCACTAAAAATTCAATTGTAAACTGATAAGTAAAAATGGAAACTGTAGAATACTATACCCGAATATCAGGCTGTTTTTCCCAACATTTTAAATTTCAGCATAAAAAAAACCGCCTCATATTTATGAGGCGGTCTGTAAAAGTATTTAGTAAGAATTACTCAGCAATTACTTCAAATTCAACTTCAGTTTCGTTACCGTTACCAAAATCGATACTTGCTTTAAAAGTGCCTAATTCTTTTACTTCATCAATAATGGTGATACGGCGACGGTCGATCTCGTAGCCTTTTTGTTCTTTAATTGCACGTGCAATCTGAACAGAAGTTACGCTACCAAATATTTTACCGCTTGTACCGGTTTTAGCTCCAATCTTTAAAGCACCATCTTTTAAAACAGCAATTACATTATTCAATTCGGCCAGTAATTTAGCTTCTTTCTTAGCTTGTTGCTTTTTCTTTTCTTCCATCATTTTCATGTTGGAAGGACTGGCTTCAATAGCTTGTTTGCTTGGAATTAAATAATTGCGGCCATAACCGTTCTTAACTGTTACCAGTTCATTAACGCCACCTAAATTATTTACATCCTGTATTAATATTACCTGCATGTTTTTGCATTTTTACCCAATCAAGCTAATCGCTTAACTTTCTCCCAATTATTTTATTATGGGATTAGGGTGGTGAAAAAAAATTTTTTTATTCGCTTCAGTCTTCTCCTTTTCCCTCCCCTTGGGGGAGGATAGGAGGGGCTGGATTTCTATTTTAATAAATCAGTAACGTACGGTAAAATAGCCATTTGACGGGCTTTTTTTACTGCATCACCAACTTTACGTTGAAACTTCAACGAGTTTCCGGTAAGGCGGCGCGGCAACAATCTACCTTGTTCGTTAATGAATTTTTTCAGAAATTCTCCGTCTTTGTAATCAATATAATGGATACCCATTTTCTTGAAACGGCAGTATTTCTTCGGACGCTTCTCCTGCTTAATGGCAGTAAGATATTTTATTTCATTTTTTGCCATGGAGTTAAGCGGGGGTTTTTTCGTTAGTAAATTTGCCGCCACTTCTCTTTTTCGCATTGTAGTCGACGGCGTACTTGTCGAGTGCAGTGTACATGTGACGCATCTGTGATTCGTCACGTAAAAGTTGAATTTTCAACTTTTCATTGAAGCTGGTTGGCGCTTTGTACTCCATTACCCAATAAAGACC
>JBBRCM010000183.1:0-7580 GCA_038204855.1 Chitinophagales bacterium
GACAGTTATGATTTGCTACGCTTTGCAGATCATCATATTTTCCATAGCAACGACCTGAAGGATATAAAGCAGCATTTTGAAAAAATTGCAATGAAGAAAAAGGTCATCTTAACCACAGAAAAAGATGCGGTAAGGCTTCAAAAATTTGAACAGGAACTAAAAGACTTTCCTTTGTACGTTATACCTATCGAACACCAGTTTCTCTTTAATGAGGCTGAACAATTTAATAGTTCAATAATACGTTTTATAAAAAAATTCAACAAAGCGGTTAAATGACCGAAGGAATTCCTATTTTCCATCGTCTAACCTTAAACCGCATCCACCTTTTGACTGAACAGGAATTACTTTTTGGCCTCCGCCATGGAGAGGAATCTGCATTCAGGGAACTGCTTACCCGGTTTCAGGATAAAGTATTTAATACATCGCTTGGCTTACTACAGCACCATACCGAAGCTGAAGATATTGCACAGGAAGTTTTTATACAGGTATTCCGTTCAATCCAAAATTTTAAAGGCGACTCTCTTTTATCTACCTGGGTATACCGTATCACCGTAACCAAATCGCTGGATCATCTGCGCAGCAAAAAAAGAAAAAAAAGGTTTGGCTTTTTAAGTACGCTGTTTGGCGATAATAATTTACCGGTGTACGAACCCGAAGATTTTAATCATCCCGGTGTATTGCAGGAAAACAAGGAAGATGCTGCCATTCTTTTTAAAATGATTGATCAATTGCCCGAAAACCAGCGAACAGCCTTTGTTTTAAATAAGTTAGAAGAACTGAGTTACCGGGAAATTGCAGACATTTTAAACACTACAGAATCGGCTGTTGACTCACTTTTACAACGTGCAAAACAAAATTTGAGGAAAAGATTAAATAATTCGCCGCCTTAGCGAAGGGTTTTATAAAAAATGGCATCTAAATTATGAACAGGCAAATTTTACCAATGCAAAATAAGTTTTCACAGGAGAGGATTGAAAGTATAATGGAAAGTCTCGGGGGCATGCAGCCCGCTGTTGCACCTGATTTTTTTTACACCCGTTTGAAGGGTAAAATGCAACCGGCAGAAGAAAAAAGAATATTCTTTCTACTTCGCCCTGCATTCATTACTGCTGCGCTTTCACTTTTTTTGATAGTGAATGTTTTTTCGTTGCTCAGCATGAAGAAAGCGCCAGAGCAGTATTTTTCATTACAAAGCAATAAGCCTGCAACTATAGAATCTTTTGCAAAGGCTTACGATTTAAATGGTTCTGAATCTGTTTACGAGTAAAAAATATAGCATGAACAATTCTACAAATAACCGCTGGATATCTGTTATAACGCTGCTTTTATTAACGGCCAATATTGTGACGCTGGCCTTGCTTTGGACGAATAAAAAAACTGCTCAAGAATCGGAAAGAGTTCCGAAACAACAGGGAGGGGAGGTATTTCAATTTATTACCAGAGAATTAAATCTCGATTCAGCGCAGCAGGTTACGTACAAAAAATTACGTGAAGAGCATCAGGAAGGTATACGGCCATTACAGGATAGTATTGGTAAAGCTAAAGACAGATTCTTTGATTTATTACAGGATGAAAATGTAACAGAAACCAACATACAGGAATACAGCAAAAAAATTGGAGAACTGGAGCAGCAGCGGGATGTGTTTACTTTTAAACATTTTCAAAAATTAAGGTTAATATGTAATAAAGAGCAGCAAATAAAGTTTGACAATATTATTAAGGATGTATTACGCAGAATGGGTGGGCCTAAAAGGCCACAAGGTCCGCCACCTGGTGGAAGGGATGATGGAGACAGAAGGCCACCACCTCCACCACAGGAATAAAAAGTATTTTTAAACTATTAAGCCATTATAAAAACAATAAGCACAGCCAAACAAATAAATCCTTTAACCTGCAACAACCAAATTCACTATGACTAAACTGCAAATTCACTATGACTAAACTGCAAATTTCCATCGCAGCCATTTTTATTTTATTAATTGCAGCAGTAAGCTGTTCAAAAAGCGATACTGCAACAACGCCCATAACAGCTGTTGTTGTAGATCCCTATGCGGCCATTAAAGTCGCCTTTGGAACAAATATTGACCCCACCAGTTTGGCCAATTATGCAAACCAAGGCAAGCCAGCTTATTTGTTACCAGGTAAAGACAATACTGGCGGCAACACTATTACAAATCCCAAAGCAACTTTAGGCAGGGTTTTATTTTACGATAAAAATTTAAGCATTGATAATTCCATATCCTGCGGCAGTTGCCACAAACAACAGTTTGCATTTGGTGATAACGTTATTGCCAGCAGCGGTGTTGCTGGAGGCGTAACGGCCAGGCACAGCATGCGTTTAATAAACAGCCGCTATGCGGCTGAAACAAAATTCTTTTGGGACGAACGTGCCGCAACACTAGAGATACAAACAACCAAACCCATACAGGATCATGCAGAAATGGGTTTCAGTGGATTAAGCGGAAGGCCGGGAATTGCTGCTTTACCTACCAAATTACAATCTGTAAATTACTATAACGAGCTTTTTAAATTTGTTTACGGAGATATTACTGTTACGGAAGCCCGTATGCAGGAATGCCTGGCTCAGTTTGTAAGAAGCATTCAATCATTCGACTCAAAATATGATGCAGGCAGGGTAGCGGTTGCCAATGACGGTCAGCCTTTCGCAAATTTTACGGCACAGGAAAATTTAGGCAAACAGCTTTTTATAACCCCTCCTGTATTTGATCCCGCTGGAAACCGAATTGCCGGCGGCGCAGGTTGCAACGGCTGCCATAATGCACCTGAATTTGATATTGACCCTAACAGCGGAAACAACGGCATTGTTGGAAAAATACTACCGGGCGTCGGAATTGATATAACGGTTACCAGGGCGCCGAGTTTGCGTGATGTTACCAATGGGTTGGGTATTGAAAACGGCCCTTTAATGCATACTGCAAACCTTGCTACGGTACAAAATGCGGTTGGGCATTACAACACAATAAATATTGCAGCCGGCAATACAAACCTTGACCCTAAACTAAGGCCAAACGGGCAGGGGCAAAAACTAAACCTGACCGGTGCAGAGCAATCAGCATTGGTTGCGTTTATAAAAACTTTATCGGGTACCAATGTTTATATTGATAAAAGATGGAGTAATCCATTCAATTAATTTTCATACAAGCTTCTTAAAAAAATAAAAAATCTAAAAACAAACCAACTATGCGATTAAAATTTCTTGCACTAATTGTAACCGTAATAGCCATTTCAGTTTCATGCAATAAAAGCAGCGACAGCAGCGGCGGTGGAGGTACAACGCCAACTACAGCAAGCATTACGGCTTTAAATTGCCCAACGGTAACATTTAATGCAGTTGCTACTGCCGGTGTTGCTTATTCTGCAACTGTTACAGTTCCTTACAGTGGCGGTAATGCTGTTGCCTATTTAGCAGGTTCATCTATTGTATCAACAGGTGTAACCGGATTAACTGCAACATTGATTGCCGGCACATTGGCTAATGGTACAGGTAATCTTTCCTTTACAGTTGCAGGAACTCCATCTGCAGCAGGTATTGCTAATTTTCCGGTAACCTTCGGCGGACAAACATGCAGCTTTGCATTAACAGTAAATGCAGCCGGTCCAACTTTGCCAACCATATCAGCACTTGCTTGTGCAAGCGGTTCTTTTTCTGCTACAGCAACCGTTGCTGTAGCCTACACAGCAACTGCAACAGTTCCTTATAATGGCGGCAATGGCATTGCATACAGTGCAGGCACAGCCATTACTTCAACAGGAGTAACCGGTTTAACAGCAACATTAATGGCAGGCACGCTGGCAAGCGGTACCGGTAATCTTACATACAATGTAACGGGTACTCCATCTGCAGTTGGCACTGCAAATTTTGCCATTAGTTTTGGCGGACAAAGCTGCAGTTTAGCACTACCAGTAAACAGTGCTGGTGGTGGGCCAACTTTACCCTCGGTTTACAGTAAAATTTATGGCGCAACCAGCATTACTTTTGATGGTACCTGGGTAACTATCAAATGCAATGCATTGCCCGATCATAAGAGTGCTTACTATCCAACAACTAACCCTTTGTATGAGGCATTCAGCGGAACAACTTTCGGAGGCGGTATGTTTGCACAAAATCCAAATACAATTGCAACACAAAGTATCACCATGAAAATACCTGTAAATCCTGTGGTTGCTGCAACACATGCTGCACCACCCGGTGGAGTAATTGGGATTGCGCTGAATGGTGTACCATTCTAGAATCAAGATGCTGCCGGTGGCTCACCTTTAACAAACGAGATCAATGGTTTTGATCAGTGGTGGGGACATCCGCAGATGTCGGGAATGTATCATTACCATGTTGAGCCTAAGTATTTAACAACGGTTAAAGCTACACCATCATCGTTAATGGGTTTTCTGCTGGATGGTTTTCCGGTTTACGGAACAAAGGAAACAAATGGAAGCGACCCGACAGGCTTAGATGTTTATCATGGACATACACATGTAACAGCCGATTATCCAGCGGGCATTTATCATTATCATTTTACAACGGCTGCGCCATACCTTAATGGAAATGGATTTTACGGAACAGCAGGAACAGTAACACAATAATTTTTTTATTAACCGGGCTTTGGTAATGCTATTTAACTTCATTGGCACAGTTTATCCTGAGGAACGAAGGACGCTCTTCTACATCAGGAAACTGATTCAGCCGTGCGATGCCTTTTTTATACTGGTTCTATTTCTGTTTTCATGCAATACTAAAAATGCAGAAACAATTACAGCAACAATACCTGAAATAAAAATTGCTAAAACAGTTCCGGCTGTTTACGTAAGTATAACGGACAAGGATCTTACAAAACGTCAGGACACGATATTTTATAAGGAAAAATTCTTTACTGGCTTAAGGTACACCTTGTATACAAACGGCGATACAGCAGCGCTGGATTCTTATTTTAATGGGGTAGAAGAGGGAACGCAGAAAAAATGGTATCCCAACCGCCAGTTACAGGAAGAACGGTTTTATATCAATGGAAAAAAAGAAGGTGCACATAAAGGCTGGTGGCCCGACGGGAAGCCAAAAATGTTGTTTGAAGCTTATGATGGTGAATACGAAGGGGAATTTAAAGAATGGTATTCATCTGGCTTATTACAAAAATGTTTTCATTATAAAAATGGCCAGGAAGAAGGCAGCCAACGGCTTTGGTGGGATAACGGTTCCGTAAGAGCCAATTATGTTATCAGGGGTGGAAAAAAATATGGTTTAATTGGTTTAAAAACATGCATCAATCCTTATGATTCGATTAGTAAAAAATAGTTTGTTGTTGCTTTTTTTATTTGCATCAGCCTGTAAAAACAAAACAGCCGATAAAACCCTTGCATTGCCATTCATTAACAAACCCGACTTTACTCCTGAGTGGATAGCTGCCGATGACCCTGCCTATAAAAACATACATACTATTCCTGTATTTTCTTTTACCGATCAGGATGGCAAAACCATTACTGAAATGGATGTTGCAGGAAAAATTTATGTAGCCGATTTTATTTTTACCCGTTGCGGCAGTATTTGCCCCATGATGACGACCAATATGGGCACCCTGCAGGAAAAATATAAAAATGATAACGGAGTTTTATTACTCTCACATTCCGTAACACCAACTATGGATAGCGTGCCGGTTTTAAAAAGATATGCAGAAGCAAAAGGCATCATCAGCGGTAAATGGCATTTACTTACCGGCAATGAAGACCAGATTTATGCACTTGCCAAAAAACAATATTATGCAGGTGATACAATTGGTTACTACCAAACCGGCAACGAGTTTTTACACACAGAGAATTTTATATTGGTAGATAGGCACCGCAGGATACGAGGTGTTTACAATGGAACACTAGCATTGGAAATGGAACGGCTGATGGATGATATTGCAACGTTGAAGAAGGAGGAATAAATTTCCTCTGGAAATATTTTTTTGCCACTGAAGCACAGAAGTACGGAAACAATACACATTCGATTCTGTGTTTCAGTGCCTCAGTGGCAACTTCAATTTTGCCGAAGGCGAAAATCTGCGTTAATCCCCCAAAATAAGCGGTATCAAAGATTCTATCGTGCTATCTCAATCTTCACCTTCTTATTTTTTATCTTTTCATTTTTAATCAGTTCCAGCACATGCCCCACTTTAACTTTACGCACGGCCACAAAACTAAAAAAGTCTTTCACTTCTATAATGCCAATATCTTCTTGTTTTAGTTCTCCTTTTTTTGAGAGGAAACCGACAATATCTATCTTATTCACTTTATCTTTTTTACCCGCAGCAATAAACAACGTACTCCATTTTGGTTTTTCAGGTAGGGGATGTTCTTCTGTAATTTCTACCTCACTTGCATCACTAACATAGCCGGGAAGTTTTTCTTCTTCCGATAAAATGATGATAGCAGTACCGCTGGCATCCATACGGGCAGTGCGGCCGTTGCGGTGCGTAAATGCATCTTCTGTATCGGGCAAATGATAGTGAACAATGTAACGGATGTTTGGAATATCCAATCCACGGGAAGCCAGATCGGTTGTAACCAAAATATTACTGGTGCCATTCCTGAATTTGCAAAGTGCTGCATCTCTTTCCTGCTGCTCCATGCCTCCATGATAAAAAACATTCAGTATACCCTTTTCTGTTAAGAGGTTACTGGTGCGTTCAACAGCAACACGATGATTACAAAACACCACCGTTGAACGGTTACCTAAATAACAGATTAATTTAAAAAGCGTATCAATTTTATCTTTATCCTGGCTATGCATAATCTTTACCTCCAGCATATTTTCCGGTTGTTCGCCCTCGGGTAAAAAATCAAGGCGCATTGGATCTTTCAAACCAATAAAATCCGGAACCGGTACTGCATAAGTTGCCGATGTAAGTATTCTCTTTTTAACATTTTTAAGCGACCCAACAATGAAAGACATCTCTTCGGTAAAACCAAGCTCCAGCGATTTATCAAATTCATCCAGCACCAGGATTTTAATATTATCCAGTTCGAAATTATTGCGGCGAATATGATCTGCCAAACGGCCAGCTGTACCGATAATTAAAGCAGGAGCTTCTTTTAAATTGTTTTCTTCAGTCTCACGTTTGTGGCCGCCATAGCAAAGTGTAACTTTAAAGCCGGTTTGCATTTTACGGAATACGTCATCTATCTGTATAGCAAGCTCCCGGCTTGGCACAATGATCAATGCCTGCACATTATTTATCTCAGGATTTAATGTTTCAAGCAAGGGTAATAAAAAAGCCAGTGTTTTACCAGAACCCGTTGCAGATAATAAAACTACATTGTCATTTTTTGCATTGGCTTCCAGCGAAGCCTGCTGTATTTCATTCAGGCCCTCAAAACCAAGACTGGTTAAAATAAGCGGTATATTAATTTGTTGCATAGCTGCGAAAATACGCTTAGTTGGGGGGATGGGCAATAGTTTAATAATTGTAATCTACCGGCTTACTTATATTTTTCCGCTAATGTTTCGCAGGAAATCTTTTTTAGTTCTCCACCGTCATAATTTACTGAGGCCGGGTTTATAAAGTAAGTTTTATCTCCGTTGCTAT
>JBBRCM010000184.1:0-7516 GCA_038204855.1 Chitinophagales bacterium
TCTCGCCGGAAAATCCACCGTTGATACAGGAGTATCATATTAAGGAAATGGATAAGTAAAGTCAATGGTTTACCCGAAAAAATACTCAGGGATTTGAGTATATCATAGTCAGCAGTTAATTATTTTTTATAATTCTGCTACTACGCCATTCATTTTCTATAGATCGAAAAATAATCCAGCTGTAATCTCTATCGGTAAAGATTAAAGAGATGCAGGAGTCATCAAAAACTTCATGGGCATGCTTTATTAATTCGCTCCATTGTAATTGCAGTACAGGGCTGCAATCGTCAGATAAAAAATATACCGGTCCATCATCAAATTGCAATAGTTCCTGTGCCTTAACCAGCATATCTCCGGCATTTGTATTCCATGTTTCAAGTAGTGGCAGATCCATCACATATTTAAAGGCACTGATGGAAGGATGATTTTTTAATACCTTGTCTAATATACCTTCCCCGGTTGTGGTTATCATTTCTGGGTTTAAATCCGGGTTGTTCAATTCCTTTATTGCTTCGATATAAAAAGGTTGTTCTGCCGGGGTTACATGACATAGTGATTCAATTTGGTATTGCATCCCCAACTGCTTAATGGTATGAAAATAGCCGAGCCAGTGAAATTGTATACCAAGCTGTATGTGCCTGCGGGCCTGTAGCTTCATTTGTAAGCGCAGGCGTTTGCTGGCTAATTGTATTTTTTGAGCATCGTTCAAATTATTAAACAAGTTTACTTAATCTCCCGGATGATAAGTTTTCTCCGCATGCGTCATCACATCTTCCTTATAAAACAACACTTCTTTAAATTGCCCCTTGCTGTACATCTCTCCCTGGTCGAAAAAATGTTTGGAGTTAGAGTCGCCACTTTCGCCACCAGCCAACAATGATTTTGCTTTTATTTTTTTGCCAAACTCAACAGCACAAATAAAACTGTTACCGTGATAGCCATATCTTTTTTTAGTGCCGGGGTAAGTGCGGCTGCTATAGGAAGGTAACATGCCCCAGGTGGCAGAAGCGAAGCCATCTGGTATGCTGGGTTTGTTATCGTCAAACTTGCTATCAATGTCGGATGATATACGTTGAAACCGGTTGATATCTCCCCATGCAATTTTCCAGTCGCCATACTTTTCTTTCAGTTCATCAATAACAGCCAGTAAGGGTGGTACTACTTCGTTTACATGCACGGTAGCAGCAAATTCGGTTGTTTTATCAACCAGATCGGCGTTGGGTTTATCAACTCTCGTTTTATTAATAGCCGCCGAAATTTTTTCTATCCATTCAATGGCTAAAGTTGTAGCAACAGATTTTTCGCCACAACGCAGGTCCCAGTTTTTTAAAATAGTGATGGGTTCCATCATTTGTTGGTAAACCGAATCTGCAGGTGAATAATTTTTTTCAAAAGCATTTACCAATGCAGGGATTAGTTTTTCAAAAGCCGCCAGGTAAGTATCGTAACCGGCTGCAATTACTTTATCAAGTGTATAAGATTTTTCTTTGTCCAAAACCCTCGCCGCATTAATGCCACGGAAGTTTTCTCCATCGGGAGCTAAATATGTTGCATAATCAGATTTCTTAGGACTGTATTTTCCGGCAACGGTAAATGGTGTGGAGTTACAATTTTGCAGCCATCCGTTTTCGGGATTATAAATATGTACACTTTCATCTACTGTATGATATCCTTTCCATTCTGTTGCCAATGTTGTTCCATCAACAGGTTTGCTCCAATCGTATTTTGGATCACGCTTTGGTAAAAAATTGCCATGCCAGTAAGCAATATTCCCTTCGGCATCGGCATACACGGTATTGTTGCTGGGGTTGGCACCTATGTCCATCGTTTTTTTAAAGTCGGCAAAACTTGTTGTTTTAGTACGTAACCAGCTTTGCATAAAACCCTTTGTATCGCGGTTGTTGTGCCGTAAACTAATGTATTCACCCTCACGCTTTGTCATAATGGGACCATGCTGTGTAAACATGGCTTTGAATATTTTTGTTTCGAAACCGTCAGCCGTTTTATATTTTATGCGGATTGGTTTTATGGTAACGGGTTTTTCTTTCCCTTCATACTTATAAAACCATTGCTTATTTTTTTTAGTCAGCTTTTCTATATAAGCATCCGAAATGTCTGCAGCGCTTGATGTATGCATCCATCCGCAATGCTCATTAAAGCCTTGGTAAATGAAAGGTTGTCCCCAGGTAACAGCGCCATACACATTCATACCCTCTTCGCTAATCATGTGTACCTCAGGACGAAAATAAAATGTTACATGCGGATTGATATATAAAATAGCATTGCCGTCTTTGGTGATTTTCGGCGCAAAAGCAAAACCGTTTGAGCCTGTTAAAACTTCTGCTTCATATTCCTGCTTTGCAAAAATTTCATCAGAGCCAAAAAAGTTTTTTATTTCATTTAGTGATATCCCGCCAGTACTGATGGCGCCAATACTTCCATCTGTCCACAACAAAGGATACCAGGGTTGAAAGCGGTTGAGTAATGCCGGTTTTATTGTTGGATTTTTGTATAGATAATAATTTATGCCATCGGCATAGGCATTCAATATTTTTTTTAACCAATCAGGGGCTGTGGTAAAATCTTTCTTTGCATCTGCACTATCAATCACCAGGCGAATGAGCAGATCGTTATACAGATCTTTTTCGCCATTAACTTCTGACAAGCGGCTAAGTTTTTCAATATAATTTAATTCCACTCTTTTAAAATCATCTTCGCACTGAGCATAGAGCAAACCAAAAACCGCATCGGCATCTGTTTTACCATAAATATGCGGCACGCCATAATTATCACGGATGATAGTTATGTCTTTAGCTTGTTTCTCCCAACGGACAATTTCTGTTTTTGAAAATGGTTGTGCACCGGATAATGCAACTGAAAAAACAAACAGGCACATTAAAAATATCTTTTTAAGCATATAGATTGATTAAGGAACATTTAAGATACTAAAAATAGCCGGTTACTTATTTAATAATTAGCTTGGGCTGTATGTAAAAGATGTTGTTACATCATACACGCTTTCTTTTTAATTGTGCCTTTTATTCGGTAATTTTAATGGTTAACAAAAAATCAAACCAAATGTATCAGGTAATAAAAAAAATCACTTACGGTGCTGTTGCAATTTGTATTGCATCGCTTTTCATTCTATCATGTAATGATAATACAGCTAACCAAACCGAAACCATTCACGATTCAATAATCGTAAAAATACCGGTTTACGATACGGCCTTTACTGTAGAAGCAGAATCTTTTGCCGACCTGCAAATGCTGCGTTACCAGGTACCGGGTTTCAGCGATCTTCCGCTACAGCAAAAAAAATTGTCTTATTATTTATACGAAGCGGCTCTTTGCGGCCGGGATATTATTTACGACCAGAAAAGTAAATACGGCATCATGTTGCGTAAAACATTAGAGACCATGTACAGCACTTATAAGGGTGATAAAACAAGCGAAGACTGGAAAAAATTAGAAGAGTATTGCGGCCGTGTATGGTTCAGCAATGGTAACTACCATCACTACAGCAACGATAAATTTATACCAGCGTGTAGCTACGATTATTTTATGCAGGTTGCTAAGAATAGCGACAGCAGCTTACTGCCCAAAGATGCAGGCGAAGCAACAGATGCTTTTTTAGTAAGAATAAAACCTATTGTGTATGATTTAAAGTTTCAGCCCAAACTTGTGAACCTGAGTCCGAATATTGATAATGTAGCCGCCTCATCGGTTAATTTTTATGAAGGCGTTACACAAAAAGAAGTAGAAGATTTTTATGCACGTTTTAATACAAAGACAAATGCACCATCCTGGGGGCTTAACAGTAAATTGATGAAAGAGAACGGCCAGGTAACAGAAAAAATATGGAAAGTTGGCGGTATGTATTCGCCTGCCATTACAAAAATTGTTGACTGGCTGGAGAAAGCGGCAGGCGTAGCAGAAAATGATCAACAGAAAAAAGCAATTGAATTGCTGGTGCAATATTACAAAACCGGCGACTTAAAAACCTACGACGAATATAATATTGCCTGGGTGAGTGATACCGCCAGCCGCATAGATGTGGTGAACGGATTTACGGAAGTGTACCTTGACCCGATTGGCAAAAAAGGGAGTTACGAAAGTGTGGTATCTATGAAGGACCAGGCTGCCACCATGCGTATTACTGCCATTGCTAACCAGGCACAATGGTTCGAGGATAATTCCCCTTTAATGCCCGAACATAAAAAGAAAGAAGTAAAAGGTATTACGGCCAAAGCCATAACTGTGATCGTTGAAAGTGGGGATGCTGCACCCAACACGCCCATTGGTATTAACCTTCCCAATTCGGAGTGGATAAGAAAAGACCACGGATCAAAATCTGTTTCGCTGAGTAATATTATTTACTCATACAATGTAGCTTCTGCAAAAGGCGGAATGCTTACAGAGTTTGGTTTGAATGATACAGTTAAACAACGCATCATTCAATATGGTAATCTTGCCAGCGATTTACATGTGGATATGCATGAGTGCATAGGGCATGCCAGCGGGCAGCTGAACCCCGGTGTGGAAACAACCGATAAGACTTTGAAAAATTATGCCAGTTGCCTGGAAGAAGCCCGTGCCGATTTGGTGGCCCTGTATTACATCATGGATCAAAAATTAATTGATATAGGTGTTTCCCCCTCTTTAGAAGTTGGTAAAGCAGAATACGACAGTTATATGCTGAACGGATTGATGACACAGCTTACCCGTTTAAAACCCGGCGCACAGGTAGAAGAAGCACACATGCGCAACAGGCAATTAAATGCCAGGTGGGTGTATGAAAAAGGAAAGGCAGATAAAGTTGTTGAGTTTGTAAAAAATAATGGCAAGACTTATGTACGCATCAATGACTATACAAAACTGCGTGAACTGTTCGGGCAACTGTTAAGAGAAATTCAACGCATTAAATCGGAAGGAGATTACACTGCCGGTAAAAACCTGGTAGAAACCTATGGCGTAAAAGTAGATGCAGCATTGCATGCTGAAATACTAAAGCGATATGCAACATTAAATACAAAACCCTACCGTGGTTTTATTCAGCCAAAACTAATTCCGGTAATGAGCGGTGATAAGATTACCGATGTAAAACTGGAATATCCACAAAGTTTTTATCAACAGATGTTAGAGTATGGTAAGAATTATGGGTTGTTGCCGGTGAAAAATTGATAAAAATATATTTGTGAAAAGAAAAATCGGGAAGGATAAAATAATATTCCTGCCCACACCGGGCTTTAGTACATTAATTACAACAAGCCCGATAATTAATGCCAGCGTGGTAACCACTTCAAAATAAAGAATGGCTTTTAAACCAACACGGCCAACTTTTTTGGAGTTTTGCATGCCGGCAATGCCGGTAACGATGGTGCAAAAAATGATAGGGGCAATCATCATTTTTATTAGCTTTATAAAACCATCGCCCAGTGGTTTTAACTGCACGGCAAATGCAGGAAAGAAATGGCCTAAAGCAATACCAATCGCTATTGCAACAAGCACCTGGAAGTAAAGGCTTTTAAAAAGTTTTAGCATGTTAATCTGTTACTGATACAAGATAAGAAATGGTTAATCAATGCAACCATACTATTTGCTGAACAAGGTATGACGGTTTAAGCCGGTTTAGGTATGTTCAGCGATTTACACGATAATGCCCTGTATCGCATCCAAAAAATCTTTCCGTTTCCGTTGCGATACTTCTAATTGTTTACCGTTCTCCATGATCACATAACCTCCGTCATAGCGTTGAAACTCCTTTACCCGGTTAAGGCTGATAAGATAGTGATGGTGAATACGGAAGAATTTGTTGCCTTGAAGTTGCAGTTCGAAATCACCAAGGGATTTGGAAGCAACCAGTTTTGTTCCGTCCTGCAGAAAAACAGTGGTATAAGCACCATTGGCTTCGCAATACATGATATCTGAAATATTTACAAAAACAATTTTTTCGGCCATGCCTATACCGATCTTGGTTTCAGCAGCGCTGGTATTATGCAGCAGTATTTTTTCTAATTGCTGCAATTGGGAGCTGATGGTATTTTCATTCCGGTTGATATCCGTTTTTATTTTATTCACCGCCCCTACTACGTCATCTCCTTCCACGGGTTTTAATAAGTAATCCAGTGCACTCAGGCGGAAAGCTTCTACTGCGTAAGCATCGAATGCGGTGACAAATATTACCCTGAACGTTGGATTGGTAAATGACCGCAACAGATCAACACCCGTCATGCCGGGCATTTCTATATCCAAGAAAACAAGGTCGGGCTTGTGCAGCTCTATCAGGGCCTTGCCTTCTACTGGTGATGTGGACGTTGCTACAACCTCCACATCCTCCTTACATTTTTTCTTCAGCAGTATTGATAATACATTTACGGCCGATGGCTCATCGTCTACAATGATGGTACGTATCATGGTGTTGATTTTTTAATTTCTTCCGAAAAACTGTTTGGCACTTTAATAGTAACTAATGTTCCCGCCACTTCTCCGTTGTTCATCACATCTTCATAACTGGTTACAATATCGGCGCCCAATTCCTTTGATAATAATTTAAAACGTTTTGACAACAACTCCATTCCTTTTGATTTATGTTCTTTCCTGAAAAGACTCTTTAGCTCAGCAGATTTTTTTCTGCCAACTCCATTATCTTCTATTTCATATTGAATGGCTGCCTTTGTTTTTGTAATTCTTATCTGCAGTTTTTTATCGGTTGGTTTGTGAGAAAGCCCATGCCAGATGGCATTTTCAATATAGGGCTGCAATATCATGTTGGGTATGGCCGTTTGTTCCGCATCAATAGCGGGGTCAACTGTTACTGAATATTGTAATTCCGGTATGCGCAGGTTTTCTAATGAAAGATAGAGTTTAATAAAATCAATTTCCTTTTGCAAAGGGATAAACGGCTTCTCGGTATTTTCCAGCATCAGGCGCATTAGTTTGGAGAAACGGGCCAGGTAGGAATGTGATTTTTCATTTTCTTCCATCAGTATCAGTTCCTGAATTGCATTGAGTGAGTTGAACATGAAATGCGGGTTCAGTTGTGCCCGCAGGCTTTGCATTTCCATATCAGCCACCTTATGTTCAGCAATGGCTTTGTCAACGGCCCTTATCTGACGGTTCCGTTGCCGCACAAGCACAGTGATGAATAATAAACTGATGATGAGAAAGGCGGCAATCATCTTTATCCGGTTGCTTCTTTTTTCCTGTGCGGCTATTGCCTTTTCCTGTTTTATTCTTTCATCGGCAACGGCTTTTTCTTTTTGCACATTTGCCTGGGCGATTTCTTTTTGCTGAAGAATAGTTTGTGCGGCTCTATCCTGTTCAAATCCAAGTTTTGTTTGGGCCAGCAACAGATCCTGGCGGAATCTTTCTGCCGCCGTTGCTTTTTCAAACTGCAATTGCTTTTCAAAAGATATTCTTGCCTGTTTAATTTGGTCATCGGCCCTAAGCTGTTCAAATCTTAGTTTTTCTACAGCCAGTTTTTGTTCCTGTTCCTGTTTGGTGCCTGCTTCTTTTT